>JBHOQW010000261.1:0-25866 GCA_042408665.1 Dehalococcoidia bacterium
GGAAGCGACCGTGACAGTGCTTGAGAAGCCCAGGACCGTTGGTGAGCTGCGCGCCTCCGGGTACAAGGTCCTCCCGGTCCGCGAGGAGATGCGGAAGAACCTCATCGAGAAGATCCGGCGCGGCGAACCGCTGTTCACCGGTATCATCGGGTATGAGGAGACCGTCATCCCGGCCATCGAAAACGCCATCCTCGCCGGGCAGGACATCATCTTCCTCGGAGAGCGCGGGCAGGCGAAATCGCGCATGATTCGCTCGCTCGTGGAGCTTTTGGACGAGGAGACCCCCACGCTCGCGCCGGTGGAGATCGAGGAGAACGGCGTCCGCAGGGTGCTCGCCCCGGAGTTCCTCGAGAACCCCTTCAAGCCGATCTCGCCCGTCGGTCGGCAGATCATCGAGCGGCTCGGCGACGACGCCCCCATCCGCTGGGCGCGGCGCGAGGAACGCTACGGCGAGAAGCTGGCCACGCCCGACATCACCATCGCCGACCTGATCGGTGAGGTGGACCCGATCAAGGTCGCTGAGGGCCGCTACCTGTCCGACGAGCTCACGATCCACTACGGGCTGATCCCACGCACCAACCGCGGCATCTTCTGCATCAACGAGCTGCCGGACCTGGCCGAGCGCATCCAGGTCGGCCTCCTCAACATCATGGAGGAGCGTGACGTCCAGATCCGCGGCTACCGCATCCGCCTGCCGCTGGATGTCTTCATCGTCGCCTCGGCCAACCCGGAAGACTACACCAACCGCGGCCGCATCATCACGCCGCTCAAGGACCGCTACGGCGCGCAGATCCGCACGCACTACCCGCGCACCGTCGAGTACGAGATCGACATCATGGAGCGCGAGCGCGCCACGTTCGATGACCGGGACTACACGGTCTCCGTGCCGCAGTTCATGAAGGAGATCGTGGCCGAGATCACCCGTCTGGCGCGCCGCTCGCCAGACGTCAATCAGCGCTCCGGCGTCTCCGTGCGCGCCAGCATCGCCAACTACGAGTCGTTGCTGGCCAACGCCATGCGGCGCGCCATCCGGCTGGGGGAAACCGAGGTAGTGCCGCGCGTCAGCGACCTGCCGTACGTCATCCCCGCCATCTCGGGCAAGATCGAGCTGGAGACCGTGGAGGACGGCCGCGAGGAGCAGATCATCGAGAAGCTCATCCAGGGCGCGGTGGTAACGGTCTTCAACCGCAACTTCAACATCGGCGAGCTGGAGAGCGTGGTGCAGCGCTTCAAGTCCGGCATCTCCGTGGAGGTGTCCGACCAGATGCCGGCCGAGGACTACATGCGCCTGCTGCGCCAGGTGGAGCCGCTGGGCCGCGCCATCGAGAAGGTGCTGCCCTCGCGCAGCCCGGCCCACGTGGCCTCGGCGATCGAGTTCGTGCTCGAGGGCCTGCACCTCAACAAGCGCTTGAACAAGGACAAGATCTCGGGGCGGGTGCAGTACCGCGGCTGAGCGCCGGCACGCCGGGGCACGACGCCGCGGCGAGCACCGCACCCGACATGTGCGCTGCGTGGGACCACGCGGTCGAATGGAAGGGACGGCGCCATGACCATCTACCGCTACTCCGAGTGGGACGGCAGCCAGGAGATCCCGCCGCTTGACCCAGACCAGGTGCTGGAGAACCTCACCGACGATTTGATGAACTTCGGCGACCTCCAGCACGCCCTGCGCAACCTCCTCCAGCGCGGGATGCGCAACCCGATGGGTCAGCGTCTGCAGGGCCTGCGCGACCTGCTCCAGCAACTCCGCCAGCAGCGCCGTCAGATGCTCGACCGCTACAACCTCTCCTCCGTCTTCGACGACATCAAGAACCGTCTCAACGAGATCGTCCAGATGGAGCGAGAGACGATCGACCGCCGCCTGCAGGAGGCGTTGCAGGGCGAGCGAGGCCCGCAGTCCGGCGAACCCCAGGCGGGTTCCCCCCAGCAGGGCGGGCAGGAGGACGCGCTCTCCGCGCTCGATAAGGCGCTGCAAGAGGCCCTGGAAACCGCCCAACGGGCCATGGAGGAGGCCGAGCGCAGCGGTCTCGGCCAACAGGACCGCGGCGGGGGCCCGCAGGACCGCCAGTCCGGACGACAGCAGGGCAGCCAGCAGGGGGGCGCCCAGGGCCAGCAGTCCCCAGGCGGTCAGCAGGGGCAGCGCGGCGGCGCAGACGACCAGGCGGGCGAGTTCAACCGCATGCTGCGGCAGATCGCCGAGCGGAAGAAGCAGTTCCTCGATAACCTGCCCTCGGATCTAGCCGGCGCGGTGCGTGAGCTGCAGAATTACGAGTTCATGGACCCCGAGGCCCGCGCCAAGTTCCAGGAACTGATGGAGATGCTGAAGAAGGCGATGATGGACACCTTCTTCAAGGATCTCTACAACCAGATCCAGGGCATGACGCCGGAACAACTGGAGCGGATCAAGCAGATGGTGCGGGACCTCAACCGCATGCTCCAGGAGAAGATGGCCGGAGGGGAGCCGGACTTCGACCAGTTCATGCAGCAGTACGGCGACCTGTTCGGCAACAACCCACCGCAGTCGCTCGACGATCTCATCCGGCAGATGCAGGCGCAGATCGCGCAGATGCAGAACCTGCTCGACTCCATGCCGGCGGACATGCGCCAGCAGCTCCAGGACCTGCTGGCCGATAAGATCGGCGATCCGGAACTGCAGCAGGCCCTGAGCGAGCTGGCCACCAACCTGGAATACATGTTCCCCATGCGCGACCTGCGCAACCAGTACCCGTTCCGCGGCGACGAGGAGCTGGACCTGGCTGAGGCCATGCGCCTCATGGAGCGCATGCAGGGCATCGACGAGCTGGAGCGCCAGCTCGAACGCACGCAGTACGGCGGCGATATCGATGAGATCGACGAGAAGAAGCTGGCGGAGATCCTGGGCGAGGAGGCCGCTGAGACCCTGCGCCAGCTCCGCCAGTTCCTGCAGATCCTAGAGGACGCCGGCTACATCCGCCGCCGCGGCAATACCTGGGAGCTGACGCCGCGCGGCACGCGCAAGATCGGGCAGAAGGCTCTGGGCGAGATCTACGCCCAGCTCAAGAAGGACTCCTTCGGCAAGCACGCGGTGCGCGAACGCGGCACCGGCGGCGAGCGCGCCGACGAGACCAAGCGGTACGAGTTCGGCGACCCCTTCCACCTGGACATCGAGCGCACGCTGTTCAACTCCTACTACCGCGAGGGCGGACCAAGCATCCCGGCACGGCTGCAACCCGAGGACTTCGAGGTCTACCGCACCGAGCAGCTCACTCAGACGGCGACGGTGATGATGCTCGACCTGTCGTGGTCCATGGCCCTGCGCGGCTCGTTCCAGGCGGCCAAGAAAGTGGCCCTTGCCCTCAACAACCTGATCCGCAGCCAGTTCACGCGCGATAGCCTGTACATCATCGGCTTCTCGGCCTACGCGCGCGAGCTCAAGCCGGAACAGCTCCCCTACGTGCGCTGGGATGAGTCGGTCCTGGGCACGAACATGCACCACGCCCTCATCCTGGCCCAATCCTTGCTGGCCAAGCACAAGGTCGGCACCCGCCAGATCATCATGATCTCGGACGGCGAGCCGACCGCCCACCTGGAGAAGGGCCGCTCCTACTTCGCCTACCCGCCCAGCCCGATCACCATTCGCGAGACGCTCAAAGAGGTCAAGCGCTGCACCCAAAAGGGCATTATCATCAACACCTTCATGCTTGACCGGAATTACTACCTGAAAGAGTTTGTCAACCAGGTGGCGAAGATCAACAAGGGCCGCGTCTTCTACACGACGCCGGACAAGCTAGGCCAGTACATCCTGGTGGACTACGTCACGAGCAAGCGTAAGCGCATCGGCGGCGGCATCTAGCCGCACCCTGGCCAACGAGGCGGGCGCCCTGCAGGGCGCCCGCTTCCCCACCAACACCCCGATCCCACGATGAGCGTTCGACGCCGGCTCGCCGTTTCCGTCTCCCTGCTGGCGCTGCTGGTGGTGCTGGGCACGACCGGCTACATGGCCATCGAGGGGTGGTCGCTGCTGGACGCGCTGTACATGACGGTGACCACCCTCTCCACGGTGGGCTTCCGCGAAGTGCATCCGCTCTCCACCGCGGGGCAGATCTTTACCATCGCCCTCATCATCGGCGGCGTAGGCGGGGCGCTGTACACGCTGACCACGATCGTCACCATCGCGGTGGAGGGGGAGCTGCTCGACTATTTCGGGAGGCGACGCATGGAGGCGCGCATTCAGGGCCTGCGCGGCCATTACATCATCTGCGGTTTCGGCCGCGTGGGACGGGAGATCGCGGCGGAGTTCAAACGCCGCGGGGTGCCGTTCGTGGTAGTGGACCACAACCCGCAGGTGCACCCGCTCGTGCGCGCCCTCGGGTACGACCACATTGACGGTAACGCCACCAGCGACGAGGTGCTGCTGCGCGCCGGCGTGCAGCGGGCGGCCTGCCTGCTGGCCGCGGCCGATTCCGACACCGATAACACCTTTATCGTGCTCAGCGCCCGCGCCCTCAAACCGGATATCTTCATCGTCGCCCGCGCCGGCCACCCAGAAGCTGAGAGCAAGCTCCGCCGCGCCGGTGCCGACCGCGTGATCTCCCCGTATAGCATCGCCGGCCAGCACATGGCGATGGCCGCACTCCAACCGGCGATCGTCGACTTCATGACCACCACCTTTCGCAGCCGCGAAGGCGATCTGATCCTGGCCGAGGTCACCGTGACGGCCGAGTCCGGCCTCGCCGGCCGCACCATCCACCAGGTATTCGGCGGACGCCCCGACACCGTGGTACTGGCCCTACGCCGAGAAGGCGGTGAGCTACGGGCCGCCCCGCCACCACAGGAGGTGCTGCGCCTGCACGACCGGTTGATCGTCCTGGGCCCCGCGCCAGAGCTGGAATTCTTCGCCACGCGCACCGGTGGCACGGTGCCGCTCCCGGACGCAGCGTCGGCCGTGGAGTAAGCATGACGGATCGCGGGCACGCGGCGCCGGGGCGGGAACGATCCCGCGCGGTGGCCAGTCCATATCACACCAAGGGGTGAAACCATGATGCGGCGCATCTCGGTGGCACTGGTGACGGGCGGCGCCGGCGCGCAACTGCTCGGCTTGGCGGTGGACGCCTGGCTGCACGCGCGGGACGCCGACTTAGCCGCCCGTGAGGGCGTGCTCTCGGTGCAAAATCCCGGCCACGCCCTGTTCAGCGGCGGTCTGGTGGCCGTCGTGCTCGGCGCCTGCGGTTTGCTCGTGAGCTCGGTCACCGCCGGGGAGGGGCGACATGGGCTGAGACCCCGGCTCCTGTCGGTGCTGCCGGCGTTTGCCCTCCTCACCCTGTTGGGTGGGGCGCTTGGCTTCGCCGCGCGCTCCGGCGCTATCGCGGGGCATCACCACGACCCGGCACAGAACCATCAGGGTGAACCCTCGCACAGTGCACCGGCCCAGGCAGCCGTAGCGCCGGCAGAAGGGCACGCGCACGGGGCGGCGGCCCCGGCTCAGCCCACGCTCGACCCCTCTCGCCACACCCATGGCGAGGAGCTCAACGTGAGCTGGGAACAGATCCGCGCGGCCGACGCCGCGCTCAGCACGGCCAGAGCCGCCACGGAGAAATACCGCGACGTCAACCGGGCGCGGGCGGACGGCTACATCCAGGTCACCCAGGTCATCCCCGGCCTAGGCGCCCACTTCGTCCACCCTGCCCTGCTGGCCAGCGGCACCTTTGACCCGGCGCGCCCGCCCATCCTGCTGTACGACAGCACGCCCGACGGCGGCTTTGAGCTGGTGGGGGTAAGCTGGTCGCTGCCCAAGCGGCCGGGCGACGACACGCCCCCAACCTCTCCGTTTGGCCCGCTGGCGGCGTGGCACTACCACACCGACCTGTGCTTTAGTGTGCGCGCCGGCTCGCCCATCGTGAGCGTGAACTCCGCGGCGGGGTGTCGCGCGGCGGGCGGCCTCTACGTGCGGGAGACGGGCTGGATGGTGCACGCTTGGCTCTTCCGTCCCAGCCCCGAGGGCGTGTTCAGCCACCAGAACAGCGCGGTGCGTGGTCCGACCGCGCGCGGCAGTGGCCGCTGAGCCGGTCCTGCACGCCGTTGCCGCCGTCCGCCGGTCCCACTACGCTGATGCCGGCAGTCATCGCGGAGGGGACGGCCGGAGTGCCGAAACGGGCGCGGTTCATCATCAATCCCACCGCGCGGACCCTGCCCTCGCCGGACCGGCTGGCGACCGGCCCGGCCTGGCTACGGCTGCGCGGCTGGGAGGTAGACGAATGCTGGACGCGGATGCCCGGCCACGCCGAGCGGCTGGCGCGCGACGCCGCCGAGCGTGGGTTCGACGCGGTTGTCGTCGTCGGTGGTGACGGCACCGTGCGCGAGGCGGTCAGCGGCCTGAGCGGCTCACGCACGGCGCTGGCGGTGGTGGCCGCCGGCACGGCCAACGTGTGGGCGCATGAGGTCCGACTACCGCGCCATCCGACGGCAGTGGCGCGGCTGGTCGACCACGGCGAGGTGCGGGCCGTCGATGTGGGCATCTGCAACGGCCACCGCTTTCTGCTCATGGCCAGCCTCGGCGTGGATTCGGCGGTCGTGGCCACCCTCTCGCCCTGGGCCAAGCGCCTGTTCGGCCGCGCCGCATACATCGCCCACGGCTTTCGCGAGGCCACCACCTTCGCCCCCCTGCGGGCACGGGTCAGCGTCGACGGCGAAGCGGTCAGCGGGCCGCTGCTGATGGCCGTGGTGGGGAACACGCGCTCCTACGGCGGGCTGATCAAGGTCACCAACCACGCCGTGGCCGACGACGGCCTGCTCGATCTGATGCTGTACACCGGTAAGGGGTTCGGCCGGTTCCTGGTGTACCTCGCCCGTACCGTGGTCGGGCGGCACACCGGCGTTCCCGGCACGCTCTACCGTACCGGGCGGGTGATCACGGTGGAGACCGAGCACCCCGTTCCCGTGCAGGCCGATGGGGACGTGCTCACTCACACGCCGGTCGAGTTCGCCGTCGAGCCGCGCGCCCTCCGCGTGATCGTGCCGCGGGGTGTCCACTCACCGATCTTCTCACAGCCCCCGCTGGTAGACGGCAAGCTCCCGTGACGGCCCACACGTCGTGCGGGACTTATGGTTCGCCCGGTGCCGCCGCGATGGGCGTCGGTTGAGCGGCAGCGCCCTCGTCCGCTGCGGCCCGCGGCTGGACTTGGCCGCCCGCTACCCGGTAGACGGCGGCCCGTTCCAGAAAGGCGGTGCTGAACCGGTCCAATTCCGCGGTCGTGATCAGCGCCTGCTCTACATCGGTGAGCGTGTGCAGGACCGCGAGGCGACGGCGCTCATCGAGCTCGGACAGGATGTCATCGAGCAGCAGTACGGGCGTCTCACCGGCGCGCACGCGCAGGAAACGCGCCTCGGCCAGACGCAGGGCGAGGGCCACGGTGCGCTGCTGCGCGCGTGAGCCAAAGCTGCCCGCGGGCCGGCCGCCGATCTCGAAGCGCAGGTCATCCCGATGCGGGCCGACCAGCGAAACACCCGCCGCGATCTCCTTGGCCTGCCGGCGCTGCATCGCCTCGCGGAACCGGTTGCGCAGCTCCTCCGGTGTGGCTGGCAGACCGCCGCCACACTCCTCCGCGAGCTGGGGGGCGTAGCGCACAGCCAGCTCCTCCCGCCCCTCGCTGAGGACGGCGTACACCTCCCGTGCCTGCCGGTCGAGCTCCGCCACCGCCGCCGCCCGCGCCAGCGTGATGACGGTCCCCTGCACCACCAGCTCCTCGTTCCAGGGGAGCAGGTGCTCCGGCCGCGCCCGGCCCTCCTCAATCCGGCGCAAAAGCACGTTGCGCTGCTGCATGACACGCTGGTACCGCTGCAGAGCGCGCAGATAGGCGTGGTCGACCTGCGCTACCGTGATGTCCAGGTAGCGCCGCCGCCCGGCGGGCGAGCCGGTAAGCAGGTCGATGTCCTGGGCAGTAAAAAGCACGGCCAAGATATGACCGATCACCTCGGAGGCGCGGCGTGGCAACCCGTTGACGCGCAGGCGCTTGGCGGCGTGCGCCGCCGCCTCCCCCAGCGGAGCGGCTTCCGCCCCCCGCACCAGCACCGTCACCTCCACTTGAAGCTCGGTGCGGCCGCGCAGCGCGCGTCCGCCCACGCGCATCGCGCCCAGCCCGTCCTCAACGGCGTCCCAGCGTACCAGCTCCGCGTCGGAGGCCGCCCGCGGCGAGCGGGTGGTCGCCAGCACGTACACGGCCTCCAACAGGTTCGTCTTCCCCTGCGCGTTCTCACCCCAGAAGACGCTGATCCCGGGGGGGAGATCGAGCTCCACGCGGGCGAAGTTGCGAAAGTTGGCAAGGGTGAGGTGAGTCAGATGCATGATTCCGCCTATACGGCGTTCGGCTCCGCGACCGTCCCTGGTTGGCGCCGAACCGGGGCCACGTTCAGGAGACGGAGGTGGGCGGTGCGGGTCGCGGGCCGGCCGGCGCGGGAGCACGCAACCGCAGGTGCAGCACGCGATCCCGCACGGCGGCCGTGGCGGTGTCCACCTGCGCGCCGGCCGCCTGTTCGATCGCGCCCTTAAGCTGCTCCCAGGTCACGGGCTGCCGAAACGCCAGCCGCAGCCGACTTGCCCCCTCGTCTGCCGCGAGCGGTTCGGCACGCTCCACCACGGCGCTGCCCCGCAGCCGTGCGCAGAGGGCGTCCAGGTGGCGCTGCTGCTGGCGCGGTTGCAGCTCCACCACGATGCCCACGCTGCCGGCGGGGAAGATCCACCCCTCCCGCGGGATATCGACCGTCGCCCGCGGCTGCACGCCTTCCCCCGCAGCCCCCGCCGCACCCGTGGGGACGGCACCCGGATCGGCCGTCAGCGTCGCGACCGGCTTGGTGGTCGGTGGCTCCATTCGAACCGGCGCCGCGTTAACCGATGCGGGCAACGTCACGCGCAACCGCAACTCGGCCACCTCGGCGCGCAGCGCCAGCACCTCCTCGGTCAGCCGGTTGATCTGCGTGCGCAGCGCCCGCCGCTCTTCCTCCGCGGCCGCCAGGAGGCGCTCCACATGGTCGGTGTAGGCGCGCAACGACTGGCGCAGCAGCACCGATTCTGCCAGCGGATGCTCGACCGCCTCCTCGGCCGGCCCGGGACCGTCGCTCAGAAGCGGTTCCAGGTGCGCCCGCGCCTCGGCCAGGGTCTGACGGGCACGCAGTCGGACGTCCGTCTCCTGCACTGGGGATGCCGCGGGCAACCCCGGCGCGACCGACCCCGACGCCGGTGGCAGGAGCGCATCGACCACCCGGCGCACCGCCTGCGCGAGCTGCCGGCCGACGCCGCTGCCGCTCAGGGCACGGCTCCACGGGGCACGTCGCGGTCCTCGCACGTGGACCATCCTGATGGTGGCATCACCGGCGCGGAGCTTACCGGCCCTTGCATTATAGCGTGCCCGGTCGACCGCAGCCCGTGGCGCATGCCGGCCGTGGGCGTAGGCGCCGGCCGGTCGCTACAATGGACCCGATGGACGCCACTCCTCCGGCTGGGACCTTCCAGTTTCTCCCCGTGGACCGGGTGCGCTTCGGCCCGGGCTGCCTGCGCGGGCTGGGCGCCGAGCTGGATCGGATCGGCCTGCGACGGGCACTGGTGATTACCGGCACCAGCATCGCCACGCGCACCGACCTCCTGTGGTACGTGGAACAGGCCCTCGGGCCGCGCCATGCGGCCAGCTACACCGGAGCGCGTCAACACGTGCCAGCCGCCACCGTGGAGGAGGCGCTGGAGCTGGCCAGGCTGGCCAGCATCGACTGCCTTGTCAGCCTGGGCGGCGGTAGCCCGATCGACACGGCCAAGGCGGTGGCGCACCGCCTGGCACAGGAACGGCCGGACGGCGTCCCGCCCGTCCACCTGGCCGTGCCCACCACGCTCTCGGCCGGCGAGTTCACGCACTTCTACGGTGTCACCGACGAGACGACACGGATCAAGACGGGCGCCGGGGACCATCACCTGGCACCGCGCGTGGTGTTCCTCGATGCCGCGGTCACGCTGCCCACCCCCCGTGAGCTGTGGCTTTCGACCGGCATCAAGGCGCTGGACCACGCGGTGGAGGGCTTCCTCAGCCCGGCCCACCAGCCGGTGACCGATGTGCTCGCTTTAGAAGCCGTGCGGCTGCTGTTCCGCTACCTGCCGGTCACCGCCGACAACCCGTCCGACCTGGCCGCCCGCCAGCAGTGCCAGATCGCCGCCTGGATGTCGGTGTTCAGCCCGGCCAGCGTGCGCGGTGGCCTCAGCCACGCCCTCGGGCACCAGATCGGCGCCCGCTGCGACGTGCCACACGGGATCACCTCCTGCATCACCCTGCCGCACGTCTTGCGCTTCGTGGAGCACGAGACCGGCGCGCGCCAGCGCGTGCTCGTGAGCGCCATGACGTGGGAGGGCGCGCCGCCGGCGGCCAGCGCCGCCGAGGCCCTGGAACGGTTGATCGACCGACTCGGCCTGCCGCGTCGCCTGCGCGATGTGGGGGTGGGACAGGATGAGATCGAGGCTATCGCCCAGGCAGCCTTCCCGGAGGCGCAGGCTCGGAGCGGCGTGCGCCCGATCTCTGGCCCAGACGAAGTCGCCGCCCTGCTACGCGCGATGTGGTAGCGTGACTCTGCCCACGGGCGCTCACGCGCCTCGCTTGAGCGAGATCGAACCAGAGGAACCAGAGGGGGGAGGGGCCTCCATGGACAAGGAACAGGTCATCGCCGAACTGAACCACATCCTGTCACTGGAGTACACGGCGGTGCTCCAGTACACGCATGAGAGCCTGGTGGTGGACGGGCTAGAGCGGCCGTACTACGTGGAGATGTTCCGGCGTGAGGCGGCGGAGGCGCTGGCACACGCCCACCTCATCGGCGAGAAGATCGTGGCGCTGGGCGGCGTGCCTACCACCGAGGTGGGGGAGATCGCCGCTGCGACCGATCTGCCGGAGATGCTGCGCATCAACCTGCGCCTGGAGTCCGCTGCCGTCGAGGCCTACCGCCGCGCGCTGGCCGCCGCCCAGGACGACGTCGCCCTGCGCACGCTGCTGGAGGGCCAGATCATGGCCGAGCAGGCGTCGGTTGACGAGCTGCAACGCATCCTCAAGGGCGTCGAAGAGGGTGGCGCCGAGCCGCGAGCCAGCGAGGTGCCGGAACCGGCGCGGGCACGGCGCGTGCGCGGCCGACGCGCCTGACCACGGCTGCGACCGCCCGCCCGACGGCAGGAAATGCCTGGCGCGGCGTTGCGCGGGGCGCGGTTTCGTGTGCCCGTCAGACGCGCCGTGTGGGGCGGAGCAGCGCGGTGGCCCACAGCACGGCGGGAAGGGCGAACACACCTGCCGTGATGACCATATACCAGGCAAACCACGCGCTCGTGCGCCATGGTGGGTCTGGCCACCAGTACACATACGTCAGCAGCGCGGCGCCGCTCATCACGACGAACGTCCACAGGCGGCGCGTGCCGGCCAGCCACGCCGCCGGCGGCGCCAGCCAGGCCAGATACCATGGCCAGAACCACCATGACGCCAGGAGCAGGTACACGAACACCGCGTCAAACCCGGCCATAAGAAGCCCCGCCGGGCCGTTCCGCGCCCGCCACAGCGCCATAAGGTAGAACAGGACAAACAGGGTGCCGGTGATGAGGTAGGTCAGGCGCGAGGGTAGCGGCTCACCAAGGCGCCCGGCCAGTACGCCGTGCAGGAGCGTGGCCGGGGAAAGGATAAAGGTCATACCCGGCCGACGCAGCACGGCCAGGGTGTCCGCGCCGGCCCAGAAGGGCACGTAAGCCGCGATGACCACCAACCCGGCCACGGCCAACCCGAGGGCCAACGCGCGGCGCGGCACTCCCCGTCGCAGCGACCAGACGAGCAGCACCGGGCCGAGCAGCGCCGTCGTGAACTTGACCAGCACCGAGAGGGCCAGCAGCGGAAACACCCAGCGCCACCGTGCCCGCACCGCCGCGGCCAGCGCCGCCGTGGCGAAGAAGACCATGACCGCGTCGTTGTGCCCGTTGCCGGGCAGCTCCCAGAGCAGGAGTGGGCACCAGCCCGCGGCCACGGTCGCGGTGGTCGCCATGCCGGGCCTGTCCGGCCACGTCACCCGCGCCGTCCACCACACGAGCACAACGGTGGTGAGAAAGAAGGCCGCCATCATGGCTTTCTGGGCCAGGACGTTCGCCACCAGACCGTCGCCCACCAGGGCCGTGATCGGCCCAGCGAGCAGGTACCACAGCGGACCGTAGGCCGACGGCAGCTCGGTGTAGCCGAAGAGGTGTGGATAGAACGGGTCCTCGGGGTGGGCGGCGGGCGGCACCAGGGTTGGGTTTTCGCCGTAGCGCCAGAAGAGTCGCCCATCGGCGACGTTATGGAAGATGTCCTGTGTGCCGCCGGGAAACATGGGCAGCAACGTGGCGGCAAACAGCGCGGACGCCACGAGTGCGACCGTTGCCCAGGACCCGCGCACGCGCCCGGCCACCAGAAGCGCGGCGCCGTACAGGGCGATCAGCGCCAGCGCCGGCGCGGCAAACGCCAGCGCGCCCGCCCGCGTCTGGCCAAGGAGGGGCACCATCTGCGCCCCCGCGGGCGGGTTGACCTGGTGCCGCCAGAGGGCCAGCGGCCGCACCCACCCGACCAGGAGCACGAGCTCGATCGCCAGGGCCAGGGCCGTCAGGGCGACGCCGGCACGCCACCCCGGCACCGCCGAGGCGTCGGCGTCACCTAGGCCGCCGGGAAGCGTGGCGGTGCCTTGGCGTCCGGCACGGATCGTCACCGGTAGCCTGCCTGCAGGGCGGCCGCCGGGCCGAGCTGCGCCGGCCCCGCCTCGAGCCTGGGCGACCGCGCCTCCCAGGCCAGTAGCCCGGCGTACACGAGCAGCACGGCGGCTTTGAGCGGGATAGCGTGGATGTTCGGGGTGAGGCGTGCCAGGTCATCCAGCTTGACCGCCATCAGCACGTAGACCGGTAGCAGCATGGCCAGCCGCCCCCACGCCCGCCGATCTTCGTAGCGACGTACCAGCCACAGCAACGACAGCGTGAGCCAGGTGGTATAGAACGTCCAGGACACCGGGGAGACGAGGATGCCAGAGGTGATAGCCAGCATGAACCCGGCCTCTACGTCCTGCCGGGTCCACACATAGCCCCCCACCACGATCGCCGCCGCGACGGCGATCAGCACCAGCCGCACGGCGAGCGGCAGCGCCGGCGGCTCATCCTCAAACGCCCAGTACGGGCGGCCCAGGTAGGCGCGCAGCACGGCGCCGGGGATGGAGACGTTGTAGTACCAGGGGCTACCGTGCATCAGCCGCGGCACCATGTCGCGGACGAAGGTGACGTTGTTCTGCCAGCCCGCCACCAGCACGGATAGGACCATGAGCCCGACGAGCCCGACCACCGCGTACGCCACCACGCGCCAGCACCGCCGCCAGGCGAACAGGCCGATCGCGAACACCGGCGACAGCTTCAAGATCGCCGCCAGCGACAGGGGCAGGCCGGTGAGCGCGGCGGAGCGACGGCGCACACCGGCGAAGCTCAGGGCTAGGCAGCAGAGGATGATCCCGTCCACCTGTCCCAGCCGCAGGGACTCCCACATCGGCTCGAACGTCCCCAAAATCGCGAACGCCGCCAGCACGAGCAGCGGCGACGGCCGCAACGCGAACACTGTGATACCGAGCGCCGCCACCAGCAGCGCGTTGCTGACGATCAGAAACGCCAGGCGCGCGTCATGGAAGTCGAGGCGGGCAACGGGCAGCGTGAGCACCGCCGTGATCGGGGTCTGGATATAGGTGAGGAACAGAGCCGTGTACAGCCGCTCGAAGCCGGTGTACGGAGCGGCCTCGGCCTTGAGCGTGGCGCGGTCGTAGAGCGGTCGGTCGGGGCCGCGCAGCGAGAGCAGCCGTGCTCCCGTGTAGTTGATGGAGAAGTCAAAGGCGTAGGTATGCAGGGGGCCCTGCCAGGCGCCGCGCACCCACCCGAGCGTGAGCAGGGCGAGCGCCACGGCCAGGAGCACAGTGCGGATGGATCGGCGCATAGGCTCTCCGCCATGGTACGGAACCGATGCTGGGGCAACAAGCGTGGGTCACCTCTCAGCGCCGGGTCTGCTATGCTGGCGCCGGTGCCGCGCCGGCCGTGGTCGTGTGCTCGCCCGGCAGCCGGCTCACCACGACGTGCGGAGGAAGGCGATGACCACCGAATCGATCATCACCGATGAGATGCGCGCCGCTATCGGTGTGGAGAGCGAACCGTGGACGCTGGAGGTCGATAAGACGAGCATCCGGATGTTCGCGCGGGCCGTTGGCTACACGGACCCGATCTTCTACGACGAGGAGTTCGCTAAATCCAAGGGGTATCGCTCGCTGCCGGCGCCGCCGCACTACCTGGGCACGCCCGTGTACAACCCCGCCGCCTCGGACCCCACCTTCGGCGGTCCGCGCGGCCGTCAGCGCTTCCAGACGCCGTTCAAGCGGCGGCTGAACGGCGGCACGGACATCGAGTACTTCGACACGATCTGCGCCGGTGATGTGCTCACTGCCACGTCCAAGATCACCGATATCCAGCAGCGCCAGGGCAGCATCGGTACGATGCTGATCACCACCACGGAGACGGTGTACCGGCGCGACGGCCGGGTGGTGGCCATCCTACGGGGAACCGGCATCCAGTACTGAACGCCGTCCGATCGGCGCGTCGAGCATCCGCACACGAAACGCCGGGCCGGCGTTGGGTCCATCACGTCGGCCCGGCGACCGCAGCCGCCCCGGTCTACGAGGCCGGCGCGCGTTGCTGCTCTTGCGCCCGTCGCCGTTGTGCCAGCTCTTCCAGAATTTCCTGCACCACCTCGTTCTCTTCGTTGAGGTACGTGCGGGTCACGGTGCGCTCACCGGTATCGACCACCACCTGGCGGAGCAGGCCGTCGCGGAGCATGGCGCCGATGGCGTCGTAGTGTTGCGAGCTGGTGCCGGGGATGCCGTTGCGCGGATCGTTGGTCCACTGGTGCAGCATCTTCACGGTCCAGAAGCCGAGCGGCGGCTTTCGCTCGTGCATCATCTTGACGATGCGGATGATCAGCTCGCCCTCATCGATCGGACCCGGTGATGGCGCCTCGATCGGGTCTTCGTAACCGGCCGCGGCGATCAGATCGCGGCTGGTACTGCCCGGAATGCCGGCGATCACCACCTTCTTGCGGTAGCGGTTGCGTAGCCAGGTCACCACCCGAATGAAATCGCTATCGCCTGTCATCATAATGTATGTGGTGACTTTCGGACGGTCAAGCACCGTCTCCATGATATCCATGACCATGTGCAGGTCAGAGGTGCTCTTAAACCGCTCGACGCCGTTGGTCTGGTAGCGACGCAGCGGCACGTCGCGCACGGCGATGCCGGCCACATCCAGTTGGCGGCGCAGCCAATCAGGGTGCTCACTGAAGTCCGCGTAGGCGTTGGCTACGGCGATATTGCCATATTTGCGCGCCTTCTCTACCAGCTTGATGGGATCGACCTCCGCCCCGAGATGGTGGAGCGAATAGCGGATATTCTCCAGGTCAATAAAGAGCGCAACATCGGCGACTTCGACGGGTTCCTCCAGCACTGAATCCTCCTTTTCTCAGCTCTCCACGTGGTGAAAGGTTCTGACGGCCGCGCAACGATGGATGCCGCCTCTCTTTGCATCCTACCACGCCACCCCTACCTTCGGGAAGGAAGCACGACGCTGCCGTACGGCGGAAACCGAAAATCCGCCCGCTTCAGTTTGGCATGGGCGCGTGGTACTGTTGCCTGAAACATGACGGCGGACGCAAGCCCAAACGGCCGCGCGGCCGAACGGATACCGCGTGTCGGAGGTCTCCTGCATGCGCTACCCCCGCTCCTGTCCTGCGTGCGGCGCCGACAACCGGCCGATCGCGAAGGTCTGTGACCAGTGCGGTGCCCCGCTGACGGTCGTGCCGGAGTTGGCCCCGGCCCCCGCCAACTGGCACGCCGACCTCAACCGGCCGCGCGTGATGGCCGCCCGCCTGCTCAACCATGCCTACAGCGTGAGCTACCGCCTGTCAGAGCACCGCCTGCGCCCCTACGGCATCAGTCCGGTGCAGTTCCGAGCGTTGACCCTGGTGCGCTTGCTGCCACAGCCGGTCACACCCAGCCTACTGGCCCTGCACTTGGCGCTGGACTCACGCACCGTGAGCGATCTGGTCTCCCGCCTGGAGCAGAGCGGTTGGGTGCGGCGGATACGGGACCTGCCGGATCGGCGCGCCGTTCGGCTGGAGCTGACCGAGGAAGGGGGACGGATGTTGGAGAAGGCGTGGGGGCCCGCGATCGCCTCGCTCGAAGACGTCTGGAGCGTGGTGGACCCGGCCGAGCTCAAACCCGTGCTCAGAGTCCTGCGCCGGGTGCGGGACTCGTGCCTGGAAAAACTGGGCTACCGCCCCGACGAGATCTTCGCCCTGGGGCCACCGGAGTCCGAGTAGCGCTCCGGCCGCGCCCTGCCCAAAGACACGGCGCGCGGTGCGAGCGCCGCGCGCCGTGCGTGTGCTCTCGTCGCCAGATTAGCCCTGTGCCGGCTGGGCCGGTACCGGCCGGCCGGGGATGTTGAGGTCGGGTGGCGGTGGCGCCGGGTTGACCACGTCCTGCATGAGCTGCGGCACGAAGATATCCAGCTCATCCAGCGTCCACATGCCCGGCTTCCAGATCGTGCGATACGGCGTCTCCTCGTAGGCCAGCGAGATCGTGCCGCCGGAGACGTAAAAGATCTTGCCGTTGATGTTCCAGGCCGCGTCCGTGCACAGGTACACCGTCATCGGCGCCACGTACTCCGGCTCGCGCATAGTGGGCACCGTGGTGGGCGGGGGCGCCGGCGCCGGCGCGCCGCCGCTGGCCACCCGCGCCCGCAGCTCCGCCGTGCGAGCCGGCACGGTGGCCGTCATGCGCGTGGCCGCGCCCGGCGAGATGGCATTGCAGGTCACGCCGTAGCGGCCGAGATCGCGCGCCACCACGCGGGTCAGACCGGCGATACCCGCCTTGGCCGCGCCGTAATTGGCCTGACCGGGGTTGCCGCGCAGGCCGGAGATGGAGGTGAAGTTGATGATGCGCCCGTAGCGCTGCTGGCGCATCACCACCGAGGCGGGCTTGATCGTGCAGTAATGGCCGCGCAGGTGGACGGCGATGACGGCGTCCCACTCCTCCTCGGTCATGTTGAAGATCATGCGGTCCCGCAGGATGCCGGCCACGTTGATGAGGATATCCAAGCGCCCGAAGGTGTCGAGCGCCTGCTTGACCATCGCCTCTCCGTCCTCCACCTTCGACACGTCACCGAAGTTGGGGACGGCCTCACCACCCTTGGCCTTGATCTCGTCCGCCACTTCCTGCGCCGGACCGCTGCTGGGCTGCGTGCCGTCGACCGCCACCCCGTAGTCGTTGACGACGATCCGGCATCCTTCTTCCGCCAGGAGATGGCAGATCGCGCGGCCGATACCGCGCCCGCCGCCGGTGACGATCGCCACCTTCCCTTCCAGCCGGTTACCCACGCGACACTCCTCCCCGCCCCACACATCGGGGCACAACGTGATCCACCCCGGACCGCGCCGCTCGGCCCACACGGGCCGCGGCCGCCGCGCGATGCGACCGTAGCATGCCCAAGCTCCGCCTGAGGGTCAAGTCGCGCCCGCCGGCCGGGATACCTCGTTTAGGCGGTTTCAGCCTGCGTGTCGCGCGCTAGGGTAACTGGTAGAACCCGGTCCAAACGCGCATCGGCCCCGATGCCGGCGCACGTGCCACCGGGCCCAACATCACCCACACGTTCACGAAGGGACACCGACGATGACGACGCCAGGCACGCAGCAGTACACCGAGGGCCAGGGCCGCGAGCCCGAGCACACCCACCCGGCGATCACCCATACCCATGACCACTACCATGTTTCCCATCATCACCGCAGCGGGATGGGCGCGGTAGCCGGTGAGTGGGAGCATCGCACCTACTGGCACACGCACGAGCACAATCACACCCCGCTCACCCACAGCCACGACTACGACCGGCAAGAGGAAGAGGCGGAGCACGCCAAAGAGGCACACATCCACGACCACCTGGCGCCGGCGTCCTCCCCGGCGTGAGGGAAGCATGCGAGACCGGCGGGGCCGCTGCCCCCGCGCGCCGGGCGGTTGCGGCACCGACCGCCCACTATCAGGCGATCCGGCCGAGACCGTGCCGGTGGTGCTCCACCATCACGCAGCGGTCCTCGACGTAGAGGAGCCCGGCCGCCTCGGCGATGGCGCGCGCCTCCGGTGAGACAATCCCCAGTTGCAGCCACAGCGCCCGCGCGCCGACCGCGACCGCCTCCCGCGCCACCTGCGGGCAGAACTCCGCCCGCCGGAAGACGTTCACGAACTCCACGGGCCCCGGCACCGACGCCAGATCCGGGTAACAGCGCTCGCCGAGCACCTCACGCGCTTCCGGGTTGACGGGGATGATGCGGTACCCCTGGCACCGCATGTAGGCGCTCACCCGGTAGCTGGGCCGCGTCGGGTCGGCGCTCAGGCCGACCACCACGATGGTGGCGAAGCAGGTCAGGATCTCCCGTTCGATGCTCACAACGCATCCCCTGCCGGTCGGGGCCGAGGCTCAGCGGGCGCGTGCCCGGCGCCGCGAGGCAGGCCGGCGGCCCACCCCGTTGCTCACCGCCGTACCCGTCGTGGCCTCAGGCAGGCGCAGCGGCGCACCGGTCAGCGCCGCGATCGCCTCGGCCACCTCGCGCACGGCGGCCAACGCCCGCTCAGCCAGCGGGCGCGGTGCCGTCGCCCCGCCGACCACCAGTCGCCGGCCGTTCGTCTTCTCCAGCACGATCTGCCACTGCGCCAGCTCTTCCACCGGCGCCCCGCCGCTCTCCGGACTGGCGCCCGCCTCCTCCACCACGATGGCCGCGATCTTCCAGAACGGTACCAGCTCCTGTGTGCCGATGCCGAGGCCGATGAGCCCCTGCTGCCAGGTCGCGGACTGCTTGCGTCGATCGAACACCACGTGGGAGCCAAACAGCCCGTACACCACGCCGAGGCCAGCCGAGGGGATCGTCACCACGGCGATGATCAACAGCGCCACCAGCACGGAGACGGGTAGGCGCTCGAGGCCAAAGGCAATGCCGGCAAACGCGCCGGCGCCGATGAGGAACCACACCAGCGGCTTCAGCAGCGCCGCCCGCGAGGGGCGCACGTCGATCACGTCCGGGCGGATGATGGCCACCCGACGGTGCAACTCCACCCTGCGCGACGCGGCCGCTTCTGGCATCCGAGGCGCTCGTACGATCGTGAACGGGTGCATCGGCATTGTACGAACGCCACCGCTGCCGGTCCAATGAGCCGTGCCGGGGCACGCGGTTTGACCGCCGGCAGGTACCTTGCTACGATTCTCACCGGCCCGGCTCCGAGAGCGGTACGCGCAAGGTGAGGGAGTATGCGCCGTGAGTTGATGGACATCCTCGTGTGCCCCGTGTGCAAGGGCGAGCTCCAGCTCACGGTGGAGGAAGAAAACGAGGTCGAGATCGTGCGCGGCTCGCTCTACTGCGCGCGCTGCGATGAACGCTACCCCATCGAAGATACCATCCCCAATCTGCTGCCCCCGGACCTGCGCCGGCAGATGGAGGCGCGGTAGCGGTCAGTTCTCGCCGCAGTCCAGGGCACGGGAGATGAGCCGGCGGAGGTGAGGTGTGGACCGCTCGCAATCGACGGGAATCCTGATCATGGCCGGTGCGGCGTTGCAGCTCCTGCTGTTCCTGTACGGGCTCGCCCGCCGCAGCTACACCGCGTTGGCCGTCCCGGTGGCGTTGGCCGTCGCCGGCCTGTCCGCGCTGGCGATCTGGGTCGGCTGGACCATGCTCACGACCGAGAGCGACCTGCCCGAACCCGAGCTGGAAAGCCCGCCGGCGTCGAGCGGGTGAGCAGGCGCACCTGAACGGGCGACGGGCGGCGCTGCGGTGGCGCCGCCCTTTCGTATGCAGGGCGCCACCGCGGTGCGCCGGGAGCGACTGGCACATGTGGGAACGCAACGACGCCGACCTCGACGCCGAGGAGCACATCACCGCCCAGGCCGCGCTCACCTACTTCCTCAGCAGCCGCGGCCTGACGCTGGCCGACCTGAGCGTCCGTCCGGTCGTGCTCGCCGCCTTCCAGCCGCGCCTGCACCGCCACCTCCTGCGCCTCACCGGCGCTGTCCCTGCACCGGTATGGACGGAGCCCGAGCGGGTGCCCCTCGCCCACGGCGCCATCGCGGGCAGACCGGTCTCGGTCATCCTTCTGCCCATCGGCGCTCCGTGGACGATCCTCATCTGTGAGCAGTTGATCGCCGCTGGCGCCCGCGCCATCATCGCCGCTGGCGCCGCCGGCAGCCTGCAACCGTCCGCGCCCATCGGCACCTTCGTGGTGCCGGAGCGCGCTATCCGGGAGGAGGGCACGTCCTATCACTACGTGCCGCCGGAGTTCGCGGCCGAACCCGCGCCCGAGCTGGCCGATGATCTCGTGACCCGCTGCCGCGAGCACGGTGTGGAGCCGGTGCGCGGCCTCAACTGGACCACCGACGCCCCCTTCCGCGAGATGCGCCCTAAGGTGGAGCGGTACGCAGCGCGTGGGGTGGTGACGGTGGACATGGAGGCCGCGGCCATGTTCGTCCTGGGCCGGGTGCGCCGGGTGGCGGTCGCTAGCTTGCTGATCGTGTCCGACGAGCTGTTCCGGCCTTGGCGGCCGGCGTTCTTTGACCGCCACTACCTGGAGCGGGTGGCCCTGGCCGCCGAGGTGCTGGTGGAGACCGGCGCCGCCTGGGCGACGCGGTTCCCCGAGGCGCAGGCCACGCCGAGCGACGAGGCCCGCCCGGATTAGGGCCGCGGGCGCAGCTCGCGGGCCGACAGCCACTCCGGACCGGCCAGACGGCGTACCCCTTCGCCGCTGACCAGGGCGCGTAACTCGCGGACCGTCCGCCCGAGGAGCGGGTGCACGGCGTCGGGCGCCAGCTCGGCCAGCGGCACGAGCACGAACGGCCGCTCCGCCAGCGCCGGGTGCGGCACCGTGAGATGCGCCGTCTGCACCACGACGTCCGCCAGCAAGATGTCAAGGTCAAGCGGTCGCGGGCCCCAGCGCTCGCCTGGCCGGCGGCCCATCTGCCACTCCACGCGCTTGAGCAGGGCCAGCAGATCAGACGGGTCCAGGGCGGTCTCCACCAGCGCCACCGCGTTC
Organism: Dehalococcoidia bacterium; assembly: GCA_042408665.1. Lineage (GTDB taxonomy): Bacteria > Chloroflexota > Dehalococcoidia > CAUJGQ01 > CAUJGQ01 > CAUJGQ01. The sequence goes on from JBHOQW010000261.1 coordinate 21,145, forward strand.
CAGTACGGCGGCTGCCCGGCGGGGCCGACCGGGTCGGTCTCGTACAGGGAGGAGACGGCCAGCGTGCGCGCGTCCGGCGCCAGCGCGCGCAGACCGGCCTGGAGGTTCCGCAGCCGATTGCCCAGGTTGGCACCCAGGCCGATAGAGATGACGGTCATCGTGCATCGTCGTGCGCGGGGCGTTCAGCTCTCGTCGCGCGGTTGCAGGTAGTCTGCGGCGGCCCAGCCGCGCCCGTCCACCTGCCACCAGGTGCGGCCGTCGGCGGCGCGCGGCCCATCGGTGATCGTGACGCGCGCCCCGCTCGGCAGGCACGCCAGCACCGGCGCCGCCATGCCGGGCGCGGCGCGCAGGTTCAGGCAGTCGCCCTCCCCGGCGTCGACGATCGCCCGCCCGCCGGGCCGCAATGCGGGGGTAGACGCGCTCACGCCGACCAGGTAGTCCCCGGCCGCCCAGCCCAACCCCTCCAGCCGCCACCACAGCCGGCCGTCCGCCGCCATCGGCCCCTCCGCCACGGTGACCAAGGCGCCGTCGGGCAGGCAGGTAAGCACGGGCGCCGTCAGGCCCGGCCCGCCGCGCACGTTCACGCACTCGCCTGGATTGGGCCCGGCCGCCACCCGCGCCGTCACCCCGGCGCGCAGGGCGACGGGCGCCGCCGGTGACGCAGCCGACGACACCGGCGGGGCGGCCGGTACCGGCGCCACCGCGGCCAGGGCCGGTTGCGAACCGGCGGCATTGGTGGAAGTGAGCACCCCCCGACACGTGGGACCAGGGCAGGCGTACTGGTTGGGCGTGCCGTTCGGGGGCAGCGAGATGCCTTCCAGAGGCAGGCCGTCCGGCGGTGCGAACGGTGCCGGGATGCGCGTGACGCCGAAATCGGGGGTGCGGTGCAAGGACAGGTGCAGGTGCGCCAGACCGTTGTTGCCCACCGCGCCGTCCGGCCCCACGGTGCCAACCAGCTGCCCCAGCTCCACGTGCTGGTCGATGCGCAGCGGCCGGGCGATGATGTGGCACATCTCCACGATGAGCCCGTTACCGCCGTCGATCTTGATCAGAAGACAGCCGTTGCCCGTGCCGGGCGGGTTCATCCACCACACCGTACCGGACGCCGGGGCCAGCACCTCGGTGCCGGCCGTGGGCCCGCCCTCGCGCACCAGATCCAGGGCATATCGCTCCGGGCCCGTGCCGTGGGTGCCGCCTTCGTATCCCTGGATGATGCGCCAGCTCGTGCCGGCAGCAAACGGCAGCTTGAGCACGGCCGTCTGGGCGTGGACCAGGGGCGCACGCGCCAGCCCGACCAGGGCAAGGGTTAGCGCTGCGCCGAGGGCGAGGATAGCTCGCTGCACGAGGCCGCTCCCAGGGCGACCGCGGACTCGTCGCGCGACGTGGGGCATCCGCGGTCACGTGAGCGGTCGAGCCGTTCCGTCGTCGGCCGGCACCGCTTTGGTCATTTAGTCCGATGGACGGCCCTTCTGTCAACGGGAAACGGCACCGATGGTGCCGTTTAGGGGTGAGCGCGGGCCGAAATTAGGGTCTCGTCGGAGGCGAGCGGCCGCCCCAGAGCCGCGTGCAGGATACGCCGGCCCAGCTCGATGCCCAGCACGAGCGCGCGCTCGTCCAGGTCCCAACGCGGGGAATGGTTTGGCTCGACGATGCCCCACGCCTCGTTGCGCACCCCCAGCAGGAAGTAGCAGCCGGGGCGCGCCTGCAGGAACAGCGCCATGTCATCGGACATGGTGGTGCGGTCCGGGAGGACGTTCCCCTCCCCCAGCACCGCCGCGGCCACCTCGCGTACCAGCGCGGTGGAAGCGGCATCGTTGACCACGGCGGGCAGTCCCTCGCGATAGGAGAGCTGGTAGTCGGCGCCGAATGCCTCCGTCACGCCCTTGATCACCTGCTCGAAGCGCGACTGAATAAGGCGCATTGTGTCCGGCTCGAAGGCGCGCAGCGTCCCCTCGATGCGCACCGCGTCGGGGATGATGTTGCCGCGCGTGCCGCCCTCGATGTGGCCGATGCTGAGCACGCCGGCGCGGTCGGGGGGGGACGTTGCGGCTGACCACGGTTTGCAGGGCCGTGAGCACGTAGGCGGCGCACACCACCGGGTCCACCGAGCGGTGCGGCAGCCCGGCGTGGCCGCCCCGGCCGCGGATCACCAGCTCGAATGTGCCGGGCGCGGCGAAAAACTGCCCCGGCGAGACGGCGATGGCGCCGCACGGCACCGAGCTATCGGCGTGAAAGCCGAACACCTCCGCCACGGGCGGGTCGTCCAGCACCCCCTCGGCGATCATCGGTCGGGCGCCGCCGCCCACCTCCTCCGCCGGCTGGAAGGCGAACACCACGGTGCCAGCCAGCGTCTCCCGCTCCGCCTGCAGCAGCCGGGCCAGGCCCAGCGCCACCGCGATGTGACTGTCGTGGCCGCAGGCGTGCATCACGCCCGGCCGTGTGGACGTGTACGACGCCTCCACCTCCTCCTGGATGGGCAGGGCATCGATGTCGGCCCGCCACAGCACCGTCCGACCGGGGCGCGCGCCGCGCACCACCGCCTTGAGGCCGGTGCCGGCCATGGGGGTGAGCTCGGTGATACCGAACCCCTCCAGGGTGGCCATGAGCCAACGCTGCGTCTCCCGCTCCTCCCAGCTCACCTCCGGGAAGCGGTGCGCGTGCCGCCGATAGCCCACCACATCGCGGGCGATCGCCCACACCTCTGGCGACACGGCCGGGAGCGAGCCCCAAGCCTCCAGCGATTGACGCTCCGTCATGGCGTCCTCCGTGTTAGGTCAGTTGGTCGGTCCGGTGCTGTCAGTCCGGTAGGGCCAGGGCCAGCAGGGCAGCCACCGGTGGCAACACCACTGCCAGGTGGATCACCGGTGCCAGCCCCACGTAGTCGGCCACGCTGCCCATGGGTAGCACGAACAGCCCGCCCAGGCTGATGGTGAGGCCCAGCATGAACCCCGAGGCCAGGCCCACGTTCTGCGGCAAAACCTCCTGTCCTTTGACGGTCAGCACCGAGAAGCTGCCCAGCAGCGTCATCCCGGTGAGCGCCGCCCAGGCCCAGCGCAGCCAGCCCGCGCTGTGCAGCAGCAGGAAGGTGAACCCCGTGGCGATCAGTAGCGAGCCCACGATCACCGTGCGGCGGCTCACCCAGCGGTCGGCTAGGTAACCGCCGATCACGCCGCCGAAGGCGCCGGCGAAGGTGATGAGGAAGACGATGCCGGCGCGCTCGCTGGCGCCCACGCCCAGGTCGCGCAGATAGAGCGGGAGGAACGCCAGCAGGGTGTAGTGGGCCCATGAGCGCGTGGCCACCACGGCAAGCAATCGACTGAGGATGCCGCGGTGGCGGCGCAGCACGCTCCACAGGGGCGGCCCGCTGCCGGGGGGTGTCGGCGACCACTGCCGCGGCGCGAACTGGTACAGCATAAGCGCGCCGAGCGCACCGGGGATGAGCATCAGCCAGGTGGCGTGAAGGCCGCGTTCCTCCACCAGCAGCGTCACCAGCCAGGGGCCGGTGGCGAGGCCCACGTTTCCGCCCATGAGGTACAGCGACATCATCGTCGCCCGCCGCTCACCGGCTACCGCCACCACCATGGCGGCCGCCTGCGGGTGGTAGACGGCGGTACCGAGCCCGCTGAGGATGGCCAGCGCCACCAGCACCAGGTAGTGCGGCGCCAACCCCAGCAGCGACGCGCCGGCCGCGGCCATGAGGATGCCGGCCACGCTCATCAGGCGCGTGGCCCAGCGGTCGGCCACGTAGCCCAGGAGCGGCTGGATGACGCCAGAGGTGATGGTGTTGGCCGTGACCAACGCGCTGGCCAAACCGAGTGAAAAATGAAGGTCATCGCGCAGCAGCGGTAGCAGGATGGCGACGTAGTTGCCATACGAGTCGTTGATGAGGTGGGCCAGCGTTAGCATGCCGATGCGGGGCAGGTCAGCCGCCTTCCGCCGGAGCGCCGTTCGTCCCTGGGTCGCCGCATCCGCCCGCATCATGCTGTCTCCCGGCACGGTCGGGGCCAGTCTACCGCACCGGAGAGGCCCGGTGTGAGGGGGCAGTCGCTCCGGCATGCCGACGCTCACGCCTGAGTCTGGGCTGACCGGCGCTCTTGCTGTACCGTAGGCCGGCGCCGCGCGACAAACCGACGGCCGCGCGACCATGTGCCGCCGCTGGCGAGCACCTACGCCCCTAGCTTGTCAGCCAGGTCCAGGAAATCCTGTGCCGTCACGTCGAACTCGCCCGCGGGCACGGGCTCAGGAGCGTGCGTCGGTCCCCATTCCAGCGGTCGGGGCACGTACGCGGTGCGCAGGCCGGCGGCGCGGGCGGCGCGCAGGTCGGCGGGGTGCGCCGCCACCATCATGACCTGATCGGGCGGCAGGCCGAGGAAGGCCGCCGCCGAGGTGTAGACGATCGGGTCGGGCTTGTAGGCCCGCACCAGCTCGGCGGAGAGGATACAATCCCACGGCAGGCCGGCGCGCTTGGCCATGTTGGTGAGGAGAGCCACATTGCCGTTGGAGAGCGTGGCCAGGATGTAGCGCGTGCGCAGGCGCGTGAGCCCGGGCACGGCATCGGGCCAGGGGCGGAGGCGGTGCCAGACGCGGTTCAGGTGGTCGCGCTCCGCCTCGCTCAGCCCGTCCAGGCCGAAGCGCGGCAGCAGTTCCTCCAGGGACATTCGGTGCAGGCCGTCCAGATTCGTCCACGGCAACTCGCCGCGACGCACCCGATCCATGGACGGC
>JBHOQW010000264.1:0-1023 GCA_042408665.1 Dehalococcoidia bacterium
CCCGGTGGTGCCAATCCTGGAGGGGCGTTACCTGCTGGGCACCCCTGACCAGATCGCGCGCGAGATCGCCGCCTACCGGGAGCGCGTGCCGGTGACGGAGCTGATCGCCTGGGGCGTGCCGCTCGGCCTGCGTCCGGACGACCCGGAGATCGTGCGCTCCCTGGAGCGGTTCGCGCGCGAGGTGATGCCGCGCTTCCGCGCCGGGCACCCGGCGGGCGCCGGCGGGTGACGCGCGCACCCCGATAGGGACCGTTCCCCCCGTCCGTAGGGGAATCGACGGATACCTCGCCCACGGCCCGCGCCGCTGTAATAGGTGCGGTCCGATGGTCCGGCGCGTCACGGCGCGCCGGGGAACACCGGTCGGAGGCGGCGCGTGCTGCGAGCCATCGATATCAGCCGCGCGGGGATGCTGCGCCAGGGGCAGCAGCTCGACGTCCTCGCGCACAACATCGCCAACGTCACCACGCCGGGCTTCAAGGCCTTCCGCGCCCTGCTCGAGCACGGTGCGGTGGCCCCGTCCGAGCCGGGCGCGCCCGTGCCGCCGCTGGGCGGTCAGGTGCCGACGGCGGCCGTGTTCAGCCAAGGTCCCATTCACGAGACCGGCGTGCCGACCGATCTGGCCATCGACGGTGAGGGGTTCTTCGTCGTCCAGCGACCGGACGGCACGGAGGCGTACACGCGCTCCGGGGCGTTCCGCCGCGATGCCCAGGGGCGGCTCGTGGATGCGGCGGGAAACGCCCTGCCGGATATCACCCTCCCCGACAGCGCCGTGGGCCTGCGCATCGCCGCGGGCGGTCAGGTGCTGGCGGTGATGGCCGGTGGGCGCACCCAGGCCGCCGGCCGGCTCCAGCTCGCCCGGTTCATAAACCCGCAGGGGCTGCTGGCGGTGGGGGACGGGCTCTTCATCGCGACGGCGGCCTCCGGCGAGCCGCAGCTGGCACCACCCAGTGAGGATGGGGGCGGCGCCGTGCGGGTCGGCGCGCTGGAGGCGGCGAACGTCGACCTTGCCGACGAGATGGCGGG
>JBHOQW010000267.1:0-19444 GCA_042408665.1 Dehalococcoidia bacterium
GCTGGCGGTGCGCGCCATCAAGGAGCTGGCCGTGCGCAGCCAGTACATGCACATCCAGGACGGCCTGCGCCTGGAGCAGGCGATCCAGTTCGCCCTGCGCCAGACCGAGGACGCCAAGGAAGGGCCGCGCGCCTTCGCCGAGAAACGCCCGCCTGTCTACCGGGGCCGCTGATGGCGGGCGGCATCGTCCTCGACCTGCACGTGCACACCACCGCCGGCTCGGCCGACGCCTCCCTGCGCGCCGCTGTGCTCGGTGCGGCGGCACGCGCCGCCGGCCTGCACGGCGTGCTGGTGACGGAGCACTTCCGCCGCTGGACGGAGTGGGAGGTGCGCTCGGTCGCCGACGCGCAGGGGATCATCGTCATCCCGGCGCGGGAGTGGTCCACGCCGCTGGGGCACGTGCTGGCCATCGGGCTGAGCCGGGAGGAGCCGGACCTGCGCGACATCGAACGGCTGCGGCGGGCGGCCGACGAGGAGGGGGCGCTCTTGGTGGCGGCGCACCCCTTCCGCCACTACTTCGATCCGCCCCGGCCCGGCCTGCACCCGGCCGCGCTGCGCACCGAGGACCCGGAGGAGGCGGCTACCCTGCCGATCTTTCGCTACGTCGATGCCGTGGAGGTGGCAAACGGCAACTGCACGGCGCGGGAGAACGCCTTCGCCGCGGCGGTGGCGGCCGTGCTCGGCCTGCCTGGCATCGGCGGCAGCGACGCCCATTACGCCGAGGACCTCGGCCGCCAGGTGAGCGTGCTCCCGGAGGGCGTGCAGGACCTTGCCACCCTGATCGAGGCTATCCGCTGCGGCGCGGCGCGGGTGCTCACCCCGGGCGCGGCGGGGTGAAGGGTCAGGGAGCGGCAACGCCCGATCGGCGGCCTCGCCCCACGTCACCCCGCTCTCCAAGATCGCGGAAGGGAGCGGCGGGCACGGGCCCTGCCCTGCCGCGCCGCCAGCGACCGAGGACGGGAGCGGGGGACGGCCCTTTCCGCCACCCGCCTCACCCGATCAGACCTGCGGGATGGGCGTGTCGGCGGTCAGCAATCGCTCGACGGCGTCAAGCTGCACGGAGAGGCGCAGGTCCACGCAGCCGCCCTCGACGTCGATGATGCAGCCGCCGGCCTCGATGGCGCTGTCGGCCACCGCCGGCGCCGTGATGCCGGCCTCCTGCAAGGCGACGCTCACGGCATCCACGTCGCCGGGGTGGACGCGCACGCGCAGCAGACGGCCGGTGGTGCTGCGCAGCCCCTCGCGCACCACCGCCGCCGCCAGGGCCGCGTGCTGCTCGGCCGCGGCGCCGACCACTCGACGCGCGGCGGCCACGGCCAGGGCCACGGCCTGCCCCTCGGCTTCCATGAGCAGCGCCAGGCGGATGGCCTCGCCCGCCTCGGCGGCGCGACGCAGGAGGGCAGCGGTGCGCGCCAGCTCGGCCTCTGCCTGGGCGCGCCCCTCGGCGTGGCCCTGGGCGTAGCCGGCGGCGTAACCGTCCGCCCGTGCCTGCTCCCGGATCGCCTCCGCGGCCGCCTCGGCGTCGGCCAGGATGGCGGCGGCCTGGACACGGGCGGCAGCCAGCGCGTCCGCGGCCCGAGCCTCGGCGTCGGCGCTCAGACGGGCGAGCAGGCGGCGGCGCTGTTCCGGTGAGAGGTAGCGGCCCAGCTCATCGGCGCCCACGGCCGCGCCGCTGGAGATCCCTTTCAACAGGCGATTCATCGCGGACATCGTGCGGGGCCCTCCCGAGGGCGTCCGCTACTCGAGCACTTCGTCGTCGTCGCGCGAGATGACGATCTCCTCCGCCTCGTCGAGGGCACGGATGATGTTTACGATACGGCCCTGCGCCTCCTCCACGTTGCGGAGGCGCACCGGTCCCATCACTGCCATATCTTCCTCCAACATGGCCGCGGCCCGCTCGGACATGTTCTTGAGCACGCGCCGTTTGACCTCCTCGGTCGCCCCCTTGAGCGCCAGCGCCAGGTCCTTCATGTCCACTTCGCGCAGCACCCGCTGAATCGAGCGATCATCTAGTTGCAGGATGTTCTCAAATACGAACATCTGTTTCTTGATCTCATCGGCGAGCTTGGGGTCCAGGCGTTCCAGCGTCTCCAGAATGGCGCGCTCGGTAGAACGGTCGACGCTTTTGAGCAGCTTGACCAACGCCGGTAGGCCGCCGGCCTGGCGCGTGGCTTGGCGAGAGGTGAGCACGGAGGCGAGCTTACGCTGCATGAGGTCCTCCACCTCCTGCACCACCTCCGGCGCGGTGCGGTCCATGCGGGCGATACGCAGGGCCACCTCAGCCTGGATGGCATGCGGGAGCTGTGCCAGCACGGCCGCCGCCTTGTCCGGCGGCACATGGGAGAGGATGAGGGCGATGGTCTGGGGGTGCTCGCTGCTGAGGAAGGAGACGAGCTGTGTAGCGTCCAGCTCGCGCGCGAAGGCGAACGGCACCGATTTGATGTTATCGAACACCCGCTTGGCGATCTCGCGCGCCCGGTCCGCGCCGAAGGCCTGCTCCAGCATCTCCATGGCGTAGTCGATACCGCCGCTGGAGACGTAGTCCTGCGCGATGGCCACGGTGTAGGCGGCCTCCAGCAGCTCATCGCGCAGATCGGCCGAGATCTGGCCCATGTTGGTGATCTCCCAGGTCAGCAGCTCGATCTCGTGCTCTTTGAAGCGGGACAGGATCTTGCCCGCCACCTCTGGGCCGAGCGCGATCAGCAGTCCGGCGGCGCGCTGCCGCCCGGTGAGGCGCTTGCTCGTGCTCTTCTCCCCCGACATGGCCTACTTCTTCTTCCCCGCGTCGTCCTGCGCCATCCAGCTATGGATGATCTCCACCACGGCCTCCGGGTTAGTGAGGGCCAGGTTGGTCATCCGCTCCTGGATCTCCAACCGGCGGCGGGCCTGCTCCGGCGTCTCGAAGCGGCGGGCCGGCTCCGGCAGGGCGACGGGCACCTCCCCTCCGGCTACCCCAGGGTGGCCGGGGCCGGAGGTAAGGGCCGCCGCCGCGGCGCCCGCCAGCGCCGTCTGCACGGTGGCGGCGCTGGCGGGTAGCGGCTTGGGCGCAACACTGCGCGACATGCGCCAGACCACGAACAGCACGAGCAGCGCGGCAAACAGCGGCGCCGCCACCTTGGCGTAGGTGACGAGACCCTCCGGCCCGGCCTTGGCCGGCGGCGGTGACTCGACGCCCTGGGCGCCGGTGAAGGCGGCGGTGGTCACCACGAGCTGGTCGCCGCGCTGCGGGTTGATGCCCGCCGCCGCGGCCACGGCGTCGCGCAACCCCATGGCATCCTGCTCCGGGATGCTGGAATCCAGCACCACCGAGACGGACAGGCGCTTGATCTCGCCGGGGCCCACCACCCGCTTCTCCACGTTCTTGGAGACCTCGTAGTTGGTGGTGGTCTCCTCACGCGTATAGTCGGAGACGCCACCGGTGGTGAGCGGGCCGGTGAGGTTCGGGTTGGGCACGTTGGTCGCCGTGCCGGGCTGGCCACCGGTGGCGGCGTTGCCCTTGAACGTCTCCTTGGCCGTGGAGGTGGAGCGGGGCACACCGGTGTTGTTCGGGCCGCCCGGGGCATACGTCTCCGAGGTCTGTTCGCGCTGGGAGAAGTCCAGCTCCGCCTTGACCCGCACGGCGGCGCGGTTCGGGCCGGCCACCCGGTCCAGCAACGACTGCACCTGTTCTGCGATCCCCTTCTCCACCTTCTGCTGCATCTCGAGCTGGGTGGCAGAGAGCATGGTGCCCGGCTCGGCGCGGCTGCCGTCATACAGGATGCGGCCGGAGGCATCCAGCACGGTGATGTTCTTGGTCTCCAGCCCCTCCACCGAGCGGGCGACCAGGTAGGCGATGCCGCGCAGGGCGTTCTCGTCCAGCGTGCGCCCGGGCCGCAGCCGCAACACCACGGAGGCGGTGGCCGGCTTCTGCTGCGACAGGAACAGCTCCTGCTTGGGCACTACGATGTGCACGCGCGCCGCCTCTACCTGCTCCAGGGTGCTGATCGTGCGCGCCAGCTCCCCTTCCAGCGCGCGCTGGTAGTTCAGATGCTGGACGAAGTCCGTCACGCCGAATGAGGTCTTGTCAAAGAGCTCGAAGCCCAGCTGGCCGCCGGCCGGCAGGCCCTTGGCGGCCAGCTTGAGGCGGGCGTCGGCCAGGTTGCGGGGCGGGACCTTGATGGTGCTGCCGTCGGCCGAGACCTGATACGGGATCTTATTCGCCTTGAGCTGCTCCACGACGGCGGCCGAGTCCTTCGCGTCCAGGTTGGTGAAGGTCGTGACGAAGGTCTGCTGCCGGCCCAAGCCGAGGAACAGGAAGGTGAAGGCAAGCGCACCACCGGCCGTGCCGATGAGCGCCACGCGCTGGACGCGGCTCAGGCGGCCCCAGAGCCGCCCGATTTGGCTAACAAAGGCCGGTGTGGTGCCCATCATACCCCCCGCGGGAGGCAGCCCGCGCTCCCAGTCTAGGAACAAGGACCGGCCGGCATTCATCGGGAGAATCCCGGAAATGGGAGGTGAGCCCCGCCGGCCGCGCCGCTCGTGGTACTATCCGTTCACACAGGGGCGCGCGGCGCCCCGTATGCCAAACCTGGAGGCGGCAGGGATGGAACTGGTAAGCCCGATCGTGCGTGCCATGCAGCGCGAGGCGGCAACGGACCCGGAGGGGTTCTGGGCGCGGGCGGCGGAGCAGCTCCCGTGGTTCCGAAAATGGGACCGCGTGTTCGCATGGGAGCCGCCCACCTTCCGCTGGTACATCGGCGGGCAGACCAACCTCGCCTACAACTGCCTGGACCACCACGTGCAGCGCGGCTGGGGCGGCCACGCGGCGCTCATCTACGAGAACGAGCGCGGCGAGTGGCAGGTCTACACCTACGCCCAGCTTCTGGAGGAGGTGAAACGCGCCGCCGCCGCCCTGCGTGGCCTGGGTATCACCAAGGGCGACCGGGTGGCGATCTACATGCCCACCTGCCCGGAGGCGATCATCACCATGCTCGCCTGCGCGCGCATCGGCGCCATCCACCTGGTGGTGTTCGCCGGCTTCGGCGCCATGGCCCTGGGCGAGCGGATGGCGCTGGCCGGGGCCAAGGCCTTGTTCACCGCCAACGTCACCTACCGCAAGGGTCGCGACGTACCGCTCAAGGGACTGGTGGACGAGGCGCTCACGGTGGACGGTGTGGCGGTGGAGAAGGTGGTGATCCTGCGCCGCACGGACGAGGCGATCCCCACGCAGGCCGGCCGCGACATCACCTGGGAGGAGTTCCTCACGCTGGCGGACGGGCAGGACGCGGCGTACGAGCCGATGGAGGCCAACGAGCCGGCCTACATCCTCGCCACCTCCGGTACCACGGCCAAGCCGAAACTGGCGGTGCACACACACGGCGGCTACCAGGTGCACATCCACGCCATGGCGCGCTGGGTGTTCGGCCTCAAGCCGGAGGATATCTGGTGGTCCACCTCGGACATCGGCTGGGTGGTGGGGCACAGCTACATCGTCTACGCGCCGCTGCTCATCGGCTGCACCACCATCGCCTACGAGGGGGCGATCGATCACCCCGACCCGGGCACCTTCTACCGCATCATCGCCGCCAACCACGTGACGTCGGTCTTCACCTCGCCCACGGCGGCACGCCTACTCATGCGCTACGGGGTGGAGCCTGCCCGGCGCTACGACCTGTCCTCGGTGACGCGCGTGTTCTGCGCGGGCGAGGTGCTCAACGCCCCGGCCTGGGAGTGGCTGCAGAAGGAGCTGTTCCAGGACCGCATCCCGGTGATCGACCACATGTGGCAGACGGAGACGGGCGGTCCCATCGTCGGCAACCCGTACGGCATCGACCTGCTGCCGATCAAGCCCGGCTCGGCCGGCATTGTGCTGCCCGGCATCGAGGGCAAGATCGTCAGCCCCGAGGGGCAGGACCTGCCGCCGGGCGAGAAGGGGATCTTCGTCATCACCCGCCCCTTCCCCGGGCTCACGCCGCGGTTGTGGGCGGAGCCGGAGCGCTACGCGCGCGATTACTGGCAGCGCATCCCCGGCCAGACCCTCTACTTCACCGGCGACGCCACCGCCATGGACGAGGACGGCTACGTCTGGTTCAGCGGCCGCGCCGACGAGATCATCAAGATCGCCGGGCACCGCATCGGCACTATCGAGGTGGAGACCGCCTTCCTGCGTCACCCGGCGGTGGCCGAGGCCGGCGTCACCGCTCGCCCGGACCCGGTGCGCATGGAGGTGATCTCGGCCTTCGTGGTGCTGCGCCAGGGCTACCAGCCGTCGGAGCAGCTCCGGCAAGAGCTGCTGGAGACGGTGCGGCGGGAGCTGGGGCCGGTGGCGGTGATCAGCGACCTGAACTTCGTGAATATGCTGCCTAAGACGCGCTCCGGCAAGATCATGCGCCGCGTGCTCAAGGCGGTGGTGCTCAACACCGACCCCGGCGATATCTCCACCATCGAGGATGAGGGCTCGGTGGAGGAGGCGCGTGAGGCCTGGCGACAGATGAAGCAAGAGGTGGGCACGGCCGGCGCGTAGCCAGGCGGCGCTTCGGCGCGGGTGGGCCGGTCAGCCGGCACCGACCCACCCGCGCCGGGCGCTCAGGTGGTAGGCGGCTCGGGCAGGGCGCCGAGCTGGCGCAGGACGGTGGTGAAGTCCTAGTAATCGCGCACGCGCCGGATCCGGTCGCCGGCCAGCTCCAGCACGCTCACGCCGCGCACCGCGAACGGCTTCCCCGTGACCGGGAGGCCAGGCATATCGCCCCGATGCGTGCCCAGCATCGTCCATTGCACGGTGCCGGTGGCGCCGGTGATCGCCGCCCCGTTTAGCTCAAAGCGCAGGTCCGGAAAGGCCGCCCAGCCCTCCGCCACGAACCGGCGTACCTCCTCGCGGCCGCGGCTGACCGCGCCGAGCGGCATGTCCTCGTACACGACGTCGGGCGTGAGACAGGCTAGCACGCGCTCGACCTGGTGAGAGTTCCAAACCTCGATCCACCGCTGGGCGATGACGTGAACCTCTGCCGTCATGGGTTGCCTCCTGCTACGGCAATGGGAGATGGGCCGCTCGTTCGCGGCGCCCTCACTCGTTCGCGGCGTGCGCTCGCGCGATGATCCGGCCCAGGTTCTCCGGGGCCATGAACTCTTGCACAGGGGTGATGCCGCTGATCAGGCCCAGGAACCGGTCCGTGTCCTCCTGGTTGCCCTGCAGCGCGCGCAGCAGCATGAGCTGCTCCGCCGGCGGTGGCTGAAACGAGGCCTGTTGGATCGTCAGCTCATAGAGCGGGAAGGCGCGCTCGTTGCGGCGCCGCTCGTAGCCCGCCAGCGCCTCTGAGAGCGGTCGGTGGCCGCTCCAGCCGTCGTGCAGCGCCTCTGCCAACAGCTCCGCGTCGACAAAAGCGTCCGTGATGCCCTGTCCTGTGATCGGGTCCTTGTGGTAACCGGCGTCGCCCACCAGAGCCCACCCGGGACCGTACGGCGTGCGGAAGAAATTGGGGATGTTGCCGATGCCGGTGAAGCGCGTCTCGCGCCGGCCCTGGGCAACGCGCGCGTCGAAGTCCGGGGTGCGCTGGAGCGCGCGGAAGAAGGCGCCTTCATAGTCCTGCCGGATGGCCGCGAACTTGCTGTTGGGCCACTCCACCGCCACACATGTCTGCCCATCGTTGGTGGGGAAACCGAAGTTGACGCTCTCCTCCAGGAAATGCACCTCGGCGCCGTCCATCGGCACACCGCTGAAGTAGGCGTAATAGCCGCAGCCCAACGGCGGGCGGGTGTTGTACTCCTGCGGTTGCACCTTGCGGGCGATCACCGAGTGCATGCCGTCCGCGCCGATCACGACGCGCGCCCGCTCCTCAACCGATGCCCTGCCCTTGCCATGGCCGCGGATACCGACCACGGCGTCCTGCTCCCAGACCACGTCCTCCACGACAAACCCGTCGCGCAGCTCCGCCCCGGCCGCGACCGCGGCGTCGACGAGCACCGTGTCCAGCGCGGTGCGCCGCGGGCAGAGGGCGAAATCGATCCCTTGGTAGATCGGCATGCCCTTGAGACGGATGCCACCACTCTCGAAGTGGAGCGTTTTGATCGGCGGCGCATTGGTGGCGAGCACGCGCTCCAGCACGCCCCATTCCCTCAGCTTGGCCACGCCTGGTTGGTGGATGTAATGCGTGGAGAGGATATCGCTCGGGAACGTGTCCCGGTCTACGAGCAATACCCGGTAGCCGCGTCGGGCGAGCAGCATCGCCGTGGGCGACCCCGCGCAGCGCGCGCCGACGACAATCGCATTGTACATCGAACCCTCCTTGCTGAGCTGGGAAGAACGCGCGGCGGGGTCTGTAGAACAGAACCGACCCAGCCCCCCGTTTTGGGGCACCGGCGCGTCCGGCAGTTCCTACGGACGCGCGGCGGCCGCGGATCAGGCCGCGGTGCGGCGGACCGGCTCAGGGCCTATGGGTGGGGGCCGTTCCTCCACCGCGCCCATTGACAGCCCGCAAGGGGCACCGTAGAATGGCGCATCGGTCAGCCGAGTACGGACAGCCGGAACCTCGATCACCAACTAACGGCATAGTGGAGGCAGATCAGCATGAAGATCTCCATGTTCCACCTCATGCCGCATCGCGAGCTGCCCGCCGACTTCGAGCGGCGCTACCACTCCGTGTGGGTCGACCCGCCCTTCTGGGAACTGGCCGACCCGGAGCGTGTCGGTCAGTACTACAACTGGACGCTTGATGAGCTGATCTACGCGGCCAAAGCCGGGCTGGACGGCATCTGCGTGAACGAGCACCACCAGAACGCCTACGGCTTCATGCCCTCCCCCAACCTAATGGGCGCCGTGCTGGCGCGCGCCACCAACGGCCTGGACGTGGCCATCGTCCAGATGGGCTCCACCCTGCCCACCACCATCCCACCGATCCGCGTGGCCGAGGAGTACGCCATGCTGGACTGCATCAGCGGCGGGCGGCTGGTGGCAGGCATGCCCCTGGGCACCTCCATGGACGCCAACCTCTGCTACGGCATCCCGCCCATGGAGCAGCGCGAGCGCTACTATGAGGCGCACGACCTGATCCTCAAGGCCTGGACGGCGCGCGAGATCTTCGCCTGGAACGGCAAGTACTTCCAACTGCCGATGGTCAATCTCTGGCCACGGCCGATCCAGCAGCCACACCCGCCGGTGTGGGTGCCGGGCGTGGGCAGTCTCAGCACGTGGGAGTTCAGCGCCAAACACAACCACTGCTACTGCTTCCTCAGTTACTGGGGCAACAAGCTGGGCAAGGAGGTCATGGACGGGTACTGGGAGTTCGTGCACCGGGAGGGGCACGACCCGAACCCGTACCGCGCCGGGTTCCTGCAACTGGTGGCCGTCTCCGAAACCGACGCCCGCGCCGAGCAGGAGTACTACCCGCACATCCGCTACTTCTACGACAAGTGCCTGCACATCGCCCCCGAGTTCTTCTCCGTGCCGGGCCACCAGGACTACCGCAGCCTGGTCAAGAGCCTCAAGTCCGGGGCCACGCGCGCCATCCAGGAGGTCACCGCCCAGCTACCCGAGTGGCGCTTCAAAGACTTCGTGGACAACCAGCTGGTCATCGCCGGCAGCCCCGCCTCGGTGCGCGACCAGCTCACGGAGGCGATCAAAAATCTGCGCGTGGGCAACTTAATGGTGCTCCTGCACATCGGCTCCATGCCCCACGAGCTGACGCTGAAAAACATCGACCTGTTTGCCCGCGAGGTGCTGCCGCACATGCGCGATATCTGGGACGACCAGTGGCAGAACCACTGGTGGCCCCAGCGCCTGCGCGCCAAGCGCGCCCTCGCCGGTGCGGCGGGCTAACCGCCCACACCCCGGGCTGCACTCCATCCCGGCATTACGACGAAGGAGCGCACCTATGGTGGCAACGCAGGAGCGCACCCTCAGCGCCTGGCAGGACCAGGTCCGGTCCCGCGTGCACATCGCCGGCAGCGGACCGCCGCTCGTCTTCTTCCACGGTGCCTTCGGCCTGCGCTGGGACCCCTTCCTCGACGCCCTGGCCGAACGCTTCACCGTCTACGCGCCCGAGCACCCCGGCACGACCCCGGGCGAGCCGGACGCCGTGCGTCCCCTGGAGAACCTGTGGGACCTGGTGCTCTACTATTACGAGCTGTTCGACCGGCTCGGCCTGCGCGCGCCGGCGGTGGTGGGCCACTCCTTCGGCGGCATGGTGGCCGCAGAGGTGGCCGCTACCGCCCCGGAGCGGGTGAGCCGGCTAGTGCTCATCGACCCGATCGGCCTCTGGCGGGACGACACGCCGGTCAAGAACTGGATGGTCATGCTCCCCACCGACCTGGCCAAGCTGGCCTTCGCCGATCCGGACGGCCCGCTGGCCCGCCAGATGCTGACCCCGCCCACCGACCCGGAGGCGGCGGTGGACGCGCAGATCCAGATGACCTGGGCGCTGGCCTGTACGGGGAAGTTCGTCTGGCCCATCCCCGATAAAGGGCTCAAGAAGCGGCTGCACCGCATCAGCGCGCCGACGCTGCTCATCTGGGGCCGCCAGGATGGCCTGGTGCCGCCGGTGTACGCGCAGGAGTTCGCCGCCCGCATCCGCAACGCGCGCGTGGAGCTGATCGATCGGGCGGCACACCTGCCGCACCTGGAGCAGATGGACACGGTGGTCCGCCTCATCCGCGACTTCCTCGCCGGTTGAGCGGCCCGGCCGACGCGGCGGGGGATGGGCGCGGGGAGGAAGCGTCCATCCCCCGCCGCTTGCGCGTGCCGACGGCGCACCCCATCCTTGGCCGTACCAGTGGGCGCTCGCACCCACCAGAGGAGGTTTCACTATGCCGCTCGATCCCCAGGCCCAAGCGCTGCTCGACCAGATGGCCGCCGCCGGCGCGCCGCCGTTTGAGTCGCTCTCCCCGGAGCAGGCGCGGGAGATGATCATGCAGATGCGCGAGCTGGCCGGTCCGCCCGAGCCGGTGGCGCGCGTGGAGGACCGCGTGGCCGCCACCGCGGCCGGCCCCATTCCGGTGCGGATCTACGCGCCGGAGGCCACCGGGCCGCTGCCGGTGCTGGTCTACTTCCACGGCGGCGGCTGGGTGATCGGCAACCTAGAGACGGTGGATGCACCCTGCCGCGCGCTGGCCAACCGGGCCCGCTGCCTGATCGTGTCCGTCGATTACCGTCTGGCCCCAGAGCATAAGTTCCCGGCCGCGGCGGAGGACTGCTACGCCGCCACCCGCTGGGTGGCCGAGCACGCCGCCGAGCTGGGCGCCGATCCCTCCCGCATCGCCGTGGGCGGCGACAGCGCCGGCGGTAACCTGGCCGCCGTCGTCGCCCTCATGGCGCGCGACCGCGGCGGTCCGCGCCTGGCCTATCAGCTCCTCATCTACCCGGTCACCAACTACGACTTCAGCACGCCGTCCTATCAGGAGAACGCCGAGGGTTACCTGCTGACGAAGAACGCCATGGTCTGGTTCTGGGACCACTACCTGCGCGACCCGAGCGACGGGCAGAACCCTTACGCCTCGCCCTTGCGCGCCGCCGACCTGCGCGGCCTGCCGCCGGCCTTCGTCATCACCGCCGAGTACGACCCCCTGCGCGACGAGGGCGAGGCCTACGCCGAGCGCCTACGCCAAGCGGGCGTACCGACGGAGCTGCGCCGCTACGACGGCATGATCCACGGTTTCTTCCAGATGGCCGGCGTGCTCGACCAGGGGAAGAAGGTCATCGCCGACGCCGCGGCCGCCCTGCGCGGGGCGTTCGCCGTCCCGGTTTGATAGCATCGACGGCTTTAGGGCGCGCGCGGGCGTTCGGGGCGTCCCGCCGCCCGCGCGCCGGCGGATCACTGCGACGCCCGCGGTGTCGGCGCCCCCCGCCACCTGGACGGCTCCAATGGCCAGCGAGCGAGACCCCCCGCGCCTTCCCGGGTTCGACCCGCAGCCCTGGGTCTCCTTCATGGCGCGCGTCCTGCGAGGCCCGGAGCAAGCGCACCGCGCCTTCCGCGAGCTGCTCGGGCTGGAGGGCAGCTCGCGTGAGCGTGCCGTCGACTTCATGGCGCAGATGGCGCGCAGCTACGGGCTCGACGTAACGCCCTGGTTCGAGGCCATCCTCCGCTTCCACCCCGCGCCCACGGCGCGGGCGGCCGCCGCCGCATACCTGGCGGCCGAGGGACGCGAGGACACCGTGCTGGAGGTGCTGGAGTCGCTGCGGCCGCCGCTGGTGACCATGACCCTGCTCACCGGCCTACTCGACGCGCTGGCCACGCGGCCGGCCACCCCCGAGCGCGTGGCCCGGCTGATTGCCTTCGCCCAGCGCTTCAACGACGACGAGCACTACACCACGTTGTACCTGGGCGATTTCACCGGCCGCGACGTCAAGCGCCTGGTGCGGCGGGCGGTGGCCGAGAGCCTGCTCCGCCAGCACGCGCCGGAGGCCGTCTCTTGGCCGCGGGAGTGACCGGGTGCACGCTCACGCCCGCGGCCTGACCGACGGGTGCAGTGCGCCCAGGCGCCGGTCCGCCTCGGCCAGCGTCTCCGGGCTCTTGCAGAAGGCAAAACGCACCCGCCGACCGCCGTGGCCGGGCCGGTAGAAGGCCGAGCCGGGCACCGCCACCACTCGTGCCTCCCGCGCCATGCGCTCCACGAAGGCGCGCGGGTCCTCATCGCCCAGCGCACGATAGCCGGCCATCGTGTAGTAGGCGCCCTGCGGACGCACGGGCTCAAACCCGTGCCGCGCCAGAATGGCGAGGAAGGCGTCGCGGCGGGCGGTGTAGGCGGCGCGCAACCCCTCTTCATAGCTCGGCGGCAGCGAGAGCGCGGCCAGCATCGCCTGCTGCAACGGCGCAGGGGCGCACACCGTCAGATAGTCGTGCACGTTGCGCAGCGGCTCCATAAGCGCTGCAGGGGCGATGGCGTAGCCCAGCCGCCAGCCAGTGACGGAGTACGTCTTAGAGAAGCCAGAGATAGTGATCGTGCGCTGCCACATGCCCGGCAGCGTGGCGATGGAGCGGTGACGATGGCCATCATAGGTGAGGTATTCGTAAATCTCGTCCGTGACCGCCACCACATCGTGCTCCTGGCACAGCGCCGCGATCAACGCCAGCTCCTCCTCATCAAAGACGCGACCAGTGGGATTGTGCGGCGTGTTGATAATGATGGCGCGCGTGCGCGGCGTGAACGCTCGCCGCAGTTCCTCCGGGTCGAAGCGGAAATCCGGCTCGTGCAGTTCCACGTACACGGGCACCCCGCCGCACAGGAGGATGTCCGGCACGTACGTCTCGAAGAACGGCTCGAAAACGATCACCTCGTCGTCCGGGTCCACCAGGCTGAGCAGGGCGCAGGCCATCGCCTCGGCCGCGCCGCAGGCCACCGTCACCTCGGCCGCCGGGTCGGGGTCCAGGCCGTTGAAGCGGCGCGCCTTGGCGGCGATCGCCTCGCGCAGGGCGGGCAACCCCCAGGTCACGGTGTACTGGTTCACGTTCTGCTCGATAGCCGCTACCGCCGCCGCCTTTACCTCGGTCGGGGCGGGGAAGTCCGGGAAGCCCTGGGAGAGGTTGAGGGCGTCGTAGGTGAGGGAGAGGCGCGTCATCTCGCGGATGATCGACGAGCCGAAGTGCATGACGCGGTGGGCCGGCATCTGCGCTCCTCCGTGCAGGCCCGGCGCGCCGGGCCGCTCTGTCCCGCCATTGTGGCTGCCCCCGGCGCTCGTCGGCAAGCCGAGGGGTAAACGCGGCCTCGGCGGCGGACATGATACGATGACGCTCGCCATGCCCACGGGAGCTCTATCGGGATGATCGACTATCGCTGCCCCCCACCGGAGGAGATCGATCGCGCCCAAACCGAAACGCTGGCCACGGCGGAGCGGATCGTCAGTGAGATCGTGAGCGTCGCCGACGGGGAGCGCACCTACTGGAACACACTGTACCGTCTGGAGGACGTGGCGGATCTGCTCATGCAGGCTCAGGGCCGCTACGGCTTCCTGTTCCACGTGGCCGAGGAGCCGGCGGTGCGCGCGGCCGCCCAGCGGCTGCGCGAGGCCCTGGATAAGTACAATAACGAGCTAGGCTTCCGGGAAGACCTCTATCAGGCCGTTGTCGCCTACGCCGCCACCGCCGAGGCACGGGCGCTCACCGGCGAGCGGGCGCGGCTGCTGGAGCGGGTGCTGCGCGACTACCGCCGCAACGGTTTCGGCCTGCCGCGCGAACAGCGCGCCCGCGTCAAGGCACTCAAGGACCGGCTGGTGGAGTTGGAGCTGGCCTTTGAGAAGAACATCGAGGAGCACGAGGACGCCATCCTTGTCCCACGCGAGCGGCTCGCCGGCCTGCCGGAGAGCTATATCCAGCGCCTGCGTACGGAGGAGCGGGACGGACGCCTGCTCTACCGCGTCTCGCTCGACTACCCGGAGTTCTACCCCTTCATGGACGCGGCAGAGTCCGAGGATCTGCGGCGCGAGCTGCTGGTGAAGTTCTACCGAAAGGGCGGGCGCGCCAACGTGGCCATCCTGGAAGAGGCGCTCGCCGTGCGCGATGAGCTGGCCCACCTGCTCGGCTACGAGTCCTGGGCCGCCTACATGCTGGAGGTGCGCATGGCGCGCACCCCGGCGGCGGTGCAGCGCTTTCTGGAAGACGTGCGCGCCCGCCTGGAGCCGCGCCTGCACCAGGACCTGGAAGAGCTCACCCAGGCCAAGCGCGCTCACACCGGCCGCCCCGACGCCACCCTGGAGCTGTGGGACTGGCGCTTCTACCACCACCGCATCCGCAAGGAGCGCTACGCCGTGGACGAGTTCGAGGTGGCGAAGTACTTCCCGCTCGACGCCGTGCTGGAGGGCCTGTTCTTCGTCTACCAGACCCTATTCGGCGTGCGCTTCGAGCCGGTGGAGCCGGCCAACGCCTGGCACCCGGACGTGCGCCTGTTCCGCGTGGTGGACGCTCAGGACGGTCGGGAGCGGGCCTATTTCTACATGGACCTCTTCCCCCGCCCCAACAAGTACGGCCACGCGGCGGCGTTCACCCTGCGCGGTGGCCGGCGGCTGGTAGATGGCTCCTATCAGAAGCCGGTGAGCGCCATCGTGGCCAACTTCACCCGGCCCACCCCCACCCAGCCCTCGCTCCTGCGCCACGCGGAGGTGGAGACGCTGTTCCACGAGTTCGGGCACATCCTGCACCAGACGCTCACCCAGGCCGAGTGCCTGCGCTTCGCCGGCTCACGAACCGAACGGGACTTCGTGGAGGCGCCGTCGCAGATGCTGGAGCACTGGGTGTGGCTGCCGGAGGTGCTGGGCCGCTTCGCGCGGCACGTAGAGACGGGGGAACCGCTGCCCGAGGCGCTGCTCCAGGCGATGGTGGCCGCTCGCCGCCTACACGTCGGCATCCTCACCTGCCGTCAGATCTACTTCGCCATGCTCGACCTGGCCTACCACGGCCCCCGCGCCCCCAAGGACACCACCACCATCGCCCGCGCGCTGCACCCGATCACCGGCTTTCCGATGCCGGAGGGCACCTACTGGCAGGCCGGCTTCGGCCACCTGTTCGGCTACGACGCCGGCTACTACGGCTACCTGTGGTCCGAGGTGTACGCCGACGACATGTTCACGCGCTTTGAGGAGGCCGGGCCGCTCAACCCGGCCGTGGGCCTGGAGTTCCGACGCGCGATCCTGGAGCGTGGCGGCGCGGCCGACGGGGACGAGTTGGTGCGCGCGTTCCTCGGCCGCGAGCCGGACCTGGGCGCCTTCCTGCGGCACAAGGGCATCGCGTAGGCCGCGGCCACGCTCAGGCCGCGTGCCGTAGGCGGGTGAGGTCGGCGCGCAGCCCCGGCCACAACCGCCACGTCGCCACGACCAGGGCGGCCACACCCACCGCCAGGGCCAGCGCCAACCGCGCCGCGGCCGGCCAACCGAGGGCAAGCGTGATCCAGCGCGCGGCGGCCACCGGCGGGACGGCGACCAGGGCGGTGACGGCGCCCGGCCACAAGGCGGTTGCGGCGTCACGCGCGCCGGCGCCGGCCAGGCGCCAGCCGATCACCAGGTAGGCGGCCGAGGTGCCGCCCACGGCCAGCAGCATGGCCACGGCCACGCCGGTCACGCCGCCCTGCGTGCCGGCCAGCACGGCCAGCACGGTGGCCGGCAGGGCCGCCAGGCCGAGCAGGGCATACAACCGCCCGTGGCCCAGCGCCAGCACCAGCGAGGCGCCCGGCCCGGCCAGCGTGCGCACCAGTTGCAGCCCGAACAGCACCGCGGTCGGTGCCACGGCCGCCTGCCAGCGCCGGCCCAGCAACACCGGCACCAGCTCCGGTGTCAGCACCACGGCGGCCAGGAACACCGGCACGGCGGCAGCGGCGATCACCCGCACCGCGCTCAGGAACACCCGGCGCAGGCGCGGCCGGTCGTGCTGCAGACGCGAGAAGACGGCCAGGCTCACCCGCCCGGTGAAGGCCGTGATGAACAGCAGCGGCCCGGCGCTGGTGGCCCAGGCGACGGTGTACAGGCCAAGCGCGTCGGCCCCCAGCAGCCGGCCGGTAAGGGCGTAATCGGTGTTCAGGCGGGCGTACAGCGCCACGTCGCCGGCGGCGACCCCCGCCCACAGCCGCGCCACACGGCGCAGGTCGTGCCGGCTCGGCGGGGACCAGCACGGGCGGCGGCGTGTCACCCACCAGGCGGTGACGGTGGAGACGATCGGCTGCACCACGGTCATGAGACCGAGGCTGTAGGCGCCCAGCCCGGCAAAGGCGGCGGCCAGCGCGGCGGCGCCGCCCGCGGCGACGGAGAGCGTCTCGGGCAGCGTTTTGCGGCGGAAGTCCAGCTCGCGCGCCAGCAGGGCGTGGGGCACGGCGCCCACGCTCGCCAGGGCGATGCCCGGCGCCATCAGCGCCAGCAGCGGCACCAGCGCCGGGTCGTCGTAGATCGCCGCCATGAGCGGCGCGCCGAGCAGGCACAGCCCCGTGCCCAGGAGCCCCAGGGCGGTGCCCAGCCACAGCGCGGCGCGTGCCAGGCGGTCCGGGTCGCCGCGCATCTGCACCAGCACCTGCATCATCGCCCCCTCGGCCAGGAGGCTGAGCGCCAGGAACAGCAGGTTGGCCTCGGCGAACAGGCCCCACTCGGTGGGGGTAAGGCGGTGCGCCAGCGGGATGTATAGCAGCCCGCCGATGAGGTTGCCGGCGATGAAGGACAGGCCGGACCAGCCCCCCGCGGTGAGAGGGTTGCGGGACAGCACGGGGGCGGTGTCCATCACCGCCCCCGTCGCGGACGTGGTGGTCGTTCGCTCGGTCACACGGCGGCCGCGGCTGCCGCATCGAAGGCCAGCGGCAGGTGCTTGACGCCATGCATGATAAACCCTTCCACGGGCTCGTACGGCGTCTGGTCGGCCCGCGCGAAGGCGGGCACGCGCTGCAGGAGCGTCTCGATCGCCACCTTGGCCTCCAGACGGGCCAGCGGCGCCCCCAGGCAGAAGTGGATGCCGTGACCGAAGGACAGATGCCGGTTGGGCGTGCGCGTCACGTCGAAGCGGTCCGGGTCGGGGAACTCGGCCGGGTCGCGGTTGGCGGCACCGATCCAAACCACCACGCGCTGACCGCGGCGCACCGCGTTGCCGCGGATCTCGGTGTCCTCGGCGGCGATGCGGATGGTGGCCTGCACGGGTGAGCGGTAACGCAGCACCTCCTCCAGCGCTGAGGGCACGAGGGAAAGGTCGGCGCGCACGCGTGCCAGCTCCGCTGGGTGCTCCAGGAAGCAGCGCACGGCGTTGCCGATCAGGTTAGTAGTGGTCTCATTGCCGGCAACCAGCAACAAAATGCAGAAGGAGAGCAGCTCCTCGGGCGTCAGCTTCCGCCCGTCGATCTCGGCCTGGAGCAGGGCGCCGATCAGGTCGTCGCGCGGGTGCCGGCGGTGGTCCTCAAGCTGCTCCTGGAAGTAGGCGATGAACTCCTCCTGGACCGCGAACACCTCCTCCGGGATGTCCTGATTGATCAGGTCGCGGCCAAGGTTGGCGACGATCACGTCCGACCACCGCTTGAACTGGGCGCGGTCCTCCGGCGGCACGCCGAGCAGCTCGGCGATGATGATCACCGGCAGCGGATAGGCCAGGTGCTCGACGACGTCGAGGCGGCCGGTGGGCAGCACGGCGTCCAGCAGCTCGTTGGTAACCTCCCGAATGCGCGGCTCCAGCTCGGCCACCCGCCGCGGGGTGAAGGCCTGGTTCACCAGGCCGCGCAGTTGCGTGTGCCGCGGCGGATCGGTGGTGAGCATGCTCTGCCGCTCACGCTGCAGCTCCGGGATGAACTTCGTCGGGTCCGAGGAGAAGACCTCGTGGTTGCGCAGGATGTTGCGGCAGTCCTCGTAGGTAAACACGTTCCAGGCGCGCACGGCCTCGTTGTAGATCACCGGCGCCATCTGCCGCGCCATAGCGTAGTACGGGTACGGGTTGTCTCGAATCGCCGGTGTGATCATGCTCAGGTTGATGTTGACCATCGTATCCTCCCGCGGGTGCCGCGTGCCCTGCCCGCGGTCACCACTGTCCCGACCCCGAGTTTACCGCCCGGTAAACCACCCCGCAACGCGAACGCTGACGGTGCCGTGTGGGAGGCGCTTCGGGCATCACGGCCCGGTGCGCGGGCTGTCCTCCGGGGCGCCGCCCCGGCGCCGGGCCCGCGCCACGGCCTCGGCTAGCCAGGCGTCTTCGGGGGTGGTGACCTTGAAGTTGAGGCGGGAGCCCTCGTACAGCAACACGGGGTGACCGAGCCGCTCCAGCATGGCGCAGTCGTCGGTGACGTCGTCGCTCACCCGCTCGTGCGCGGTGAGCAGCAGGTCGTAGCGGAACACCTGCGGCGTCTGCACAGCCCACAACCCTTCGCGCGGCACCGTGCGCAGCACCACGCCGTCGGCCTGCGCGGCCTTGAGCGTGTCCGTCACCGGCACGGCGGCGGCCGCCGCGCCGGTGCGCCGCGCTGCCTCGAGGCCGCGGCGGATCAGGGCCGGCGTAACGAACGGCCGGGCGCCGTCGTGCACCACGATCCAGTCGAAGGCGGGCAGGGTGTACAGGCCGTTGCGCACCGAGTCCTGACGCCGAGGCCCGCCCATGCAGGTATGGGTTACCTTCTTGAAGGGGCGCAGGAGCGGCAGGATGGCCTCGGCGTTGTGCGCGGCGAGCACCACCACCACCTCCTCAATCTCCACCGCCTGCTCGAAGGCGCGCAGCGCGTAGGTGATGAGCGGCCGTCCGGCCAGGGGGAGGAGAAGCTTGTCCTGGCCCTGCATACGGCGGCTGCCGCCGGCGGCCAATACGATCGCGCCTGCGCTGCTCTTGTTCACGGAGGTCACTCTAGCCGGTGCCCACCAGCGATCAAGCGCCCCGGCATGCCGGGGCGCTTGATCGCTGCCCGTTACGGCAGGTAGGCGAGGGGGTTGACGGGGACACCGCCGCGGCGGATCTCAAAGTGCAGGTGCACGCCGGTGGAGTAGCCGGTGGTGCCGGCATAGCCGATCACCTGCCCCTGGCCCACCTGCTGGCCAATGCGT
>JBHOQW010000269.1:0-6775 GCA_042408665.1 Dehalococcoidia bacterium
GCCGGCGGGTAGAAACCCATGGGCTGGTGGTTGAACAGGGCGCAGTAGTACTCCGCCGGGTAGGAGTGCCGCAGCCAGGCGGACTCATACGCCAGGCGGGCAAAGGCCAGGGCATGGCTTTTGGGAAAGCCGTAGGCGGCAAAGTCCAAGAGCTTCTGAAAGATCCGCCGCGCCACCCCCTCCGGCACCCCCCGCGCCGCCGCCCCGTCCCGAAAGCGCGGCCAGTGCACCGCCACCGCCTCCCGCGCCCGCCGCCGGCTGAGCGCCCGCCGCAGCGCCTCCGCCTGCCCCGCCGTGTACCCGGCCACCGCCATCGCCACCTGCAGCACCTGCTCCTGGTACAGGATCACCCCCAGCGTCTCTTCCAGCACCGGTTGTAGGAGCGGGTGGTCGTAGCGCACGCGCACCGGCTCCCCGGCCGCCAGCCGCCGTCGGGCTTCCAGGAACGGGCGGAAGGCGCCCCCCTGGATCGGCCCCGGCCGCACGATGGCCACCTGCGCCGCTAGGTCGTCCAGGGTGCGGGGCTGGGTAAGGGGCAAGGTCTGCATCTGCGCCCGGCTCTCTAGCTGAAACACCCCCACCGTGTCGGCGGCGCTGAGGCGGGCGTACACCGCCGGGTCGGCGTAGCCCAGGCGGCTGAAGTCCGGCCGACGGCCGTGCCGGTCCTCGACCAGCGCCAGGCACTCGTCCACCACCGAGAGCATGCCCAGCGCCAGCAGGTCGACCTTGACCAGGCGGGCATCGGCCACCGCGTCCTTGTCCCATTGAATGAGCCAGCGGCCGGGCATGGCCGCCGGCTCCAGGGGCACGACCTCCGCCAGGGGACCGGCGGACAGCACCATGCCGCCCACGTGCTGGCTGACGTGGCGCGGGAAGCCCGCCAGCTGGCCGGCAAGGTCGACGAGCTCGCGCCACCCCGGTGCCGCCACCCGTCCGGCAAAGGCCGGCAGGCGGGCCATCTCCTCGGCCAGCCGGTCGGCCGGCGCCCACGGCTCGCTCTGCCGGGCCAGGCGGGCCAGCTCGTCGGCCGGCAGCCCCAGCGCCCGCCCCACGTCGCGCACGGCGGAGCGCAGGCGGTAGGTGGCAAACGTGCCCACCAGCCCCACCCGTCCCGGGTAGCGCTGATACAGGCGCGCGATGAGGGTGGCGCGGATGTCGCGCGGGAAGTCCAGGTCGATGTCCGGCACGGTGGCCAGCTCCTCGGTGAGGAAGCGCCCCAGAAACAGCCGGTGGCGCACCGGGTCCACATGGGAGAGGCCGATGAGATAGCAGACCAGGGAGCTCACCGACGAGCCGCGCCCCCGCCCCACCGGGCGCACGTACGGGGGCAGGGCCGGGTCGCGGCCGCGGAGTTCGTGCGCCACCGCCGTGGCCAGCTGCAGGAGGTCGCGGTAGGTGAGGAAGAAGCCGGCCAGGCCGTGGCGGCGGATGAGGGCCAGCTCCTCTGCCAGCCGCTGCTCCGCCTCCCGGCGCAGGGCCTGCTCGAACGGACCGTAGGCGCGGTCAAGCGCCGCCCGGCACAGCGCGGCCAGGTAGCTGTCGGGGGTGTGGCCGTCCGGGGCGGGGTAGTCGGGGAAGGCGGTGCGCAGGTCGCGGTACAGGTGGAAGGCCCGACACCGCTCGGCGATGGCGCGGCTGGCGCGCACCGCCTGCGGGTAGGCGCGGAACCGCTCGGCTACGGCGGCTGGGGCCTGGAGGAAGAACTCAGCGTTGGCGCGGCGCAGGGGGTGGGCGGCGTCGAGCGTGGTGCGGTGGCGCACGGCGATGAGCACGTCGTGCAGGCGGCTACGCTCGCGCACGTGGTAGTGGACGTTGGTAGTGGCCACCACGCCCACCCCCAGCCGCTCCGCCAGGGCTACCAGGGCGGCGATGCGGGCCGTGTCGCCGTACACACGGTTGTGCTGCAGCTCGATGAAGAAGTTGCGGGGGCCGAACCAGTCCCGATAGCGGCGGGCGGCGGCCTCCGCCTCCGCTAGCCGGCCGGCCTGGACCAGGGCGGGCACCGCGCCGTGGCGGCTGCAGCCGGAGAGGGCGATGAGGCCGGCAAGCTCGGCCGGGTCCTCCACGGGCAGGGGGAAGCCTGCCCCGGCGGTGGCCGGTCCACCGGCGCCGGGGAGCGGCGCGGCACGCGTGCGCAGGGCGGTGATCAGGCGGCAGAGGTTGGCGTAGCCCTGGGCCGACTCCACCAGCACGGTGAGATGGTGACCGTCGGGCAGCGTGAGCTCCGCGCCGGTGATGGGGTGGATGTCGCGCAGGGCTGCCTCGCGGGCGAACTCCATCGCCCCGTACAGGCCGTCGTGGTCGGTGAGGGCGAGGGCGTCGTAGCCCAGCGCCGCTGCCCGTTCCAACAGCTCCACCGGTGTGGACGCCCCCTCGCGCAGGGAGTAGCAGCTATGGCAGTGCAGCTCCACGTACTCGGCCCGCATTGCCTCCGGTTCCCTCCCCCTCGTGGGTCTGGCGGACTGCATACGGTCGTGCCGCACCCCTGCCGACCCCGCGCCCCCGGCCGCTGCGTGGCTGGGGGTAGGCGCCCACGCTGAGGGGCCGGGCGCATGGCGTCTTCCTCCTGTGTCTCTGTGGCCCCGAGGGGCGGCGCCCGCCGCGGTTCCACCCAGGTTCGGGGATCACACGACTCACCGCACTCTCCGGAGGCCAGGAGGACGGCTCCGGCGCCGGGGCGGGACGAGCGGAACGAGCGAGTGCGGCTCACTTAGCCCGGTGAGGGCACGGTGGGAGCGTGGACGGGCGCGTGGTAGGGCTGGAGGTACCAGCCGCCATGCACCAGGTCCTCGAACAGGGTGAGCAACCGGCCGTCGGCCAGGAGCAAGCGCAGGTAGCGCCGGGCCAGCGGCCGGCGCCACCACTCATCTTCCACCAGCCACTCGTCCACCACCTCGGCCACGGCCACCGGGCCGTCGCGCAGGGTGACGGTGTGGGGCGTCGTCGTCCCCGGTCGGCAGGTCACCAGGACGGGGCGGGGCGGGGTGAGCGGTCGAAGGAGCGACCCGTTGCTGGGCTTGGGCCCAGCTCCGCCGGGACCAGGGCGTAGCGGCGTTCCGGGATGCGGGACCATGGCTCGACCTCGACGATCTGCAGGATGACGGGGCGACCGAACCGGGCGTGGAGCTGGGCGAGCGTCGCCGCCAGCCCCTGCCTCTGCCACAGGCGGGTGGGGGCGGGGAAGAGGCGGGCCTGCACGCCCACCTCCCGGCAGAGCCCGTGCAGGGTGAGCGCCAGCGCCGTCACGGCGGCGGGGAGGGTCACCCCCTCCAGCCGGGCGGCCAGCGCCCGGTGCAGGTGCTCTGGGTCGCGCGTGGGCGCGGGGAAGGCGACGGTCCAGCGCTGCTGGGGACCGGTCGCCAGGGTGGCGGTGAGGGTGGCGGCGCGGGCGGAGCGACCGGCACGCTCCAGCGCCGGGAGCAGCCGGGTGAGCAGGGAGCGCAGGCCGGCGTGGAGGGCGGCCTGCCCGGTGACCGGCTGGGGGAAGGCGAGGCGGGCGTGGCACCGGGGCGGCGGATGGTGCGGCGGGATCGGCCCATCAGGGTCGTGGCCGTGCGCCAGATCCCAGAGCCTGCCGCCCTCCGGCCCGAACTGGGCTAGGAGCGCGCCTTTGGGCAACGCGGCCAGCGCGCCCACGGTGCGGAGGCCCAGCCACGCCAGCCGCTCCTGGAGCGCCGGGCGCAGGCCGAGCCAGTGCAGGGGCAGGGGGGCGAGGAAGGCGGCGGTAGCGGCCGCGCCTGGGGCCACGACGGCCCGGCACAGGCCGCTTGTGGCGAACGGCGGCGGTGGGAGGGCCGGGGTCTGGCCGGGTGGGGCCGGTGGGGCGAGCCAGGCGGCGGCGCGGGCGGCGACGCGGCTGTCCGCCACCCCCACACGCGGGACCAGCCCGAGGGTGGTCTGGACCGCCTGCTGGAGCCGCTGAGCCAGGACCAGCTCGGCCGCCGGGTTGCCGGCCCCGGGCAGGCCATCCAGCCCGACGAAGGCACAACCGGGCGCCGCGCCTTCGACCAGGGGGCTCACCCGCGCCAGCGCGGCCCGCATCCGCGCGGCCGCCCGGACGCCCTGCTCGGGGGGGAGGGGCTGGAGGACGGCGTCGGGGCAGCGGGCGAGGGCCTCGGGCACGGGCATGCCAGGCCGTACCCCGGCGCGGGTAGCCTGGGGGGAGCCGGCGGCCACCACCGCCCTGGCCGCGGCCCGCGTGGGGGACGGGGCCTCGGTCGTGACCACCACCGGCCGACCGCGCAGGTGCGGCCGGGCCTGCAGGACCAGGGCCAGGGGCAAGCGGGGGATGAGCACACCGGCCACGCGCACGGGTTGCCTCCCTGGGGCAGCGACAGTCGCCCCGAAGTAGAACAAACGTTCCTGTCTGGCGTCAACGGGGACGTGACACGTGGACGGCCGGTCGCGGTGCCGTACGGCTGACGAACGTGGCGATGCGGTCAGCGATGGCGGCAGTTGTGCGAACCGTGGTGACTTGGCAGGCCGCTGCGGTGTGCCTGACCGTACCTCACCTCGTGCTATCAGCTCGTGTACTAACCCAGAAGCTGCCCTCTCCGCGAAGCGCTCTTGAAGGCTGCTAAGGTTGTTGGCTCTCCCGCCGACTGATTTCGTGACGCACTACGGCCGTGCCGTCGCGGGGCACGGCCGTAGTGCTGGGAAACCAGAGGGCGCAACCAGCGCACTCCAAGGCTCTTTGATCTTCGGCAGGAGAGGCATAAGAGTCGAGCCCCTCGGCCGGTGCGTGCCGTTGCCTTGCTGCCCTCGCAGGTGGAGAGCACGTGTATGCTTCGCATTGCCACCGAGCTTGGCGCGTTGCTCGCTATTCTGGGTGCCGTGGCTGCTGAGCAGTATGGCCTGCTCGCGCTCAGCCTTGCGCTCTGGCTGGCGGCGCGCGCCGTAGATCGCCGATAGCGCTCCGTCACGGTCGCTCCTGTTGCGGTAGGGGGGTGGGATGCGGACAATACCCACCCCTCACCGGTTGGAGTATTCTGATTTCCCAAGCCGAGCTATAACAGCCGTACCGATGAGCAACCAACCGGAGGGCGCCGGTATGGACTACCGCATCGTCGCGGCCAGGGAGCACCTTGAGGGTCTGTGGTGGAGCGAGCTCATCGCCGCCCAAGCCGGCGGCCAGGTGCCGGCCGAGCTCCGGCAGCTGGTGCGCCGTCTGCTCGACGCGCGGCTGACCACAGCCAGCACCGAGGGCGTTGCCTGCTCGGCCGCCGAAGCCGGGGCCTTTGCGTCCTTTGCCAAGACGCTGGACGGCTGGCATGCGGGCGAGGGGCACACGCGGCCCCACCCGGTGACCGTCGTACCACCGCAGGTGAAGGAGGCCAGAGACGATCAACCGTTCACGGCGACAACGCCGTCGGCGCGTGAGGATGCCACATCGTCTCTGCCACCAACATCCCCGGATCACGCCGTCGGTCGCCGGGTACGGGTGACGTTCGCGCTCCACCTGCCCGGCCACGCCAATGAGCGGGTGATCGACCTGCAGCCGGGCACGGAGGAAACGATGTCGGTGCAGATCGCGCACGCCGCCCTGCGCATTGAAGTTGTGGCGACACCGGACGGCCGCAGCAGCGTCACGATCCAGGGCGGCGAGCCCGGCTCGCCGCACGGCGGTTTCACGTTCCAGGTCCAGTCGCCTGCCCTCTGGCAGGTCGGCCGATGAGCACGAGCGTCCGGCTGCTGCCCATAGGCACCGCCAGGCGCTCATTCAAGCGAGATACCGTCGAGACCGAGTTCGTTCAGCATCGTCTGGAGCTCGCGCGTGAGGTCCTCCTTGGCACCGGCCTCCACCTCGCACGTGAACTCCACGCGCACTGTCAGCCGCTCGGCGCCCCGCAGTTTGGGGATCAGGCGCGTGCCCAGCCGGTTCCACACCTCCGGCGGGATCGTCCCCGCCACCCGTAACGGCACCCGCGCCCCGACCGGACCCAATCCCGGTTCCGGCTCGACCGGCGGCACACCAACCCCGGCCGGCGGCCCGCTTACCACTCCAAGGGGCGCGGCCGCTCGCGGGTCGACGATGGCGGCCGGCATCGCTGTGGGCATCGGCGCCGCCTTCAGGGCCTGAGCGGTCTCCTTGCGCAGCAGGTAGACGTCCGATTCGAACACCACTTCCTCGGCCGCCACCGGCTCCGCGTACCACAGCCGCCGGTAGGTGCCATCCGCCTGCCGCCCCGAACCCAGCCCGAACTCGCCCCGGGCTACAAACTCGGGGATGCGCGCCCGCAGCACCGCCTCCGGGTCCATGAGGCGCGTGAGGGAGCCGTCCAGGAACGCCTGCCGCAGTGAGACCAGCGGCCACGCCCCGCTCGCCATCAGCGCCGGTGGCCAGTGGCGGTCCAGGTACCCGGCGCCCACCGACTCGCTCAGCAGCCCCTCCGCGCGCAGCGCGGTCAGGACCCGTGCGCTGAGCGTCTCACCGCTGCTGGCGTGCCCGGCGCCCAGGTCCAGCACCCGCACCCCGTCCGGCTCGGTGCGGTCGGCCACCACGACCACGGTGTAGCTCGCCCACACCTCGTCGCGAGCCTCCGCCCGGGCCTCCTGCACCCGTGCCTCCACCTCCGCCAGCTCGCTCTGGAGGTAGTCTCCCCCGAGCAGGCCGGCTCGCACGTCGGCCGCCACGCGCTCCCACGCCAGCCACAGCTCGACCTTCTCCCGCAGGGCGCGCCCGGGCTGGCGCAGGCAGAACACCAGTGCGCCGGGATGCTGCCGCGTCTGTCCGCCCCGGGCCCGCACCCACTCGGCCACCTGCCGCCGCAGGTCG
>JBHOQW010000271.1:0-15185 GCA_042408665.1 Dehalococcoidia bacterium
CCCGGCGCCGGCGGGCGGGCCGGCGCGGGCATGGTGGTCGGCGGCGCCGGCGCGGGCGCGGCGGTCGTCACGATGCCGCCGTTGAGCAGGCCGCGCACTTGGGTGGTGTCCAGGGCCGCCCCGGCGACGTCCACGATGCCGCCGGAGAGCGTGCGGCCGGTGGTGCTCGTGCCGGTAAACAGCACGACCGGCCGGCCCACAGAGCCGGTGTTGGGCGTGACATCCAGCACGATGGTGATCGTGGCCGTTTCGCCGGCGCCCAGCACGAAGCCGCCCCACCGCACCTGCGTGTCGGTGACGGCGGTCGTGCCGTGGCTGGCCGTGGCGGAGACGGCACGCACCTCACCCCCCAGGTTGAACACCACCGTGCCGCTGAAATCGGTCGCCTCGGCGGTGGTGAGCCGGCAGGTCACCCGCACCCCAAAGGTCTGGCCCGGCCGTGGCAGGGGGTCGCCGCGGCCGTCGTAGGCGGCGTCCGGGCACAGCACGCCCGCGGCGACGGACACCGCTGCGGGCGGTGGTGTGGGCGCCGGTGGCGGGGGCGGGGTGGGCGTGGCCGCCGGTGTCGGCGACGGCGTTGCCGGGGGTGTCGGCGTGGGCGTTGGTGTTGGCGACGGCGTCGGCGACGGCGACGGCGTCGGAGTGGGTGGAGTCGGGGTTGGAGTTGGTGTGGCCGCCTGGCCGGCAGTGAGGTTGAGCTCCACCACCGCCCCGGGCTGGAAGATCGTCGCCTGATCGGCGGGGACACCGCCCACGGTAAAGGTGACCGGCGCGCCGAACACGCCGCAGCCGGCTACCGTGCTGGCGGAGAGCACCGCCACGTTGTACCGGCCGCCCGTGGCCTGCGTTCGGCCGCAGACCGTCCCGACGACCAGGGCCAGGATGTCGGTGCCGTCCGGTGCCGGCCGCCCGTTCAGCGTCACCGAGCCGAGCAGGATCATCGGCTGGAGAACCGCCGGTGTTGCCGTCGGCGTGGGTGGTATCGGCGTGGGTGGTGTCGGCGTGGGTGGTATCGGCGTGGGTGGTATCGGCGTGGGCGTGGTGGGCGGCGGGGTTGGCGTTTGGCTGGGCTGGAACTGAGCGGTCGTCCTTGGTGCGCCGATGCTGGCAACGGTGAGGGCCAAGAGCAGCGCGAGGACGACACGCGATAGCGTTCCGGCTTGGCGACGCATACGTGGCCTCCGGCGGTGCGAGAGGGGGGCTGGCGTTCCTCCAGTGTCTACGGGTCTGGCCAGCCCCTGTCAAGGCGATCGTGCCTCGCCCGTCGCGTCGCCCTCGCTCCGCGCTTAGGGCTCGACAATGGCGGCATGGGCCAGGTTGCTGATCTGGTCGATGCGCACGGAGTGCCAGGGCTCCTCCAGACGCGCGTTGGTGAGGTAGCTGAAGGACACACCCGACTCCGGGTCGGCCCAGGAGTAGGAGCTGCCCACGCCGCCGTGGCCGAAGGTGGTGGGGGAGGCGATCGTCCCCAGGCCGCGGATCGTGGGGGTGAGGCCGCGCACGTGCGGGCCGAGACCGCGGTGCATGGGCATCCCGTAGCGCTCGTCGACGCGGTCGCCCGTGTGGTTACGGGTGGCAAACTGGATCACCCGCGGACTGAGCACCCGGCGGCCGTTCAGCGTTCCACCCGCCAGCAGCATCTGGTAAAAGGCGGCCATGGC
The DNA here is from genome assembly GCA_042408665.1 of Dehalococcoidia bacterium. Taxonomy (GTDB): domain Bacteria; phylum Chloroflexota; class Dehalococcoidia; order CAUJGQ01; family CAUJGQ01; genus CAUJGQ01. The sequence continues at coordinate 1,662 of JBHOQW010000271.1, forward strand.
CGCCGCCGTGCCGTAGCCGCCCGCCCCGGGGATGCCCGCTGCCCGGAACGCCGGTGTGCTGCTCTCCGGTTCCGGCTGCATCCGCCCGTCCTGGAGCACGTGCATGTCCGCGCAGCGGTTCTGGACCGCCTCCGGCACGCCCAGGTAGAGATCGTGCAGGCCGATCGGGTCCAGCAGCTCGCGGCGGATCCACTCGCGATAGTCACAGCCCGTGACCACCTCGATCAGCACGGCCGCCACCCAGTGCGCCGCGGTGCCGTGGTAGTGCACCTTGGAGCCGGGCGTCCACTCCAGCGTGAAGTCGCACACCACCCGGAGCAGCAGCTCGTGGTCGGCCCACGCTTCGGGCGGCACCGTGGCGGAGGGGAAGCCGCCCTGGTGGGTGAGCACCTGGAAGAGCGTGATCTCGCCTTTGCCGTGGCGAGCGAACTCAGGGATGTGGTCGGCGACGCGATCGGCGAAGCGCAGCGCACCGCGGTCCACCAGTTGCCAGACGGCGGCCGCGGTGAGGACTTTTGTCTGCGAGTACAGGAGCCAGAGGGTGTCGTCGGTCGCGGGCTGGGCCTGCGGGCGTAGGCGCGCCTGCCCGAAGGTGCGCAGCGCCGCCAGGCGGCCGCGGCGGGCCAGCGCCACCTGCGCGCCGGGGTAGCGCCCCTCGGCGATGTGCCGCTCGATCACACCGAATAGCTGCGCGATGCGCCCCGGGTCCAGCCCGAGCGATGCCGGGTCCGCCGACGGTAAGACCGGTGCCGGTGCGGTGGCCATGGGTGCTGCTCCCTGGTGAGATTGCTGTGCCGGTTATACCGCATCCGTGCGCCAGACGGCAGCGCGGCACGCTCTAGCCTCGGCGGCGCGGCGATGCTATCGTGCGCGCGACGGCGGCAGTATCGCTCGGGAGGACGCGCGGCGATGCGGCACTGGTACGCAAGAATACGCTGGTGGCACGCCGGCGCCGCCGCGTTGTTGCTGGCGCTGATGGGGGGCGCCGCCTTGGTCGTGGAGCTGGCCAGCGCCGGCCCGCCGGAGCTGCCCACCGGCTTCGACCCCTACCTGCGCCGCCCCAGCATGGCCGTGGCCGATCCCATCAACCTCGTCTTCCTCAACGCCGATCCGGACGGGGTGGCGGCCGCGGTGCGTGCGGTGCTGGGCTGGCAGCCAATCCCAGGCAGCCCGATGTTGTTTCTGGTGCACGACCGGGTGTTGTCCACCCGCTGGCAGCTCGGCGTGGGGCTTGGCGGTGGCTCCCGCGTCCACATGCGCGTGCAGGACGCGGCGCTGGAGGGCGACCGCTCGTTTGTGCTGGCCGCCGTCCATCGCGATGACCCGGTGCCGTGCGGTCACGTCGGCCGCGCTTTCGACGAGATGCGCGATCTGGTGGCCAACGCTTTTGCCGCCGCCGGTTACCCCGTCAGCGTCGTCTCCGTGGGCAACGCCGCCACGGCGCGCCACTGCGACGGCACGGTAAACGGCGGTGACGGCCGGGTGGCGATTATCGACCTGAGCGCGGATGCCCGTGGGAGGTGAGCCCATGCCCGTGAGCATGCGTGTGGGAAACGTGGAAGTGGTGGCGCTCTCGGACGGGAGCTTCACCCGCACGCCGGCCCAGTTCATGCCGGACGTGCCGCCGGAGGCCTGGGAGCCGTTTCGGGCCCAGCATTTAGACGCCGACGGCAACTTGCGCCTCAACCTGGGCTGTTATCTGGTGCGCACCGGCACGCGGACGGTGCTGGTGGATACCGGCATCGGCCCGCATGGCAGCCCTACCATCCCGCCCGGACATCTACCCGATGAGCTGCGCGCCGCCGGCGTGACGCCCGAGGAGATCGAGCGGGTGGTGATCACGCACATGCACCTGGACCACATTGGCTGGAACACGGTGGAACGCGACGGCCATCACGTGCCCACCTTCCCCCGCGCCCGCTACGTGATCCAGTGGCGGGAGTGGGAGTACTGGACCCAGCAGGAGGCGGTGCAGCAGATAATGCTGCGCTCGGCGTACCCGATCGAACGGGCCGGTCAGCTCAACCTGGTGGACCCCAACCACCACCCGGTGCCGGAGCTGACGATGCTGCCCACGCCCGGCCACACGCCGGGCCACTGTTGTGTCCTCATCAGCTCCGGCGGCGAGCACGCGGTGATCCTGGGCGACCTGGCCCACTCACCGGTCCAAGTCACGGAGCCGGACTGGTGCATCGCCGCCGATGTGGATAAGGACCAGTCGCGGCAGTCGCGCCGTGCGCTCTGGGAGCGGATCGAGGCCGAGGGCCTGCGCGTGGCCGCCGGCCACTTCCCCGCGCCCGGGTTCGGCCGCTTCGTGCGCCTGGAGGGCCGCCGGTGGTGGCAGGCGTTGTGAGCGTGCGTACCCGCTACACTGAGATCACCACCGCCACGCGGGTCACGGATGTCCACGCCGCTCAGCCTCACCCGCCAGGACCTGCACGCCGCGGCGCTCACCCAGCAGGTGCGCGCGTTGCTGGGCGAGGGGCGCGGCACGCTGGCGGCGCACCTGATCGGGTTTGCTCGCCTGCTGCGCGCCGCGGACTTCGATATCACTGCGGGCCGCATCATCGACGCTGCCCGCGCGCTCACGCTGGTCGATATCGGCCGGCCGGATGACATGCGGCTGGCCTTGCGCGCCAACTTCGTTTCGGAGGCGGCGTTGCTGCCGGCCTTCGACCGGTTGTTCGACCTCTACTGGCGCAGCGGCGGCCACCCGCCGCCCATTGGCGAGGTGGTGCCGGTGGAGCGCCGCCCCGCGCACGCACGCGCCGGCCGACACGGTACGGGCCTGCAGGTGCGCGTGCAGGCCCGCTTGGCGTTGCAACCGGCCGGCGATAACCCGGAGGCCACGGCCGGCACCGCCGACCTGCTTACGGCGAAGGATTTCGCCGGCTACACGGACGAGGAGGTGGCCCGGGCCCGGGCCGTCATCCGTCGCCTGGCGCCCAAGCTGGCCACCGCCCTCGCCCGGCGCACGCGCCTGGCCCGCCGCGGCGACGACGTCGACCTGCGCCGCAGCCTGCGCCGCTCCGTGCGCCACGGTGGTGAGGTGCTGGACCTCCTACGCCGCCGTCGGCGCGTGCGGCGGCTCCGCGTGGTGCTGCTGTGCGACGTGAGCGGCTCGATGGACGTTTACTCCCGCTACCTCGTGCAGTTCATGTACGCGGTGCAGAACGAGCTGCGCGGGGTGAGCACCTTCGTGTTCAGCACGCGCCTGAACGAGATCACCCATCTCCTGCGCACGCGCGACTACGACCAGGCGCTGGCCCGCCTGGCCGCGGAGGTCGATTCTTGGAGCGCGGGCACTAGCATCGGCGGCTGTCTCGCTGTGTTCGACCGCGAGTATGCCCGCCGGCGGGTGGACTCGCGCACGGTGCTGATCATTATCTCCGACGGCTGGGAGCGGGGCGATGTGGAGGTGTTGCGCCGCGCCCTGTCCAATCTCAAGCGGCGGGCGTACAAGCTGCTGTGGCTCAACCCGCTGCTGGGCGGCAAGGACTACCGGCCCCTGGCGCGCGGCATGGCGACGGCGCTGCCATACGTGGATTACTTCCTACCGGCGCACAACCTGGACAGCCTGGTGCGCGTGGCCCGCACCCTCGAGCACCTGGCCCGCGGATGATGGGTGCTGCGTGTTGAGCGCCGAGACGGGCCTCGCCCCGGCTTTCGGCCGCCGACCCTCACCCGGCCTCGCTGCGCTCGGCCACCCTCTCCCGCCGACGGGAGAGGGCTTACGTTCTCCCCTCTCGCTGGGCACGGGAGAGGGGCCGGGGGTGAGGGCCCGTATCCCCTTCCCCTGCTCCAGACGCATGGCTCATTGCCCATGGCCCAGCCCCCCCTCGCAGTAATAGGGGTAAGGGCCGAAGGGGATGAGTGAGCGGCGCGCGCTTGTTGCTCGCTTCTCTTCCCTCACTCCTCCTCTGGGCGGCGCTCAATCAGGTCCTCCGCGGTAAGGGTGAAGAGCGCGACGGCGTCGTACCCGGCGGCGCGCTCGCGGGCGATGCCGCCTTCGCCGCGGTCGATCACCGTGATGATGCGGAGCAGACGGCCGCCGGCGCGCGCGATCTTGTCCGCCGCCGCCAGCGCCGCGCCGCCGGTGGTGCACACATCCTCCACCAGCGTCACGGCCCGGCCGGCGATCTCCCCGCCCTCGATCAGGTTGGCGGTGCCGTACTCCTTGGCATCCTTGCGCACGATCACGAACGGGATGCCGGTGTGCAGGGAGACCGCCGTGACCAGCGGCACGGCACCCAACTCCACGCCGGCCAGCCGCTCCGTGTCCGGTGGCACCAGCCGCGCCACTGCCGCCGCCACCCGTCGCAGCAGCTCCGGCCGGGCTTGGAAGCGGTACTTGTCGACGTAATAGCTGCTGGTCTTGCCCGAGCGCAGGGTGAAGGTACCGCGCAGCACCGCTGCCGCCAGCAGGTCGCGCTTGAGCGCCTGGTCCGCCTCACTCGCGGGTGTCATCCGCTCACGGTCTTCTCGACGCATGCCTTGCCTCGGCCCGTGCCCGGCCGATCGCAGCCTACCGGCTGCCGTTGACGGGCACAAGCGGGACCGCCGCTCTGGCGGCGATCTGTCGGATATCGACCAGGTCAGGATAAAGCGAGTTGAGACAGGGACGCCTCAGCCGGGCCGAACCTTGACCGGTTGGATCGGCGGTGTCTATCATGGGTCGCCAAAACGGGCCGGTGGCGGGCTGTATCGAGGAGGGCAGGCGGCGATGACGGGCAAGCGCAACTCCTTCACGCGCCGGTGGAGCCGGCGCACGGTGCTACGGGTCGGCGTCCCGGCGGCAGCGGCCTTCTTGTGGGCGTGCGGCGGTGGTGGCGAGAAGCCGGCGGCGCAGCAAGCGGCGCCCGGGACCGGCCAGCAGGCTGGGGCAGCGCCGAGCGGCAAGCCGATCAAGCTGGGCTATCTCAGCAGTATGAGCGGCACTGCCTCCGTCATCACCAACGCCGAACTGGAGGCGATCAAGATCGCCGTGGACGAGATCAACGCCAAGGGGGGCGTGCTGGGGCGGCCCTTACAGCTCATTACCCGTGACGACAAGGGCCGCGCCGACGACGGTCGGCGCGAGGCGCGGGCCCTGGTGGAAAACGAGGACGTGTTCCTCATCATGGGTGTAATCAACAGCGCGGTGGCGCTGGCCGTCTCCGAGTACGCCAAAGAGGCGGAGGTGCCGTTCATCGACACCATCGCCCAAACGGCGGCGCTCACTGAGGAGAAGGGGCACGAGTGGGTGGTGCGGACGGCCAACACCCACACCGGTATCGCCGGACGCGCGCTGGCCAAGGTCTTCTCGGAGAAGCTCCCGGCCAACCTCAAACGCTGGTACGTCATCGGCCCAGACTACGAGTACGGCCATCGCGTGGTGGACGACTTCTGGGCCATGTTCGCCAAGCTTCGTCCCGACGCGCAGCGTATCGGTGAGCAGTGGCCGGCCTTCGGCGCCGGTGAGTACTCGGCCCAGATCAACGCCATCCTCGCCGCCAAGCCGGATGCGGTCTACACCTCGCTGTGGGGCAACGACCTGGTAGCCTTCATCAAGCAGGCCAAGGGCTTCCGCTACTTCGACCAGCTCCAGCACACGGGCTGGGCACAGGCTGACCCCGACGTGACTGTCGCCCTGGGCGACGACTACCCCAAGGGCATTTGGACGGGCACGAACTGGGGGTTCTGGCTGGTGCAGAACGCGGAGACCGAGGCCTTGCTCAAGACCTACCGCGAGCGCACCAACGGCGCATTCCCGTATGCGGGGACAGGGCTTGGCTACACGGCCGTGTACATCATCAAGGCGGCGCTGGACAAGGCGGGGGCCGTGGACCGGAAAAAGTTCATGAGCGCCCTGCGGGACCTGAAAGTCAAAGCGATCTACGGGGATATCACGATCCGCGGCTGCGACGGACAGGCGTATGGCCCGGTCTTCGTCGGCATGGCCGATAAGGTGCCGGGGCAGAACTTCTACGGTGTGGTGAACCCGATCGTCGTGACCCCGGAGAGCTTTCCCGACCTGGCGCTGTCCTGCCAGACAATCGAGGAACTGCGCAAGAAGAAATAGCGCGGGGTGGATCGTCGGCGCCGGGGCAGGGCGCGGACGCTGGGCCGCCCGCGCCTGCTACCGGTGTTCTGTGCGGTGTGGAGGCGTCCATGGCCAACCTCATCTCGCAATCGCTGACCGGTCTGGCGTTTGGGCTGGTGTTGTTCCTGGTGGCGTCGGGTCTGTCGCTTATCTTCGGGGTGATGCGCATCGTCAACTTCGCGCATGGGGCGCTGTACATGTTTGGCGCCTACCTCGCGTTTGAGGTGACGACCCGCCTGGCGGGCACCCCGGGCAAGTTCTTCCTGGCGATGCTCATCGCACCCGCGGTGGTTGCCATACTGGGGCTGGCCATCGAGGTGCTGCTGCTTCGTCGTATCTACCGGCGTGAGCCGCTCGACCAGCTCCTGCTCACGTTCGCGCTGGTGTTCATCGCCGCGGACGTAGCGCGCATCATCTGGGGGGCGGACTTCAAATCGGTCAAACCGCCCGGCTTTGTGGACGGCTCGCTGGCGGTGCTCGGCCGCTCCTTCCCGCAGTATTACTTCATGGTCTGGGCGATCGCGGCCTTGGTGGCCGTGGGCCTGTGGGCGTTCCTCTACAAGACGCGTGCCGGCCTCATCTGCCGGGCGATGGTGCAGGACCGAGAAATGACCGGCGCGCTGGGGGTGAACACGGCGCGCGTCTACACCGCGATGTTCGTGCTGGGCGCCTGGCTGGCCGGGCTGGGCGGCGTGCTCGTCACCCCCATCCGCTCCGTGTCGCTGGATCTGCCGGCCGAGTCCATCATTCAGGCGTTCATCATCGTGGTGATCGGCGGCCTGGGGAGCGTGTTCGGCGCGCTGGTGGGGGCCGTACTCCTGGGGCAGATGAACGCCTTCGGCATCCTGGTCGCCCCACGTTTCGCGATTATCTTTCCCTTCATCCTGATGGCGTTGGTCCTGATCGTGCGCCCGTTCGGGCTGTTCGGCCAGCGCGAGATGGAGTGACGGCATGGCACGGGTACAGGCTCGGGACACGCAGGCGGCGCTTGCCTTGCGCCCTGCCGCTCGGCGGTGGACGCTGGTCGCCGGTTGGGCCGGGCTGGTGCTGGCCGGGGCGGCGCTGCTGGCCTACCCGCACGTGGTTTCACGGTTTCAGATCTCGCTGGCCACGGAGGCCGTCTACCTGGCTGTCTGGGCGCTCAGCCTGCACCTGATGCTGGGCTACCTGGGCATGCTCTCCTTCGGTCACGCCGCCTACATCGGCCTCGGCGCGTACACCGTGGCGCTGCTCCTGCGCAAGACGGATATCCCCTTTGGCGTGGCCTTCCTGCTGGCGCCGGTGGTGAGCGCCGGCGCTGCCGCCGTGGTGGGGGCGTTCTGCATCCGCCTGCGCCATCAGGTCTACTTCGCCATGCTCACGCTGGCGTTCGCCCAGATAGTCTACACCGTGATCTTCCAGTGGTACTCCTTCACCGGCGGCGATAACGGCGTCATCGGTTTCGGCCGCAACATCCCGGTGGCGCTGCGCGCCAACCCCACGAACCTGTACTACTTCTCCATGGCCGTGGGGGTGGTGTGTCTGGCCCTGATCTGGCTGATCGTGCGGTCGCCGTTTGGCGTGATGCTGCGCACCATCCGCGAGAACCCGGAGCGGGCAGAGGCGATCGGCGTGCCGGTGCAGTGGGTGCGGTTCCTCACGTTCGTGCTGGCCGGCGCCTTCGCCGGCGTGGCCGGGGCGCTGCTGGCCACCTTCCAGCGCGCCGTGTTCCCCGACACGCTGCACTGGTCGCGCTCCGGGGAAGTGATCATCATGGTGCTGCTGGGCGGCATGAACCACTTCCTCGGTCCGGTGGTAGGGGCCGCGGCGTTCCTGTTCTTAAACAAGTACAGCACGCAGTTCACGCCGTACTGGCAGCTGCTCATCGGTCTGGTGCTGCTGGCAATCGTGCTGGTGTTCCGCGGCGGCATCCTCGGCTTCCTGGAAGACCTCTGGCATGCCGCCGTCCGCCGTACCGGTCGCGCCACGAACGGCCGGGCCGCACCGCCGGGCGAGCCCGTGCCCGCCGCATCCGCGCGGGAGGAAGGGCGATGATCCTGCAAGCACGTGGGCTGCGTAGGGAATTCGACGGCTTCGTGGCCGTCGATGACGTGGACCTGGACGTGCACGAGGGCAGCATCCACGCCATGATCGGCCCCAACGGCGCCGGCAAGACCACGCTGTTCAACATGCTCACCGGCCACCTGGCGCCAACCCGCGGCACGATCACGTTTGCCGGGCGCGACATCACCCACCTGCCGGCGCACACCCGCTGCATGCAGGGCATCGTGCGCTCCTTTCAGCGCACGCACATTTTCCCCAGGTTGACGGTGTTCGAGAACGTGCAGGCGGCAGTGCTCTCCCGCTGCGGCCGGCGCTTCACCATGCTCCGCCCGGCGCGTGGGCTGTACCGCGACGAGGTGGAGGCCATCCTCGCCGAAGTGGGGCTCAGCGAGTGCGCGGACGAGCTGGGTGGCCTCCTCTCCCACGGCGATCAGAAGCGGTTGGAGCTGGGGATCGTGCTGGCGCTGGCGCCCAGAATTCTGCTTCTGGATGAGCCGACAGCCGGGATGGCACCGCGGGAGAAGTTCGCCACCATGGAGCTGATCACGCGTATCGTGCGCGAGCGCGGCCTCACCCTCTTCTTCACCGAGCACGACATGGATGTGGTGTTCTCCAACGCCGACCGCATCACCGTGCTCCACCAGGGTCGGGTCATCGCCGACGGGGCGCCGGCCGCCATCCGCGCCGACCAGGACGTGCAGCGCGTCTACTTCGGAGACTCGGAATGGCTCTGGAAGTCGTTGCGGTCAACACCTTCTACGGGCTGAGCCACATCCTGTTTGACGTCTCCCTGCGGGTGGGCGACGGGGAGGTGGTGGCGCTGCTGGGCCGCAACGGCGCCGGCAAGACGACCACCATCAAGACGATCATGGGCCTTGCGCCGCCGCGCTCCGGCCGGATCGTCTGGCATGGCGAGGACATCACCGGCCGCCGGCCGTTCGAGATCGCCGCCCGCGGCATCGGCTTTGTGCCGGAGGAGCGGCGCATCTTCCCCAACCTCACGGTGCGTGAGAACCTGGAGGTGGGGATCAAGCCGGGCCGCAACGGACGCCGCGCCTGGACCCTGGAGCGGGTCTACACCCTTTTTCCCCAGCTCAAAGAGCTGGAGCGGCGCAAAGGCGGCTATCTGTCCGGCGGTGAGCAGCAGATGCTCACCATCGCCCGCACGCTCATGGGCAACCCGGACCTGTTGCTTTTGGACGAGCCGTCCGAGGGCCTGGCGCCGACGGTCGTCGAGCAGCTCGCCCACCAGATCCGCGACCTGAAGCAGGAGGGCGTCTCCATCCTGCTGTGCGAGCAGAACTCCGCCTTCGCCCTTGCCCTGAGCGACCGCGCCTACATCATCGAGAAGGGCGTCATCCGCCACGAGGGCCCCGCCGCCGAGCTGCCCGCGCACCCCGAGGTCATGCGCGCCTTCTTGGCGGTCTAACCCGCTTCTCCAGTGCTGAGCGATGAGTGCTGAATGGGGGGCAGCTGACGGCTGCTCATCGCTCATCGCTCAGCACTCAGCACTCAGTACTCCCCCTAGGCCGGGGACCCTCGCGGTAGAAGGTGGCGGGCGGTATCATGCTGCCGGCGCATGGCGCACGCGGCACACAGTACTCAGCGCACAGCACTCGTGAGCGACTGCCATAGCGCCTTCCTGGAGGCAGCGTATGACGTTAAAGAAGGCGGCGGCGATCGCGGGCATCGGCGAGCTCAAGCCGATGCGTCAGTCCGACGGGCGGAGCGCCCTGCACCTAATGGCCGAGGCCGGTCGGCTGGCGATCCTCGACGCCGGCATGGAGCCGGGCGAGGTCGACGGGCTGCTGGTGGCGCCCCCGCTCCAGGGCGTGCCGGTGACCTTTCCCTCGATCGTCGCCGAGTACCTGGGCCTGCAACCGTCCTACTGCGACATCGTGGACCTAGGCGGCGCCTCGGGCGCCGGGCAGGTGTGGCGCGCCGCGGCCGCCATCCAGGCCGGCATGTGCCGCGCCGTGCTCTGCCTCACCGGCGACGCGCAGGACCCCACCACCTTCTACCAGCGCGGTGCCACCGTCTGGGGGTTGCCCGCGCCGGAGTTCGACCGCCCCTACGGCCCGATGGGCGCCAACTCCGGCTACGCCATGGCCGCCTCCCGCCACATGGCCCTGTACGGCACCACCTCTCGGCAGCTCGCCAAGATCGCGGTGGACCAGCGCACCAACGCCTGCGCCAACCCGGACGCCCTCTTCTACGGCAAACCGATCACCATCGACGACGTGCTCAACTCCCGCCTGGTGGTGGACCCGCTGCACCTGCTGGAGATCGTGATGCCGTGCAGCGGCGCCGCCGCCGTGCTGGTGACCAGCCCGGAGCGGGCGCGCGTGGCGCCGCATCCACCGGTGCTGCTCCTGGGCGCCGGCGAGAAGGTGACGCACGCCGCCCCCTACTACGCGCCCGACCTCACCTGCACCGGCATCGCCGCCGCGGCCCGTCAGGCGTTCGCCATGGCCGGCGTCACACCACGGGACATCGACCTGGTGTCCGTGTACGACTGTTACACCATCACGGTGGCGATCACGCTGGAGGACGCCGGCTTCTGCCCCAAGGGCCAGGCGGGGCCGTTCGTGGAGGAACACGACCTGACCTGGAAGGGCGACTTCCCGGTAAACACGCACGGCGGCCAGCTCTCCTTCGGCCAGCCCGGCCTGGCAGGCGGCATGTCCCACGTCACCGAGGCCGTCCGCCAGCTCCGCGGCGAGGCGCACGGGCGCCAGGTGCAGGACTGCGAGCTGGCCTACGTCAACGGCAACGGCGGCGTGCTCAGCGAGGAGGTCTCCCTCATCCTGGCGCGGGGCTGAGCGCGCGATGAGCAATGAGCGGGGAGTACTGAGCGATGGGTGGGCTCGCCCCCACGCCCACTCATCGCTCAGCGCTCGCTACCACACGAAGCGGAGCAGGCGATGACGACGACCGAGTACCAGAAGCCGCTGCCGCGGCCCACCGTGGTCAGCCAGCCGTTCTGGGAGGCGGCCCGCCAACACCGGCTGGTGGTGCAGGAGTGCCGGCGCTGCGGCCACCGGCAACACTACCCGCGGCCGTTCTGCGTGCGCTGCCTGGCCACCGAGCTGGGCTGGAAGGAGTGCTCCGGCCGGGGCACAGTATACGCCTTCACGGTGGTGCGGCAGGCGGTCAGCGCGGCTTTCGCCCCGGACGTGCCCTACGTCCTTGCCACCGTGGAGCTGGAAGAGGGGCCGCGCCTGGCCACGAACATCGTCGGCTGCCCACCGGAGGCGGTGCGGGTGGGCATGCCCGTCGAAGCCGTGTTCGAGGACGTGACGCCTGAGGTGACGCTGATCAAGTTCCGGCCCGCGTCCTAGCGGACCGGCGCCTGGGCTGCCGCTCCCGCCCCACACGGGCCAACGCTATGACCCCATGCCGTAGGGTGAGTAGCCCGGCGGCATGGGGTTCGGCATTGGCACGGGCGTCGGCGTGGGCGTGGCGGCGGGCGGCGGGCTCGGTGCGGGCGGCGGGGGCGGCATGGTGGCGGCAGGCGTCACGGTGGCCGTGGCGGCCGGCGGCGACTGTGAGGCGCTCTCCACGCGCGCTACGTGCCACACGTTGCCCACGCCCTCGCCGGTCGTATCGCCCGGTTGGCTGTCGCCGATGTAGAAGTACAGCGGCCGCCCGTTGTAGGCCACCTGCCGCCGGCCGTCCGGGCGCTCGATCACCGTCAGAACGCCGGGCAGGTCCGCCGGCGGGATCGGGTCACCGGCATCGAGGGTGAGCGGCGGCCAGATCTCGGCGCAGCGGTCCACGCAGTTGCTCTTCCCCGGCTCGTCCCGGTCAAACACGTATAGCGTCATGCCGTTGGTGCCGGTGAGGATGCGGCCGAAGTCACCCGCCTCCCGCGTGCGCACCGTGGTGAGCGTCGCCCGCGCCACGTGCCACACGTTGCCCACGCCCTCGCCGGTCGTATCGCCCGGTTGGCTGTCGCCGATGTAGAAGTACAGGGGGCGGTCGTTGTAGGCCACCTGGCGGCTGCCCTCGGGGCGGACGATCACGGAGAGGGTGCCGGCCAGCCCCTCCGGCGCCACTGGGTCACCTTGCTCCAGGGTGAGCGGCGGCCAGATCTCAGCGCAGCGGTCCACGCAGTTGCTCTTCCCCGGCTCGTCCCGGTCAAACACGTATAGCGTCATGCCGTTGGTGCCGGTGAGCACCGGCCCAAAGTCGCCGATCTGGGCGATGAGCACGGTGGCGGCCGGCTGGGCGCGGCCCGGCACTACCTGGACCGAGGCGTGCAGGACGAGGACGACCGCCGCTGCCATGAGCGACACGATTAGTTTCCGTGTGCGTCGCGTTCCGGTTCGCATCGGCTCCCTGCCTTTCCCGCGTGTGCTCTCTGCTCCCGCTCACTATACGACGCTGCAGCTCTCTGGGATTGGGTGGTCGGCCACAAACCCAGTACGATGGTGGTCGGCGATCGAACCCTCACCCCGGCCCCTTGACGAGTGCTGCGTGCTGAGTCCTGAGTGCCGCGGCGGCTCCCTGCTCAGCACCCAGCACGCAGCACCGGAGAGCGGCACGCGCCGGCGCGCCGCACAGCGATGGCGGGAGAGAAGAGCGATGACGGTAAAGCTGCCCTTTCTGGCTCCAAAGGTGGCGGTGCTGGAGCTGTACGGTTCGCTCGGCGGCGCCATCCGCACGCAGCAGTACGTGCCGGCGATCAAGGCCCTGCGCGAGAGCCGGCGCGTGCGCGCCGTGGTCCTGGACATCGATTCCCCCGGCGGCTCGGCCACCGTGGCCGATTACCTGCACAGCGAGCTGAAAAAGCTGGCGGCGAAGAAGCCGGTGGTCTCCTTCATCCGCGGTCTGGGCGCCTCCGGTGGCTACTTCCTGGCGGTGGCGGGCACGCGCATCATCGCCACCCGCGCCAGCCTGGTGGGCAGCATCGGTGTGATCACCATCCGCCCGGTGGCCCAGGACCTGTTGCAGAAGATCGGGGTGCGCGTGGCCGTAGCCAAAAGCGGGCCGCTCAAGGGTATGGGCCTGCCGTTTGTGGAGATCACGGAGGAGGAGCGCCAGAAGGACGAGCGCATGGTGCAGCAGTTCTTTGAGCACTTCCTCACCGTGGTGGCCGAGGGACGGCGGGTACCCATCGATCGAGTGCGCGAGTGGGCGACGGGCGAGGTGTTCTGGGGCAGCGAGGCGCTGGAGAAGGGCCTGGTAGATGAGCTGGGCGACCTCGACCGCGCTACAGCGCTGGCCGCGGAGCTGGCGCGCATCCCCGAGCGCGTCACCCGCGTCCGCCCCCGCCGCAACCCGGTGCTGGCCCGGCTGACGGGCCAGTTCGCCGAGGCGCTGGTGCGCTCCGCCGCCGCCGAGATCGAGCGCCAGCTCGCCGCCCGGATCGAGTACCGCTGGCGCGGCCGCTGACG
>JBHOQW010000272.1:0-29075 GCA_042408665.1 Dehalococcoidia bacterium
GGAGGATGCGCCATGACTCGCCACCACCCGCGCGCCAGCGACTGGACGCACTACACGCCGATTCCCGTGGGCCGCCAGCTTACCGAGCGCCGCCGATGGGAGACCGCGCTTCAGGCAGAAGCCGCCGACCTCGCCCGACTCGCGTGTGATGCCTGTGGTCACCGTGGCCTGGCGTTGCTCGCCCGCTTCGACCGCCGCACGGGCGCCTATGCGCCGCTTGCCTATTGCGTGGGTTGCGGATGGGCGATCGCATTCTAAGCTGGCGCCCGCCCGCCCCGGCTCTGCCGGGGCCCGGAGCCCGTGCCGCGCCGCCCGTCCCCCCGGCTTGCCGGAGCCCCCACGTCCTCGTTTATCAAAATGGGTGACGCCGCGCAGCCCATCGGCGTGCAGGAGCACGCGCGGCGTCATTCCTGTGAGGCTGTGACGACATGAGCCCAGCACCCCGCGACCGCCGCGACAACCCCACCCGTCCGGGGCCCCGGCAGGCCGGGGGGCCGGGGGACCCGCCTGCCGGGGCCCCGGTGAGCCGGGGGGCGGGGCGGCGGCGCGGCTGGGGGGAAGGGACCGTCCGCCAGCGCGCCGATGGCCGGTGGGAAGCCCGGCTGCGCCTGCCCGGCGGCCGCCGGAAGTCGGTGTTCGGCAAAACCCAGCGCGAGGTCCTGGCCAAACTCCACACCCTGCGCCAGGACCTCGCCCGGGGACGGCTGCCCGCCGACGAGCGCCTCACCGTCGCGCAGTATCTCGCCGCCTGGGCCGACGCGGTGGCGGCCAGCGTGCGGCCCAGCACGGCCGTCGCCTACCGCCTGTGTGTGCGCCGGCTCCTGCCGCTCATCGGCCACCTCCGCCTGACCGCGCTCACCCCCACCGATCTGTCCCACGCCTACCGCCACTTGCTCCAGCGCGGCTTGTCAGCCCGAAGTGTGCAGCAGACGGCCACCGTTCTGCACACCGCCCTGGCCGAGGCCGAACGGCAGGGGCTCCTGGCGCGCAACGTCGCCGCCCTGGCCCGCGCCCCCCGGCCGGACCCCCCCCGAGCGGCGCATCCTCGCGCCCGCGGAGCTGGCGCGGCTCTTCGCGGACAGCGCCGCCCACGGCGACCCGCTGCACCCCTTGTGGGTGCTCCTGGGCACCACCGGCTGCCGGGTGGGGGAGGCGCTCGGCGCCACGTGGGACCGGATCGATCTGGACGCCGGCACCTGGCGCATCGACCGCGCCCTGCAGCGCCAGCGCGGCGCGGGGCTCGTGCTCGTCCCGCCCAAGTCGGCCGCCAGCCGGCGGCTGGTCCACCTCCCCCAGATCGCCGTCCAGGCCCTGCGCACACGTCAGACCCGCCAGCGCATGGAGCGGCTGGCGGCCGGCCCGGCCTGGCAGACGCCGTTTCCCGGGCACGACCTCGTGTTCACCCGGCCGGACGGCCGTCCCCTCGACCCGGCGCACGTCAACCACCGCCTGCACGCGGCGCTGCGCCGGGCGGGCCTGCCGGACGCGCGGGTGCACGACTTGCGTCACAGCGTGGCCAGCGCCCTGTTGGCCCACGGCGTGCACCCCAAACTGGTGCAGTCGCTCCTGGGCCACAGCACCCCGCTGCTCACCCTGGCCACGTACTCCCACGTCACCCCCGACCTGCACGCCGCCACCACCGCCCACCTCGACGCCCTCTTCGCCGTCGGCGCCGGCGCTGACCCCGCCGACCGTCGCCGGGTCGAGCCCCGGTAGGCCATGACCCCGGCCCCGCCCTGACCCAGGGTGCCAGGTGCCGAGCGCGCGGGCCCCAGCGCCCCGCCCCGGCAGAGCCGGGGCGTGCCTCCGGCCGGGGGGTTCCGGCTGCAGCCGGGGGGGCGGGCTGCCGGGGCGGGGCGCGGAGAGGAGGAACGAGCAGGGGAAATGGGGGTCAAAATGGGGGTCAAGATGGCCCAGGTGCGGCCGCGCGGCCCCCGGCGCGACCGCTGGCACGCCGGGGCAGGCCATCCACGAGGGAGAAATCAGGCGAAAATGCGCGAAAAACCGATGCCGCCGGGAGCGATGCGGTCGTTCTGCGTTCTCCCGGCGGCACATCGGGTGAGAATTGGCGGGAGCGCATGGGAGTCGAACCCACCCTGGACGGCGCGGGCCGCCCAGCAACGGTTTTGAAGACCGCGGGGACCACCGGGCCCCCTCCGCTCCCATCTGCAGGGTACGCATCGGCGTTCCGCCGCACAAGCACTCCTACTCGAAGCGTCGCTCCGGGAAGGCGTTGGTCAGGTAATGATCGGCGCGGATGGCGGCGGTGACGCCATCCCCCACGGCGGTCGCTACCTGCCGCGCGGAATCGACGCGCACATCGCCGGCGGCAAACAGCCCGGGCACCGATGTCTCCATCCACAGGTTGACCGGCACGTGCCCGCCGGCATCCAGCGCCACCAGCCCCCCCAGCCAGTCGGTGTTCGGGTGCTGGCCGATGAAGATGAACACCGCCGCCACCGGCATCACCCACTGCGCGCCCGTACGCACGTTGCGCAGATGCACCCGCTCGACCGCCTCTCCGCCCTCAATGCGCTCCACCACCGTGTTCCAGATAAAGTCGATCTTCGGGTTGGCAAACGCCCGCTCCTGCAACACCCGACTGGCGCGCAGCGTATCGCGCCGGTGGATGACGTGCACCTTCCGCGCGTAGCGGGCGATGAACAGCGCCTCATCCATGGCGGCGTCGCCGCCGCCGACCACCGCTACCTCCGCATCGCGGAAGAAGGCGGCGTCGCACGTGCCGCAGTAGGAGACGCCCCGGCCCGTCAGCTGTTCCTCCCCCGGCACACCCAGCCGGTTCGGGTCCGCCCCGGCGGTGATGATCACCGCTCGCGCCCACAGCTCGTCATCCGGGGTGCGCAGCCGGAACCACCGGTCCACCTTCTCAATGGCCGTCACCTCGGTGTAGGCCGTCTCCAGGCCGTACTTTTCCGCCTGCCGGTGCATCGCCAGGCCGAGGTCAAAGCCGTTGATGCCATCCGGAAACCCCGGATAGTTCTCCACGATGCTCGTGAGCGCGATCTGGCCCCCGATCACCTTGCGCTCCAGCAGCACGGTGCGCCGCATGGCACGCGCGGCGTACAGACCGGCAGCGAGGCCGGCCGGCCCACCGCCCACGATCACCACCTCGTACTCCTGCCGCTCCACCGCCCACTCCCGAACGAACGGCCGGGGCGGCGCACGGGCACACCAACCCCGCCATCCCCGGCCTCACCCACGGCCCCGCGTCCGCCCGCGCGGCTAGGCAAGCACCTCGTCCAGCCGCTTCTTCAGGTCGTTCTTCGGTCGGAAGCCGATGATCTGCCCCACGGGCTCCCCGTTCTTGAACACCAGCAGCGTGGGAATGCTGCGGATCCCGTACCGCGTGGCTACGGCGGGGTTCTCATCGGTGTTCAATTTGTAGAAATCCACCCGCCCCGCGTACTCACCGGCCAGCTCCTCCACGATCGGCGCCACCATCCGGCACGGGCCACACCACGGCGCCCAGAAATCGACCAGCACCGGCCGCTGCGCCTTAATCACCGCCTCTTCAAACGTCTGATCCGTTACCGGCTCCACCTTGGCCATCGTGCTCCTGCTCCTTCTCGCGGAGGGCCTCCTCGCCCGTCATTGACGGCTACCCTCCACCTCTCGTACCATCCTTTCATACCCCTAGGGGGTATGTCAAGGCCCGGCGGGCGGAGTGGAGACGACGATGGACGAACCGCACGCGACGGAGATGCTAGCGCGGCTGCGGCGGGTAGAGGGCCAGGTGCGCGGGCTCCAGCGCATGATCGCCCAAGGGCGGGAGTGCGAGGACGTACTGACGCAACTGATGGCGGTGCGCTCCGGCCTGGAGCAAGTCTCGCTCCTGCTGCTGGACGCGCACGTGCAACGCTGCCTGCTCAAGGACCACCCCCTGCCCGAGGAAACGCTCCGCGCCCTGCTGCAAACGCTGCGGATGTGGGTCCGCTTCGGCGCACCGGCAGCCCAGTTGCCGGACTAGGGCGGCCCCGGCCCGGCGCCCGCCGGCGCGCCGGCCAGCGCCGCCTGGATGGCCGCCACCAGCCCGCCCGCCGCCGCGTCCCGCGCCGCGCGCACCGCACCCACGATGGCGCGTGCATCGCTGCGCCCGTGCGCCACAACCACCACCCCCTGCACCCCAAGGAGGGGCGCGCCGCCGTACTCACGGTAGTCGAGCCGCCCACGCAATGCCCGAAAGGCCGGGCGCAACACCGCCGCCGCCAGGCGATAGTGCAGGCGGCTGGTGAGCGCCGCGCGCAGCTCCTCCAAAATGTACTCCGCTATCCCCTCCGCGACCTTGATCACCACGTTGCCGGTGAAGCCGTCGGTCACCACCACGTCTACCAGCCCGCGCGGGATATCTTTGCCCTCCACGTTGCCGGCAAACTGCACGTCCGGCTGCGCGCGCAGAACGGCGTGCGCTTCCTGCACCAGCGCGTTTCCCTTCGTCGCCTCTTCGCCGATGGACAGCAGCCCCACCCGCGGGCCGGCCACGCCCAACACCCGCTCCGCATACGCCTGCCCCATGCGCGCGAACTGCACCAGGTAGGGCGGCTTGACGTCGGCGTTGGCGCCCACATCCAGCAGCAACACCCGCCGACCGCCGCGCGCCGGAAACACCGTGCCCAGCGCCGGCCGCTCGATACCGCGGATACGGCCCAGCACCAGGACGGCGGCGGCCATCACCGCACCGGTGTTGCCGGCCGAAACAAACGCCGCCGCCTGTCCCTCACGCACCGCGCGCAGGCCGACGAGGATCGAGGCCTCCCGGCGGCGACGCACCGCCTCTGCGCCGTGCTCCTCCATGCCGATCACGTCCGCCGCCGGCAGCACGCTCACCTCCGCCGGTACCGGCCCCTGCGCGGCCAGCAACGGCTGGATCGCCTCCGGCCGCCCCACCAGCACCACCTCGACGCCAAGCGTGCGCGCCGCCAGCACGCCGCCGCGCACGATCTCTCCCGGCGCGTAGTCCCCACCCATGGCGTCGAGCACGATGCGCATGGCGCTCACCCCACCGCCACCGCCCCGCCCTCTCCGTGCCCAGGGCCGATCACGGCGATCATCCGCTCGCAGCCGCCCTGGAACGGCCCCAGCTCGTAATCCCCGTAGCGCTCGATCAGGCGCAGCCCGGCCGCCTCCACCAGCAGCGTCAGCTCCGCCGGAAAGATGAACCGCAGGCGATGGGTGACCTGTCGCCGGCGCACGGCGCCGTCCGGCCCCGTGTGATCCAGGAGGTGGGTGACCGTGCGCTCCTGGGCGGCGGCATCCACGCTAAAGGTCACAAAGTACTGCAGCAGCCCGCCCTCCGGTGCCGGCCCGCTCCACACCAGCTCTAGCGGCCGCACCCCCGCCTGCCAGTCAGCCCAGCTCCCGCCGGGTGCCGGCAGGTCGATCACCAGGCGACCGTCCGCGGCCAGGTGTTCGCCCGCCAGGCGCAGGGCGCGCAGGTGGCGCTCGCTGCTGCCCAAATGCAGGAAGCTGTCGGCCGCCGAGAAGATGAGACCGAATCGCTCCGCGAAGCGATAAGCGCAGACATCGGCCTGATGCAGCTCGACCGTCACCCCCGCCGCCTCGGCGCGGGCGCGCGCCACGGCCAGCATACTGGGCGACACGTCGATGCCCACCACGCGGAACCCCAGGCGCGCCAGCGCCACCGCCACCCGGCCGGTGCCCACGCCCAGCTCCAGCACCGGCGCCGCCAATCGCCGCGCGAAGGCGGCGTACAGGGCGATGTCGGCCGTCTCCGCCGGCGCGATGAGATCGTAATAGGGGGCAAGCGCGGCGTAGGGGTCGTCCACGGCGGTCACCGGCTGCGCGCCGCACGCACGGCGCACTCGCATCATCCGGCGACACCGCGTGCGGGTCAACGCCGGCAGGGGAGCCGACCGGCCAGGGGCAGCCGGACTACCGGACGGGGCGACGTTCCTCAGCCTGACCGCCGATGGCGGCGGCACGCGGGTCCGGCTTGTCCAGGGCCGCGTGGCCGGTACGCCGCAGGGCGGTGATCGATTCGCCGCCCGCCTCCAGACGGAAGGTGAACTCCCGTGTGCCCATGAACACCCGGGCACCGTCCTTCAGGCGCTGCCCCAGCACCAGCGGCAGACCGTCCACCAGCACCTTGCCGCCGTCCGGCACGCTCTCGATGCGAACCCCACCGTCGGCCGTCGGCACCAGCCGCGCCCACACGGCGGGCAGACCGAAGTCAACATCGGCGTCGGGACCGCCCACGGTGAGCCAGCGCTTGGGCCGACGCTCGCCCTGCAGGGCGCGCAGGCGCACCGGTGCCAGCCATGCCGAGGACTCCAGCCGCGCCGACTCAGGAAAGCGCGGCACGGGGCCGCGGGCCAGCCACGGCTCCAGGCGCTCCGCCAGACGCCGCCGCCCCAGGTAGAGGCTCACACCCGCGCCCGCGACCAGCGCCGCGGCGGCAAGCGGCACCAGCGGGAGCCCGCCGGTGCGGCGTTCGGCCACGGGCGACGGCGCCGGCGCCCCGATCGGGGCGACCGTGGCGGGGGTGACCGGCACCAGGGTGATGGTCACCTCAAAGCGGCCGGAGTTGTCGAAGTACTGGCCAGGGCAATCGTTGTACAGGAGCTGAATATAGCCGGGGCCGCGCACCTCGCCGGATGGGGCCAGCACCACCACCGGCCCGGAGCCGGCCCGCGCCAGCACGGCGCCAAGGGGGGCGTCCGGCACGGCCAACGTGCAAGTGCTGGCACCGGATCCCATCGGGCCCTGCTGGACGCCAGGCGCCCAGCCGGCCACACCGGCGACCACCAGGCGGGCAGCCTCGCCGCGGCTGAGGCCAATGCCCGTGTCCGTCCAGCCCTCGTGGTTGGCCTCCACTGTCACCGTCCTGGAAACGGGCGGCTGTGCCGCTGCCCACCGGTCCGACGCGAAAGCCGCACCGAACGCGACCGCGCCGGCGATCGCCAGACTCACGATCCGATGGGCAAGACGCTCGCGGCTCATATCACCTTGGTTATCGGCGCCAAGGAAGACGGACCTTAGGCTCACGCGGGCCAATTTCCGTGGAAGGGTATGCAAACCAAGGCGCTTGCCCGCGGGCATGACACCTTCTTCCGGCCGATGCTACACTCGATGGGCGGATAGGCCCTGACAGCCGTCGGAGCAGAGACGATGACCGCCCATCTCGGCAGCGACCTGCCCCCGTTGAATGCCCCGCAGTCCCCTCCCCCTGCGGCGCCGCAGCCGGGTGCGGCCGGCGTGCGCTGGGCCATGATCGGGCTGCTCGTGTTCCTGATCGTCGGGTTGTCCTTCGGTCTGGGCTTCACCACCCGCTATCTGCTGGACCGGGGCGATAACCGCGCCGCACCGGTGGAGGCGGTGCGGCCGGACGGCGCGCCCGACTTTCGCGTGCTGGACGACATCTTCCGCGCCCTGAAGGACTACTATATCGACCCAGACAGCCTGGACGCGCAGGTGCTGCGCACGGGCGCCATCAACGGGCTGCTCAACGCCGTCGGCGACCCGCACCAGGTCTACCTCACCAAAGAGCAGGCGGAGCTGGATGATACCGAGCTGCGCGGCCAGTACGAGGGCATCGGCGCCTCGGTGGACCAGCGCGGCGGCGAGATCGTGATCGTACGCCCGTTCGAGGATTCCCCGGCCCAGAAGGCCGGCATCCGTCCCGGCGACGTCATCCTCGAGATCGACGGTCAGTCCACCAAAGGGATGACCGACCGCGACGCGGTGCGCAAGATTCGGGGCAAGCCGGGCACCCAGGTCACGCTCAAGGTGCGCCACACGGACGGCAAGGTGGAGGAGATCACGATCACGCGCGACGCGATCAAGACGCCCAGCGTGCGTGTGGACAAGCCGCAGGACGCCAACGGCAACGTGGTGGAGGACATCGGCTACATCCGCATTGAGCAGTTCACGGCCCGCACACCGGACGAGCTGCGCTCCTACCTGCAATCGATCCGTGATAAGGGCTACAAGGGGCTGATCATCGACCTGCGTAACAACCCCGGCGGCTTGCTGAGCAGTGTGATGCAGGTGGCCGAGCAGTTCATGCGCAACCAAACGGTGCTGATCGAGCAGAAGCGCGGCGGCGCCGAGCAGCGCTTCGACACCGGCCGCAGCGGCCTGGCCACGGACCCCAGCCTCAAGCTGGCGGTGCTGGTCAACCACAACAGCGCCAGCGCCTCCGAGATCCTGGCCGGTGCCATCCGCGACAACAAGCGCGGCGTGGTGGTGGGTGAGACTACCCTGGGCAAGGGCACCGTCAACCAGTTCATTGACCTGTCGGACGGCGGCAAGCTGTACGTGACGGTCGGGCGCTGGCTGACGCCCAAGCGCGATCTGATCGAGGGCAAGGGGGTAAAACCCGACGTCGAGGTGCGCGTCGGCGATAACGAGGATCCGCTCAGCTACTACAACTCCGTCATGTTCCGGGCCGTCGATCTGATCCGCTCGGGCAGCTGATCGCCGCCCGGCGGGAGCATGGAGGAACGGGCGTGCCGCAGAGCGCCGCCAAACCGGAGACGGATCGCACCATCGCCGTCAACCGCAAGGCCACGCACGATTACGACCTGTTCGATCGCTACGAGGCGGGCATCGTCCTCACCGGCACGGAGATCAAATCGGTGCGCGCCGGGCGGGTGAACCTGCGCGATGCCTATGTGCGCGTGGAGGGGGGTGAAGCCTGGCTGCTCAACTGCCACATCGCCCCCTACCAGCCCGGCAGCTACCTCAATCACGAGCCTACCCGGCCGCGCAAGCTGCTCCTGCACAAGGATGAGATCCTGCGCCTCGCCCAGGCCACGGAGAAGAAGGGGTTCACCATCGTGCCGCTGCGCCTCTACCTGAAGCGCGGGTTGGTCAAGGTGGAGTTGGCCGTGGCGCGCGGACGCAAGAAGTACGACAAACGGGCGGCCATCGCCGACCGCGAGGCA
Source organism: Dehalococcoidia bacterium (assembly GCA_042408665.1). GTDB lineage: Bacteria > Chloroflexota > Dehalococcoidia > CAUJGQ01 > CAUJGQ01 > CAUJGQ01. Next base: position 8,925 of record JBHOQW010000272.1, read on the forward strand.
CGCCTGCAGATGGAACGCGCCCTGCGCCGCTCGGCGTGACCGGCGTCGACCGCGCCCCACGCGCCGCGCGGTCCTGAGCCCCTCTTCTCGCTCTCGCGTTGCGGGGGGCGGTGGGACCGCCGCCAGCCCAGCACGCGCCGAACGCGAATCCCTTTCCTACGGCGCACCGTGCGCGCGGCAAACGCGCCCCGCTCTGGCGAGAACCGCGGCACCACCGAGGGCCGGCGGAGCCGGGCGGAGGCAGGGAAGCGGCCTATTCCTCCTCTTCCTCCGCCTCACGCTCCTCGCGCACCACCGGCACCTCTTCGGGCGCCGGCACTGCCTCCTCCTCCGCTTCCTCCGCCGTCACACCGTGGACCGTGACACTGAACAGCACCACATCCGGGTCGGTGAGAATGGTCACGCCGGGCGGCGGCGTGAGGTCCCGCACGTGGATGGAGGCCTCGGGGCTGGTGAGCGCGCTCATATCCACCGCGATGTGCTGGGGGATGTCGCGCGGCAGGCACTCCACCTCGACGGCCGATAGGTTCTCCACAACCACGCCTTCGACGGTGTCCAGCACCGGCGCGTGGCCCACGGCCACCAAGGGCACGACCACGCGGATCGGCTCCTCCATCGACACCTGCAGGAAATCGACGTGCAGGAGCTGGTCGGTGGTGGGCTTGCGCTGCACCTCACGCACCAACACGGCACGCGGCTCTGGCTCCCCCTCCACGTGCAGGTTGACGAGCGCCGTGCGGCCGGCGCGGCGCACCAACCGCTCCAGTTCCTGGGTGTTAAGCTCGATTGCCGTCGACGGCACGCGGTGCCCGTAAATGTTCGCGGGGGTAACGCCGGCCCGGCGCAGACGGGCGACCTTCTTGCCCCGCACGCTCCGCGGCCGGGCGGTGATGCTCAGTTCGGCCATCTTCGTGCGACCTCCCAGCGGCGCGCCGCGCGGTCAGCCCAGGCGTACCAGGCGCAGCAGCCGCCGCGCCAGCACGATGCCGGCGCCGACCGCCAGCGCGCTTTTCCAGTCAAAAAGCGTGCGCACCTCGCCGTGGACGCGCGGCGCGAGCAGCAGGAAAGCGCGCACATGGTGCGCCTCCAGGTGACGGGCGGCGGCCACCAGCACCTGCGCCTCCTCCACCTCCATGCGCCGGGCGCCGGCGTACCCCACCGCGGCGCCCTCGATCTCGACCTCATCCCCGCGCACCTGTTGCACGGCGGAGGCCTTGATATCGACCTCGCCACCGGAGACAGACCGGACCGCGCTGGCGCGGACCGACACCTCACCGGCCACCACCGAGTCCGCCCGATGCACCGTTGTCGGCATCACGGCCCGCCTTTCCACGGCAGACACAGCAACGCACCGGCGCCCCGCAGCGCGCCGGCGCGTGACCCGCTTGACCCTGCACCACGGTAGCAACGGCCGCGGACGCCGTCAAGGCGGTGTACTGGCGCCGCCGCACCGCGTCCCGGTATCCTCGATCCGTGCGCACCAGCGATTTCGACTACGAACTCCCCGAAGAGCTGATCGCCCAGCACCCGGTTGAGCCGCGCGATGCGGCGCGGCTGCTGGTCCTGCACCGCGCCGACGGCCGCATCGAACACCGCGTCTTCCGTGAGATCGGCGCCTACCTGCGCCCGGGCGACCTCCTCGTCGTCAACGACACGCGCGTGCTGCGCGCCCGCCTGCGCGGCCACCTGGCCGACACCGGCGGCGCCGTGGAGGCCCTCCTCCTGCGCGACCTGGGTGGCGGCCACTGGGAGGCTTTGGTGCGGCCGGGCCGGCGCCTGCGACCGGGCCGGCGGGTGCGGTTTACCGGCGTGGCCGGCGCGGTGGAGGCGAGCGTGGAGGCCGTGCTGGAGGGCGGCAAGCGGGTGCTGCGCTTCCCGGCAGGGGAAGACCCACAGGCGTATGGCGACACGCCGTTGCCACCTTATATCCACGAGCCGCTGGCCGACGCCGAGCGCTACCAGACCGTGTACGCGCGCGAGCCCGGCAGCGCGGCGGCGCCCACGGCGGGCCTGCACTTCACCCCGCGGCTCTTAGAGGAACTGCAGGCCGGCGGCGTGGAGCTGGCCACCATCACCCTGCACATCGGGCCGGGCACCTTCCGGCCGGTGAGCGTTGAGGACCCGCGTCAGCACCCGATGCACGCCGAGTACTACCGCATCAGCACGGCCGCGGCACAGGCCATCACCGCCGCCCGCGCCCGCGGCGGCCGCGTGGTGTGTGTCGGCACCACCACCGTGCGCGTGCTGGAGCAGGCGGCGCTGGACGCGGGGGACGGTCCCCTCACCGCCCGCGAGGGGTGGACGCGCCTCTTCATCCTGCCGGGGCACCAGTTCCGGTTGACCGACGCCCTCATCACCAACTTCCACCTGCCGCGCTCCACGCTGCTCATGCTGGTCAGCGCCCTGGCCGGCCGCGACCTCATCCTGCGCGCCTACCGCGAGGCTGTGGCGCAACGCTACCGATTCTACTCCTTCGGCGACGCCATGCTCATCCTGTGAGGGCGGGCGCTCACGCCGTGCTGCCGGGGGGTTGCCGTAGTCGCTCCGCCACCAGCCGGCAACCCTCGGACGGGTCGAAGTCCAGTGGTGGCAGCCCGATGCGCAGGTGTCTGTCCGAGCCGAAGAAGTGGCCGGGCACCACCTGCACCCCGTCCTGCGCGCGTAACACCGTCGCCGCCTGCTCCGCGCGCCAACCAGGCGGCAGGCGCAGAAAGGCGATCAGGCCGGCGTTGGGCACCACCAGCGCGGCGGGGTGCCAGTCGGTGGCGGTGAACACCGCCCGTGCCCGTGCGGCGGCGGCCGCGGCCCGAGCATCAAGTAGCACGGCCGCTTCCAGGGCGGCCAGTCCCAGCCGTACGGTGCCGGTGGGCGGGATCACGCCCAGCAGGTCGAAGAGTTGCTCGCAGCGGCGCACGAGCGGCAGCGCGCCCAGCACCCAGCCCAGGCGCAGCGCGCCCAGCCCCCAGCCCTTGGTGAGGCTGCCCACTGAGAGCACGCGCTCCGACAGGGCGGCCCAGGCGGGCGCCTGGCCACCCTCACGGAAGGCGGCGAAGATCTCGTCCACCACCAGCAGGGCGCCACGCCGCTCGATGACCTCGACCACCGCCCGCCGCGTCGCCGGCGCGGCGGCCACACCCGTGGGGTTATGCGGATCGGTAAGCCCCACCAGGCGGGCCCCCGTGCGGGCCAGCAAGGCGTCGAGCTGCTGCGGGTCGAGCTGCCAGCCCTGCGCCTCGGCGCGCTGCAGGTGCACCGGCCGCCCACCCAGAAACTGCACCACCCGCTCCATGGCGCGGTAAGCTGGCTCCTCCAGCAGCACCGGCGCGCCGGGCTGCACCAACGGCCCCAGGGCCAGGAACAGCGCCTCACTGGCGCCGGCGGTCAGGACGGCCGCCCGACCCGGCGCCTGCAGCAACTGCGTCAGCCGCTCGACGAAGGTCTCGCGCAGCGGCGCCACCGGCCCCGTCCACTCCGCCAGCGTCAGGGTGGGGAAGGGTATGCGCGTGTCCGGGTCCGGGGCCGGCATGCCGCTGCCGTGCAGGGGGAAGCGGGCGCCGGCGGGCACCGCCTTGGCCCAGGCCATGTACTCAAACGGGTGCAACGGTCGCGGCGGTGAGGCGAGGTCCTCGGCCATGGGACGCCAGCCCTGCCCGGTGTGCCGGCACGGTAGCACAGCCCGCGCCGACGGGCCACAACGGGCCCCAGGCGGCTGACAAGCAAATTCTATCGTGTTACGATATATATGACCCGCGCCCCTCGCGATCCCAGCGCGAACCGTGCACCGCGCACCACGGCTGGCCCACCCGCTCGTCCGTGCCCAGGCGCAGTGCGCGCACCATTCGCAGGAGCCCGCGCATGGCATGGTTGACCCACGCTGCCTCCCCTCGCGCCGTGGCCGCGCACACGGCCTCCACCTCCACCCCCACCACCCCGACCGACGCCACCGGCACCCCGCCTCCCCGGCTCGGCGATTTCACCACTGACCGGCGCATGATCCTTCTGGCCGGCATGGCCGTGGCCATCGGCGTGCTCGCCGCCTTCGTCGCCAAGGCGCTGCTAGTGCTCATCGCCCTGTTCACCAACCTGTTCTTCTACCAGCGCTGGGACATCCACCTGGTCTCCCCGACTGGCAACACGCTCGGCCTGCTTGAGGTGCTGGTGCCGGTGGCCGGCGCCCTGATCATCGGTCTGGGGGTTGATCACCCTGGGCGACCTGCTCAAGGCACGACTACGCAACCTGGAAGAGGAACGACGACGCGAACGGGTACTGCACGTGCGTCAGTTCATGCCGTTGCGTACCCGTCGGCTGCTGGAGGAGGGGGCGGATGCCCGTGGCGCCGCTGCCGGCTGAGGGCGTGGCTACGAGGCGGCCAGCATGCGGTAATCCACGAACCCACGGCCACCGCAGCGCGTGCAGAACAGTTGATTGTTGACCACGCGAAACGCCCGCGGCCGCCCGTTCTCGACGAGGGCCAGGGTGCCGTTGCGCACCTCGACCTCTCCCAGCACGCGGCCGCAGGCCAGACACACGATGTCGCTGCGCTCCCGGGACAGCATCCCTGCCTCCTCACGTCCATCGCCGGCCCCAGCCGGGCGAAGGGATCTCCCGCACTGTGATTATCGGCAGCACAGGTCACATGCTTATCACCGGTGCGGCCGACGACATCACAAGCGGGTCACAGACGGAGGCCGGACCCGGTTACCCCCGTGCGCGGGCACGGGCCAGGTGCGTGACCTGGTGACCGTACCGCTCCAACACCAGGCGCACGAAGTTCTCCACGGCCGGCGGGTCCGCGGCCCCCCGCCGGCGCACCAGGCAGGTGCTGCGGTTGATCTCGGGCAGGCCGGTGACGTGAATGCGCACCAGCCGTCCCGCGGCGATCTCCTCCTGCACCGCCTCGTACGGCACCACGGCCACGCCGTACCCCGCCAGCGCGGCGGCGCGCACCGCCTCGTGGCTGTCGAACTCCATGGCAATGCGCGGGTAGGCCCCTGCCTGCTCCAGCCAGGCCTCCACCAGCGTGCGGAAGCGCGAGGGCGACTGGTACAGGATCATGTCCACCTCGGCCAGGGCCTCCAGGGGCAACGGCTCGGGCAGGGTGCGCGCCAGCTCCGGCGCCGCTACCAGCACCACCGGGTCGTCGAACAGGGGGATGCACTCCAGGCGCGGGTGGGCGATAGGGGCGGAGAGCAGGCCCACGTCGGCGTTGCCGTCCAGCAGCCGGTCCAGCACGCCGTCCGTGCGACCGGACCACACCCGGATGCGCACCAACGGGTAGCGGCGGCGGAACTCATCGAGGATGCCGGGCAGCGTGAACAGCCCCACCGTCGTCACCGCCGCCACCGAGACCTGCCCGCGCTCCGGGTGGGAGAGGGAGAGCACGTCCACGCGCGCCCGCTCCACCAGCGAGCCGATGCGGCGGGCGTAGCTGTACACCACCTGTCCCGCCGGCGTGACCGCGATCTTGCGCCCCGCCCGCTCCACAAGGGGCGTACCGAACTCCCGCTCCAGCGCCGCCACCTGGCGGGTGACCGCCGGCTGGCTGAGGTTCAATAGCTCCCCGGCGCGCGTGAAGCTCCCCAGCTCCACCACCCGCGCGAACGTGATCAACTGCTGCAGCAACACAGCCTTACCTCCATGCATATGGCGCATGATTTTCATAGCAACAATGCATTTGAATTATATCGCAGGCCGGTGTACGGTGAATGCGGACCCGCGGCGGGCGCCTGGGCCGGGTGTGCCGTGCGGAATAGGGGTGCGGCAGCTCCCGGGGGTGAGCGGGGGTTCACGTGTGCCGGGCGCCGCTCGAGACATGAGACGGCAACACCCCCGGCGTGCCGGGGCACGGAGCGGAGGAGGCGAGCGCCATGCTTGAGGAGATCGTCTTCAAGATCGGTGGCGAACAAGGGCAAGGGTTGGACTCCACGGCCGACACCTTCGCCACCGTGGTCAACCGCCTGGGGTACTGGGTCTACTACTACAAGACCTTCCAGTCCCGCATCAAAGGCGGACACACGGATTTCACCATCCGCCTGGCGCGCAAGCGGGTGCTGGCAGCGGTGCCGCGCGTGCACGTGCTGGCGGCCATGGACCAGGAGAGCATCGACCTGCTGTCCAAGGAGCTGGTGGACAACGGCCTGCTCCTAGCCGATGCCCACTTCAAGCCCACCGCGCCCACCAACGTGGACCTTATCGCCTTCGACATGACAGCCATCGCCCGCGAGCTAGGCAACCCCATCTACCGCGGCATGGTGGCCATCGGCGCCGCCGCGGCGCTGCTGGGCATCCCGCTGCAGGGCTTCAAGGATTATGTCGCTCAGCGCTTCAGCCGCCGCGGCCGGGAGATCGTGGAGGCGAACTGGGCGGCACTGCAGCGCGGCTGGGATGAGGCCAAGAAGCTGGCCGGCAACCGCACCTTCGAGATGGCGCCGCCACCGGAGGACGACGGCAACCGCATTCTCATCGCCGGCAACGAGGCGATGGTGCTGGGCGCGCTGGCGGCCGGCTGCCGGGCCGTGTTCGCCTACCCGATCACGCCCGCCTCAGAGGTGCTGGAGACGGCCGCCAAGCTCTTCCCCAAATACGGCGGTGTGGCCGTGCAGATGGAGGACGAGCTGTCCGCGCTGGCCGCCGCCGTGGGCGCCCAGTTCGCCGGCGTGCGCGCCATGACCGCCACCGCCGGGCCCGGCATCTCCCTCATGCAGGAGAACCTGGGCTGGGCCGGGATGTGTGAGATCCCGGTGGTGGTGATCGACACCCAGCGTGGCGGCCCCTCCACCGGCATGCCCACCAAGCATGAGCAGAGCGACCTGTTCGCCCTCTGCCTGGGCGGCCACGGTGAGGCGCCGCGCATCGTCATCGCCCCCGGCACCGTGGAGCAGGCCTACCGGGACGCGGCGCTGGCCTTCAACCTGGCGGACAACTACCACTGCCCGGTGCTCATCGCCTCCGACCTGGGCTTGGCGCACTGGAAAACCTCGGTGCCGCCGTTCCAGCTCAGCGACATCACCATCGACCGCGGCCCGCTGGTCTCCACCGAGGAGTTGCTGCGGATGGGTCGTAACGCCTTCCAGCGCTACGCCCGCACCGAGACCGGCATTAGCCCGCGCTCCCTGCCCGGCCAGCCCAACGGCCAGTACCTGGCCAGCGGCTCCGAGCACGGCCCCACCGGCAAGGTGACCGAGAACCCGGCCAACCGCCGGTACATGATGGACCGCCGCCTGCGCCGCATCCGCGGCCCGCTGGAGCTGCACGGCCAGCCGGTGCTGGGCGTGGAGTACCGCGGTGACGAGAACCCGGAGGTGCTGCTCATCGCCTACGGCTCCCCCATCGGCGCCGTGTGGGAGGGTGCCGAGATCCTGCGCGGCGAGGGCATCCGCACCGGCGTGGCGCAGGTGCGGGTCATCCAGCCCATGCCGGTGCAGGAGCTGCAGCCGCTCATCGAGCGTGCCGGTCACACCTTCGTGGTAGAAAACAACGCCCTGGGCCAGTTCGCCTTTTTGATGCGGGCGCACGGGATCCACGGGCGGATCGGTTCGGTGCTCAAGTACGACGGCACCCTCTTCCAGGCGGATGAGGTGGCGAGCCGGGTGAAGCAGGCGCTGCTCACCGAGGGCGTGGCGGCCGACTAGGCGCGCCCGAAGGAGTACGGCGAGGAGACGACCATGACGACGCAACCAGCGCTGACGATTGCCGACTACAAGACGGACGAACCCTCGTGGTGGTGCCCGGGCTGTGGGGACTTCGGCGTGCTGGCCGCCCTGCAGAAGGCGCTGCTGGAGCTGGCCATCCCGCCGGAGATGGTTACCATCGTGGCCGGCATCGGCTGCTCCGGCAAGATCGGCAACTACATCAACTCTTACAACATCCACACCACGCACGGCCGCACGATGCCGGTCGCCCTGGGGGTGAAGCTCGCCAACCGCGACCTGACCGTGATCGCCGCCGGCGGCGACGGCGACGGCTACGCCATCGGCATGGGCCACTTCGTGCACGCCCTGCGCCGCAATCCGGACATCACCTACGTGGTGATGGACAACCAGATCTACGGCCTCACCAAGGGGCAGGTCTCGCCCACCTCCATGGAGGGGTTCGAGACGCGCTCCACCCCGCAGGGCTCGATCGAGCACCCGGTGCGGCCACTACAGCTCGCCATCGCCACCGGCGCCACGTTCGTGGCCCAGGGCTTCTCCTCCAAGCAGAAGCAACTGGTGGAGATCCTCAAGGCGGCGGTGCAGCATCGCGGCTTCGCCCTGGTGAACACCATCAGCCCGTGCGTGACCTTCAACAAGGTCAACACGTACGACTACTTCAAGGCGCACCTCACCGACCTGGACACGCTGCCGGGCTACGACCCCACGGACCGCGAGCTGGCGCTGCGCACGCTCATGGAGCACGACGAGCTGGTAACGGGCATAGTGTACCGCAAGCCGGACTCCGTGCCGTTCGAAGACCGGCTGCCCGGCTTCCGCGCCGAGCCGCTGGTGCACCAGCCCCTCGAGGTCGACCCGGCCGACTTCGAACGCATGGTGATGAGCTTCCGCTAACGCCCAGCGAGCTGGATGACGCGGTGCGGGCGGCCCCTCTTCGGAGCGGCCGCCCGCATCGCGCCTCCAACGTGAGCACACGCCACCCCGACCCATCTCAGGACATAGCCCGACCGTTCGTCGGCACCCCCATCTACCCATCTCTCCAAGCGCAACCGGCGGTCAGCGGTCCGGCCACCGCAGCACGACCACCTCTTCCCGGAGCTGCGCCCGCGTAGCGGTGGCCAGCCGCGTGCGGAACAGATCGATGCCCTCCACCTCGTACCCCAGCGAGCGGGCGATCTTGGCCACCAGTCGGCCGGTACGGATCATGACCCGTAGGTACGACGCTTGATCCCCCACCACGTACGCCAGCCGCGCCCCCGGACGCAGCACCGCGCGCAGATGGGCCAGGTGACGCGCCATGCCGCCGAAGTACAGCCGCGTCACCCGCGCGTACATCCGCTCGAAGCCGGAGGTCTTGCCCAGCGCGACGCGCCGCGCCTCGATGGCCGCGGCGAGGCGCGCGATCGCAGGATGTTCGGCCACCCAGCGGTCGTCGTCATCGGCCGCGTACACGCCGCGGGTGTTGGAGCGCACCAGCCCCTGCTTGAGGGCGCGCAGGTCGGCCTTGCTCCGGATGAACCCGAGCACCACGGACTCCAGCCGCGTGGTGCGGGTGTAGTCCTTCTCGTTTGGGTAGGGCGGGGAGGTGATGACGGCGTCCACCGAGCACGGCGGCAGCACCGCGTCAGGGCGGCGCGCGTCGGCGCGGAAGACCTGGGCGGGCACGGTGGCGCGGTCGCGCACCCCCCGCAGGTCATGGGCCATCGCCTCGACGGCGGCCAGCCACGGGGCCACCACCGGGGCATCCGCCTTGGCCGGGCCCACTCCCACTTCGGGCCCGAAGTGCAGGTTGCCGATGGTCGTCACCAGCGCCCGGGCGAGGGCCAGTCGCTCATGCCGCATGCAGCGCGCGTCCTGACGCTCGTCCAGACAGTCGCGCAGCACCAGCGTCTTGTGCAGGGGCAACGGGCTGATGGAGCCGGCGAGCAAGAGCCGCTCACACTCATGCGGGAGCCGACGCAGCGCAACCGTGGGCGGCTGCGCGCCGAAGAAGAGCGGATCGTCCTCAATGCCCTGCGCCGCCAGCACCCGGCGGGCCGCGCTTGCCACGTCGCGGGCGTGCCGCAGGAGCTCGTCCGGGTCCGGCGTCCAGTCTACCTTCACCTGGCTGGCGAAGTACGCTATGGGGTTGGCTTCGATGCCCAGGCTGGGGATGCCGAGCTTCTTGCACTCCACCAGCACGGTGCCGGTGCCGCAGAACGGGTCCAGCACCCGGTGACCGTCACCCACGCCGAAGCGCGCGAGATACTCGCGCACCAGGTGCGCCGGGAAGGAGAGCACGAAGCGGTACCACTCGTGCACCGCGCGGTCTTCCGGCCGCAGCTTGTTCAGCTCTCCGTTCCAGCTTCGGCGATACGCGACGGGGCGGCTCATACAGCCTCCATAGGGCGAGTGGGCCAGCGTGCGCTATTTTGCACGCAACACTCGGATACCTGGACGGACGATATGACACCCGAGCGCTCGCCACCCTCTCCCGTTCGCGGGAGAGGGTTTCCGATCTTGGCGAACACGCTTCGCCCAAGCCCGTTCTCCCCTCTCCCACACGCACGCAGGAGAGTGGCGCACGTGCATGGAGGTCTGGCAGGGGCTCCTCCCTCTCCCACACGCACGCGGGAGAGGGGGGAGGGCCGGGGCGAGGGCCGGTCCCCACGGGCCCTCACCCGCCACGGCTCGCTGAGTCCGTAGTACCGCGTCCTGCAGGGGGCCGGCACTCCCTCGCCTATGAACAGGGGAGGCTGATCGTGCTCCCCCGCTCCCGCCTTGCGGGAGCAGGGGTTGTGGGGTGAGGGCCCACCCCGCCAATCGCTTATGCCATCTGATAAGCGCTGGGGGCGGGTTTGACGGCGCGCAAGAGCCACAGGGGCCGGCGGGTGCCGTCCGGGCCGGGCGCCGGCCGGGTCATGGCTAACCACTCCCGGTAGACGCGCATCGACGCCTCGGTGTCGGCCACCACGTCGCCGTACTGGTCACCGAGGTGGGCCCGCTCCACCCGCACCTTCTGGTGCCAACAGTGCATCCCGGACACCGGGTCCGGGTGCACTGGGAAGCTCAGGTTCTGGTGCACGCCGCCCTGCCGCCAGAAGACGCGCTCGGAGTCCGGATCGACGCTCGCGAAGGGGCGGATGTCGTCGCGGCGACGCAGCCGCCAACGGCCCGGCCCCACCTGCGTCAGCTCGGCCGGGTACGTGGACCAGCGCTCACCCTGGCCCTCCGTCAGGCGCCAGCGGCCGAGGTGGTGCGAGCAGGCCACCACGCCGGGGCGCATCGCCTCCGTCACCCACACGTTCACCACAAAGTAGCCGATCTCGGTGCTCACCCGCACCAGATCCCCCACCTGCACGCCCAGGCGGGCAGCGTCCTCCGGGTGGATCCACAGCGGGTTGGTGTGGGAGATCTCGTACAGCCATTTGGCGTTGCCGCCGCGGGTGTGGATCAGCGTCGGCAGGCGGAAGGTGGGCACCAGTACGAACTCGTTCTGCGCCGGGTCCAGGTGCTCCCAGTGCACGTGGCTCTTGATGTAGCCGGGCACGGCATACTCCGGCCACCGCCAGGCCTTAAGCGTGGGCGAGTAGAACTCCAGCCGGCGCGACGGTGTGGGAAAGCCGGTGCGCGCCACCCCATCCACCACCACGCCGAGGGCCGTGCCGTCCGGCGCGCGCACGACCTCGGTTTCCGGGTCCACCACCGCGTTCTTGAGCTGCTCGTCGCTGAGCGGCGTCTCGTGCATGCGGTACGCGCCCCGCCGCACCTCGAAGGCGCCGTAGCGGCGCATGTACTCCAGCGGCGTGAGGCCCTCCTTCGCCGCCGCCTCCGGCAGCCCCGGCACGGCGTGCTCGAAGATCCACCGGTAGTATTCCTCGACCGTCAGCTTCTCCCCCGGCCGGTAGGGCGACTCGAAATAGCGGCGGATGCCGAGGCTGCCGTCCGGGTCGATGCGCCAGGAGAGCTCGATCCAGAACTCGTCCTCCTCCCACACCTCGCCCGGGTTGGCCTCGTAGGTGTAGCGCACCTTCTTGCCCAGCCGCTCCATGGCCGCGCGCCGCACCGGCTGGCGGAAGGCGATCCATTGCGCGGCGTGCGTCTCCTGCGATTGCAGGTCGTGCCGCTCGGCGCCCACGCCCATGGGCAGGACGTAGTCGGCAAAGTGCGCCGTCTCGCTCCAGATCGGGGTGAGCGCCGCGTGTAGGCCGATGAGCGACTCATCGCGCAGCACCTCGATCCAGGTAGCACCGTCTGGGTTCGTCCACACCGGGTTGTAGACGCGCGTGAAGTAGACGGCGAGCTTGCCACGCCCCTCTTTCAAGAAGTGGGGCAGGAGGAAGCTCATCTCGTGGTGGGCCAGGGGGTACTCTCTGGGCCACAACAGCTCGTTCCACAGCGTTTGCGGCGGCGGCTTAAGGAACGGCGCCGGCACGAACTTGTTCCAGGTGTTGGGCGCGGTGCCACCCGGCGTGCCGATGCTACCGGTGAGCACGTTCAGGAACTCCAGACATCGCGCCACCTGCCAGCCGCCCAGGTTGCCCGAGGCGGCGCCGCGCCAGACGTGCGTGGAGAAGGCGCTGCCCGCCCGCCCGATCTCGCGCGCGATCTCGACGATCGGCTCCGGGCGCACACGCGCCTCCCGCGCCGCGTACTCGGGCGTGAACGGCTCGTACAGCTTTGCCAGCTCGACGAGGAAGTTCTCGAACGTGGGCGACAGCTCCGGCCGCTCCGCGCGCATGAACTCCCGCCAGTTGGTCCACCGCCGCACGAACTCGCGGTCGATCATGTCCTCTTTGATAAGGAGGCGGGCGATGGCCAAGAGCACAGCCGCCTCGCTGCCCGGCCAGGTGGGCAACCAGTAATCGGCGATGGCGGCGGTGTTGGACAGGCGCGGGTCGAAGACGGCGATCTTGGCGCCGTTCTTCTTACCCTCGATGATGCGCTGGGCGTGCGGGTTAAAGTAGTGGCCGGTCTCCAGGTGCGATGAGAGCAGCAGGATGAAGCGGGCGTTGGCGTGGTCGGGCGAGGGGCGGTCCGCCCCCTGCCACAGGTCATAGCCCAGGCGAGCGGCGGCCGAACAGACGTTGGTGTGCGAGTTGTGGCCGTCGATCCCCCAGGCCTGGAGCACGCGGTCCATGTAGCCGTCGTGGCCGGGCCGGCCCACGTGGTACATCACCTCGCCGTGCCGCCCCTCCATGAGCGCCCGCCGGATGCGCCCGCCGATATCGTCCAGCACCTCGTCCCAGGTCACGCGCTGCCACCGGCCAGAGCCGCGCGGCCCGACCCGGCGCAGCGGGTACAGGATGCGCTCCGGATCGTTGACCTGGTTGATGGTGGCGGGACCCTTGGCGCAGTTGCGGCCGCGCGAGGCGGGGTGCTCCGGGTTGCCCTCGAATTTCTTGATCGCCAGCGTTTCCCGGTCCACGTAGGCGAGCAGGCCGCAGGCCGCCTCGCAGTTGAAGCAGATGGTCGGCACCAGCATATAGTGGCGCTCGACGCGCTTGGGCCACGCCTTGGCGTCCACCTCTACCCAGTCATCCCATTGCTCCCGCGGCGGGTAGGCCGCCAGCAGCCCCTCGGCCGGCCCGTACCACTCGCCCACCGTTCGCCCCGTACCCTCACCCACGCTCATCGCCAGCACCCCATCCGCACCGTGTCTCGGGCAGCCCTGCCCGGCGTTAGCTGAGCGGCACCGCCTGGCCGGCCTCCACCCAGGCGTACTCGAAGGCCGCCAGCCCGAGGAGGGCGCTTACCGCGCCCAGGCCGCCCAGCCAGCCCGGCGCGCCGGTTGCATAGGCCGCGCCGGCCAGCAGCGGCACCGCCGCGCCCAGGACCACCGCCCCCAGCCAGAACCGGCGGGCGTAGCGACCGAAGCCCAGCTCGTGGGCCGCCCGCGCCGCGTCGGCCGTGGCGTGCCGGCCGATCACCTCCGCCAGCCCGATCAGGCCCGTGAGCAGCGCGCCACCGGCCATCAGGCGGGCGAGCGGCGCCCCCACCTCCCGCCCCGCACCGCCGAGCAGGGCGAGGAGGAGCAGAGCGGCCGCGCCGGCTGTGAGGGCGGCGGCCAGCAGGTGCCACAGGTAGAGCGGGCTCTGCCACAGGTCGCGCCCCTCCGCCTGGGCGAACAGGAACCCCGTGTAGCCCGCGGCGGCCAGCGCGGCCAGCCCGCCCAGCCACCACGCGACGGGCGATACGCCATCGGCCCCCGTAAGGCCAGCCAGCAGCCACAGCGCCGCCGCCGCGCCGAACGCCATCAGGCACCAGGCGCCCCGCACCAGCCAGGAGCGCAGGTTGGGCTGACGGCCGCCTCGCGCCACCGGCACCAGCAGCAGGTAGAAGAACCGCTCCGGTCGCTTCAGGTCCCAGATAAGCAGACCGGTGGTGAGGACGAGAAAGAGAAGCGCGAGCACCGGCGCGGCGACGGTGAACAGGCGGGAGCCGTTCACGAAGCCGGGCGCGAGCAGGGCGGCCGCGGCCAGCAGGGCGCCGGCCGCCACGCTCTTGGTCCAGAGGTAGGCCGCCACCTTGCCGCCCCACGGGCGGGTGTGGGCCACGTCGTACACCTTGCGCCCCACCCCGGGGGCGTCGGGGTGCACCCCGGCTGGGGCGATGGGCAGGGGTGCGTCCGCGGGACGCTCCGCCCACAGGTAGGCGCCGTCGTCGCGCAGGGCACCGGGCTGGAGGGCCAGCGCGTCCACGCCGATGTAGAACAGCTTGGGCTCGGTGCCCTGCTCCGGCTTGCGCACGGCCAGCTTCTCGCGGCCGGCCAACTGGGCGATGCGCGACGCCGGGTTGTCCAGGTCGCCGGCGATGATGGCGTTCACCGGGCAGACGATCACGCAGGCCGGCTCCAGGCCGCGGTCCACGCGGTGGGCGCAGTAGTTGCATTTGGCCGCGGTGTGCGTCTCCGGGTCGATGTAGATGGCGTCGTAGGGGCAGGCCTGCATGCAGGCCTTGCAGCCGATGCAGCGCTCACGGTCGAAGTCCACGATGCCGTCGGCGCGGCGGTACAGAGCGCGGGTGGGGCAGATGGCCACACAGGGCGCGTTGTCGCAGTGGTTGCAGCGCAGCACGGCGAAGGAGCGGCGAGTGTTAGGGTACTCGCCACGCTCCACGTACTGCACCCAGGTGCGGAACACGCCCACCGGCACCTCGTGCTCGGCCTTGCAGGCCACGGTGCAGGCATGACAGCCGATGCAGCGGGACTGGTCGATGATGAAGCCGTACCGGGTCATGCCTGCTCCTGCGGCGGGGGTGCCGGCGAGCGGTATCAGGCCGGGATGGGACGCTCGACCGGCAGCCCGGCCTCCATCCACGCCAGCGTGCCGCCCTTCACGTTCACGACGCGCTCATAGCCTACCTGTTTCAAGAATTGCGCGCACCGCAGCGAGCGGGCGCCGGAGCGGCAGACCACCAGCACCTCACGGTCGCGCGGCACCTCGGTCAGCCGGTCGGCGAGCTGGCACTGGGGGATGTGGCGGGCGCCCGGCACGTGGCCGGCCTCGTACTCGGCCGGCTCGCGCACGTCGATCACCACGGCATCGCCCTGCTGCAGGCGGGCGGCGGCCTCCAACGGCCCGATCTCCGGCACCGCGTGCTGCCCCTGCGGCATGGCCCAGGCGGCGTCACGCTCGCCGCGGTTGGTGGCGACGATGGCCTCCATGTTCAGGGGACGGGCCGGGACGTCGGTGGTGATTAGGCGCACAAACTCGTCCACGCCGCTCACCTGCAGCACGGGGTTGAAGCGGCGTTCAAAGCCGATCGTGCTGCTGGGACGGCCGCACATGCCCTTGCCGCACGGCCCCTCGAAGTGGCTGGGGAACACCTCCACGTAGTCCTCCAGCGCCAGCAGCCGCTGCACGCTCTGCCACAGCTCGCGGGCGCCGTGCTCGCCGCCGAAGTCCGGCCGGCCCACGTCGCCCACCAGCAGGGTGTCACCGGTGATCGCCATCGAGGGCGACTCGCTGCGGGCGTGGTTGGTGACCAGGAGCGTGATCGACTCCGGGCGATGCCCCGGCGTGTGCAGCACCGTCAGGCTGACGTTGCCGAGATGCAGGCGCTCACCGTCGCGCAGGGGCATGAACGGGAAGAGGACATCGGCCGACTCATGCATGCATACCGGCGCGCCCGTCTGCGCGGCCAGGCGGCGGGCGCCGGAGACGTGGTCGGCGTGGATGTGGGTGTCGATCACGTAGCGCACGGTAAAGCCACGCAGCCGCACCAGCTCCAACACCTCGCTCGTATCCAGCGCCGGGTCGACCACCGCCACCTCGTTGGTGGACCGCCCGCCCACAATGTACGAGGAGCACCCACAGTCCTCATGCAGTATCTGCTTAAAGTACATGTCCGGCACGGTCGCTCTCCTTCCCTGGCGGGGCGTGACCTGCAACCAGCTTCCGCTCTAGCATACGTCTTCGTGTCAAGCCATGACACAACCCGGCGACGCAAGCGCACATTTCACCGCGCAACACCAATTAGTTGACTAATGAGATTCATTACTCGATCTTTCTGTTCGGTTTTTTCCCCCGTGCGCTCGATCGAGGAGGGACACGATAGCGGCGCCACGGAGGTGAGAGGGAACCGCTGATGGCGGTGAGCGGGCGGCTGAGGAGGCCGCGGCTGCCGGCGGTGTGCTATGGCTGGCCCATCGTCGGCGCGGCGATGGTTGTCCAGATGGTGCCCGTGGGGCTGCAGAGCCACACGATGGCGCTTCTGAACTTCGCCGTTTTCTGGCTGGCGCGGTGCTCGTTCTGCTCGCTCGACCACCCGCCGGCGCACCGCACACGCGGCGCCGAGGCCTACTCATTGATCCCTAGCCATCTTTCCGGGTTGTGCCCTGGCCGGCCCGGCGGTGCGCGGCCGTGGCCACGGCGCGACGATGCAGGTAGCACAACAGCCCGCACGTCGTGCGCGCGGGCACAGGGAGCACAGGGACCATGACGAGCGAACCAACCACGAGCGTGCTGGCGCAGCTTTCCGACGCGCTGGCGGCGGCGGTGGAACGGGCCGGCCGCTCCACGGTGACCGTCCACGCCCGCCGGCGTATCCCGGCCAGCGGCATCGTCTGGCAGCCGGGCGTCATCCTCACCTGCGACCACGTTCTGGAGCGGGATGAGGACATCACCGTCACCACATCCGACGGGCGGGAGCTGCCGGCGCGGCTGGTCGGCCGCGATCCGGGTTCGGACCTAGCGGTGCTGCGGGTGGACGCGACCGACCTCATCCCGGCCGAGCCCGCACCAGACGGCAGCGCACGGGTCGGTCATCTGGTGCTGGCCATCGGCCGGCCGGGCAACGGGCCGATGGCCTCCATCGGCGTGATCTCCGCCGTCGGCGGGCCATGGCGCACCTTCCGCGGCGGCCTGGTCGAGGGCTACATCCGCACCGACACCACCTTCTACCCCGGCTTCTCCGGCGGCCCGCTCGTGGATACCGCCGGCCGGGTGGTAGGTGTGAACAGTGCCCGCCTCGGCCGCGGCGCCGGTCTGACCGTTCCCACGGCGGCCGCCGCGCACATCGCCGAGCAACTGCTGCGCACCGGCCGTATCCGCCGTGGCTACCTCGGCATCGGCAGCCAGCCGGTGCGCCTGCCCGAGCCGCTGGCTAGGCTCGTCGGTCAGGCGAGCGGCTTGCTAGTGGTGAGCGTGGAACCGGACAGCCCGGCGGCACGGGGTGGATTGCTGATCGGCGACGTGATCATCGGCATGGCCGGCGCGCCGGTTCGCGACACCGAGGACCTCCAGGCGCTGCTGGGACCGGAGCGGGTGGGCCAGCCCACCACGGTCACGGTGCTGCGCGGCGGTGAGCGGCGCGAGCTAACGGTCATCGTGGGTGAACGGCAGGGGTAACCGAAGGGGAAGCGTCCCCGTCAGGGCGACGCGCAGACAGGTGTGGCGATGAGCACGAGAGCGATGTTGGAAGCGCTGAGCCGCGCGGCCGATGCCGTGGTGGAGCGGCTGCGGCGCAGCGTGGTCGCGATCCGGAGCCCCGTCTCAGGCGGCGGGTCCGGCATCATCTGGCAGGGCGACGGCCTGGTGATCACCAATAACCACGTGGTCCGAGGCGAGCGCGCCGAAATCCAGACCTGGGACGGTCGCGTGCTGCCGGCGCGGCTGGTGGCGCGCGACCCCGAGTTTGACCTGGCCGCGCTGCGGGTGAGCGCCCCCGGCCTGCCTGCGGCCACCATCGGCGACTCCAGCGCGGTGCGCCCCGGCCAGATCGTGCTGGCTGTCGGTCACCCCTGGGGCGAGCGGTGGTCGGTCACCGCCGGTATCGTGCTCGGTGTGGGCGATGCCGTGCCCGCACCGCCGGTCCCGCTCCCGGAGAGCATCCGCGCCGACCTGCGCCTGGCGCCCGGTAACTCCGGCGGCCCGATGGCCGATGCGGAGGGACGGGTGATCGGCGTCAACGCCATGATCGCCGGCGGCATGGCGGTGGCCGTACCGAGCAACGCCGTGGTGCGGTTCGTCGCCGGTGAGGTGCCCGGGCGCGGCTACCTCGGTATCCTGGGGCAGCCGGTGCCACTGCCGCCGGCCGTCGCCGCGGCGCTGCGCTCGGAGGACGGCGCCGGCCTACTGCTGACCGTAGTGGTCGACGGCAGCCCGGCGGCCCGGGCCGGCCTCCTGCCCGGCGATGTGATCGTGGGGCTGGACGGCGCCCGTGGACGGCTGGACCGGATCGCCGCCCGCCTGCGCCGCCTGCGGCCGGGCAGCGCGGTGCGGTTAGAGCTGCTGCGTGGCGGCGTGCCGCGCGTGGTCGAGGCGGTGCCGACGGCCCGTTCCTGAGCGCGGCGCCGCGGGCACGGGGCGCGGACGATGGAACGAAGAACTGAGCAGGCGGTGCGCGTGGTGGTGGTGGCGGCGTATCCCGCCATGCGCGCCGGCCTGCGCGCCATGCTGGCAGCCATGCCCGGGCTGGAGGTTGTGGCCGAGCTCACCCCGGAGGCGCTGGACGGGGCCGGCTGGCCCGCCGACCTCGACGCCGCCGTCGTCAGCGTCGACGGTGACGAGAGCCTCACGCAACTTGAGGAAGCGCTGGGGCGGCTGCCCGCGGTGCTGCTCGCCGCGACCCCGCAAGAGTATCGCGGCGTGGTGCTGACAGGCCCCGGCATGCCGGGGCGCGCCTACCTACTTCAGCACGCCGGTGGGGAGGAGATCGCGGCCGCGCTCCAAGCGGTGGTACGCGGGCTGATCGTGCTGGACCCAGCCGTGGCTGCACAGATGCAGCCCACGCCGGCCGCACCGCGTGTGTCCGCAGACGAGGAGGCGGGAGAGCCGCTCACCGAGCGGGAGCGGGAGGTGCTACGCCTGCTCGCCCTCGGCCTGCCCAACAAGGCCATCGCCCTGCGGCTCGGCATCAGCGAGCACACGGTCAAGTTCCATGTGGGCGCCATCCTGGCTAAGCTGGGCGCCGCCAGCCGCACGGAGGCGGTGATGGTCGCCGCCCGGCGCGGGTTGCTGCCACTGTAGGCAGGGGCCCGTCCAGCCCTACAGCACCAGCCGCTCCGGGTGCTCCAGCAGGTCCTTGATCTCGGCCAGAAAGCGCGCGCCCTCCGCACCGTCGGTGACGCGGTGGTCCGCGGAGAGGGCGAGCGTCATCATCTCGCGCACCACCACCTGTCCGTCGCGCACCACCGGCCGCGGTTCCACCGCCCCCACGCCCAGGATGGCGCTCTGCTCGGGTTGGATGATGGCGATCAGCGTCTCCACCCCGTACATGCCCAGGTTGCTGATGGTGAATGTACCCTCGGACAGCTCGGCCGGGCGTAGGCGGCCACCGCGGGCCCGCTGCACGAGGTCGTGCGCCTCCCGCGCCAGGGCGCCCAGGCTTTTGCCCTGGCAGTTGAGCACGGCCGGCGCCACCAAGCCGTCCTCCAGCGCCACGGCGATGCCGATGTTGATCGCCTCCCGGCGGCGCAGCCCTTCCTCCGTGTAGGCCATGTTGAAGCGCGGATGGCGCTCCAGCGCCAACGCGCACGCCTTGACCAAGAGGTCCGTAACGGTAAGCTGCGCCTCCTCCGGCAGGGCGGCGTTGAGCTGCCGGCGAAACGCCTGCGCCGCCGTCATATCCACGCTCATCGTCACGTAGTAGTGCGGGATCTCGCGCTTGGCCGCCGCCATGCGCCGTGCGATGGCCTGCCGCATGCGCGAGAGCGGCTCCACCTCGGGCGTAGGCGGCGCGGGCGCAGGCGGCGCCGGCGCGGCAGCCGGTGCCGCTGGGGGCGGAGCCGCCGGGGCCGGTGGCGGTGCCCCCGGCGCTGCCGGGGCGGGTGCAGGCGCCTCGCGCAGCAGGCCGTGGGCGCGGGCGTACTCCTCCACATCTCGGCGCATAATGCGGCCGTCCGGCCCGGAGCCACGCACCTGGCGCAGGTCGATACCCAGCTCTTCGGCGATACTGCGCGCCACCGGCGACACGCGCAGGCGAGCGCCGGGGGGCGGCGGGGTCATCGTCGGCGTGCGGGCGGCGGCAGCGCGGCCATCGGCGGCGATAGCTGGCCCGCGCGCGGCCGGCGCCGGC
>JBHOQW010000274.1:0-1675 GCA_042408665.1 Dehalococcoidia bacterium
CGATGAGGCGACGGAGCAGGGCGCGCCCCGCCCCCCGCTCGATATCCAGCGTCACCGACCGCTTGCCGGCGTTGTGCTGCCAGAAGTACAACGACCGGTCCGGATGCGGCTCGTCCGCCACGAACGGGCCAATAGCGCGCGTGGCGGCGCCGCCGGGCGGCTCGACCTTGATCACATCCGCGCCCATGCCGCAGAGCAGCCGCCCGCACCACTCGCCCAGCGGTCCGGACAGCTCCACCACGCGCAGGCCGCTCAGGGCGCCGCTCGGCTCGCTCCCGCCTTCGTCGGCCACCTTCGCCGCCTCCCCCGGCCGCCGCTCCGGCTCCGGCTGAAGCACGGGGTGTCCTGCACCGTGCCCGCGCTCGTGGCGCGCGTCCGGGCCTCATGCACCGGAGCGGTGTGCCGGGGCCAGGGTAGCGGTAGATTGCCCGCGACGGAAGAGGGGGGAGACAGGCGCTACCCGGACGACGGCACGGTAGGGCGCCGGAGGAAGGCGTGTACGGAGCGCACGCGGCCTGCGACGCGCGCCAGCTCATAGTGGGTAGCACAGGCGTTGCAGAGGGTGACCCCTTCGTACGTCACCGCGCCGGCGGCCGGCCGTGGTGCCGCGCAACGCGCACACCAACACTCCCTCTGCGCTCCGCCCCGCGCCAGATCGTCTTCCATGAGCAGGCGCATCACGGCGCGGACGGCGCGCACCTGCGTGGCGGTGGGTGGATGAGCGGGACGGATCGTCATGCCTCGTGCTCCAGAAGCGACGCGGCTCGCTGCATGGCCACGTCCGCGTCCAGGGAGAGGATCAGCACCTCGGCTCCCCAGAATGCCACAAACCGTGCCGGCAGCCAGAGCGCCTGGGGCGTGCTCCGGCCAGCGAGAGGGCGCACGTGCAGGGCATCGATGTCACCGGTGCGGGCGTCGCAGCGTACATCTCGTACCCGCCCCAGCAACCGGCCATCGGCGGTGCGCACGAGCGGCGCCCAGCGGTGAGCGGCGATCAGCTCCGGCGCGCGCATATCCTCTCGCAGCGCCACGCCGTCGCACAGGAGCACCGCCGTGGCGGTGACCGCCACTACGTCGTCGAGCGCCGCCACGCGCCAGCGTCGATCCAGCAACCCGCCGTGGCGAAGCCGAAAGCCGGCGATGGCCCGGCGCGAGAGGTCAAGCAGCACCTGGCTCACGCTGCCCAAAGTTTCGCCCGTGCGGGCGCTCCGCACCGGCCGACCGCGCAGGAAGGCGACGCGCACGGTGCCGCACGTGGCCGAGACAATCGCCCCGCCGACCCCGTCCCTTGCCGGGGAGACGGGGTCGGCGGACGCCGCAGGAGGGAAACCGCCGGAGGTTCTCAACGGCTGCTGCCGGCCCATGACACGGCCAGGGTACCGTCGGTACCTCAACGGGTTCCTAAACGGCCCGGTCCGTAGCCCCGTGGACCGGATTCACCGGGATGCCGCGCAGGTTCCTCACCATCGCGACACGTGATACACGAGAAAGAGGGGGTGACGCAGATGCCGCGTGGCGCCCGCCGCTGGGGAATCGCGCAGGCGCTGGCCGGGCTGATCCTGGTCGCGTTGTTGCCGTTCGTCGCGCTGGAGCTGTTCCGCGGCGCAGAGGACGTCGGCCGGCGGCGGGAGGCGGTGGTGGAGCAGGCGCTGGCCCAGGCCAGCGAGGAGGCGGA
>JBHOQW010000275.1:0-28379 GCA_042408665.1 Dehalococcoidia bacterium
ACCGGCACGGCGGCGTGGTGTTTGGGCCCAAGCCGCGCAAGTACACCCAGCGCATCCCCAAGATGCTGCGCCGCCTGGCCATCCGGTCGGCCCTGTCCGCCAAGGTGGCCGACAACGAGCTGGTAGTGCTGGATGAGCTGACGCTCGAGCAGCCCAAGACCAAGGAGATGCTCGCCATCCTCAAGGCGCTGGGCATGCAGCGGTCGCCCCTGATCGTGACCGAGGCGCCCAATCGCACGGTGTTCCTGGCCGCGCGCAACATCCCCGGCGCCAAGGTCGTTCCGGCCACGCACATCAACACCGAGGACATCCTCAAGCACCATGGCGTGGTGATGACGGTGGGCGCGGTGCGCAAGGCGGAGGCGCTGTGGGGCGGGGAGCGGGCCTACAAGCGGTTGGCCCCGATCCCGGTGGAGGTCTAGGGCCATGGCAAAGGCGATTCACCCCTACCAGGTGCTGATCCGCCCGCTCATCACCGAGAAGGGCACCATGCTTGCCGAGCAGAACAAATACGCCTTCCAGGTGCATAAACGCGCCAACAAGCTCCAGATCAAAGAAGCGGTGGAGAAGGCATTCAACGTGCGGGTGCTCAAGGTGAACACGATGGTGATGCCGGGCAAAACCCGCCGCGTCGGCCGCAGCGTCGGCCAGACGTCGGAGTGGAAGAAAGCGATCGTCACGCTGGCCGAGGGCGACCGCATTGAGTTCTTTGAGGGCGTGTAAGAGGGCTGCCCCTGCCGCGGGGTAGGGGTGAGCCGGGAGGCAAGCCATGCCGATTCGCCAGTTTAAGCCAACGTCGCCGGGCCGGCGCGGCGCCTCGGGGTACACCTTCGAGGAGATCACGAAGAAGAAGCCGGAGAAGAGCCTCACCGAGCCGCTCAAGAAGAGCGGTGGGCGGAACAACCAGGGGCGGATCACCGTCCGGCACCGCGGCGGCGGCCACAAGCGCAAGTACCGGATCATCGACTTCAAGCGCAACAAGATCGGCGTGCCGGCCACGGTGATCGCCATCGAGTACGACCCGAACCGCTCGGCGCGCATCGCCCTGGTTCAGTACGAGGACGGTGAGAAGCGGTACATCCTGTGCCCGCTGGGGCTCACGGTGGGCGATCGGGTGGAGTCAGGGCCGGAGGCGGAGATCCGCGTCGGCAACGCCCTGCCGTTGCGCAACATCCCCACCGGCACTGTGATCCACAACATCGAGCTGTATCCCGGCAAGGGAGGACAGATGGTGCGCAGCGCCGGCGCCGCGGCGCAGCTCGTCGCCAAGGAGGGGGACTACAGCCTGTTGCGCATGCCCTCCGGCGAGATGCGGCGGGTGCGCTCGGAGTGCATGGCCACTATCGGCCAAGTGGGCAACGTGGAGCATAACCAGATCAGCCTCGGCAAGGCGGGGCGCTCGCGCCACCGCGGCATCCGCCCGACGGTGCGCGGCTCCGCCATGACCCCGCGCGACCACCCGCACGGCGGCGGTGAGGGCAAGGCGCCCATCGGGTTGCCGGGGCCCAAGACGCCGTGGGGCAAGCCGGCACTCGGCTACCGGACGCGGAACAACAAGCGCACCGATAAGTACATCGTGCGGCGGCGGACGAAGTAAGCCCTCGCCCCGGCCTTCGGCCACCGCTGGCCCCGGCCCGCACCCCGGCAAAGCACGGGCCCCGTGCCTGCGGCCGGGGGGCCAGAGGTGCCAGCCAGGCCGCACGAGGGTGAGGGGTCTACCCGACGGAGGAGGGACCGTGTCCCGCTCGACGAAGAAGGGGCCGTTTGTCGACCCCAAACTGCAAAAGAAAGTACAGGCCGTGCTGCGCAGCGGCACGCGCACGGTGATCCGCACCTGGTCGCGGGACTCCACCATCATGCCGGACATGGTGGGGTTGACGATCGCGGTGCACGATGGGCGCCGGCACGTGCCCATCTACATCACGGAGAACATGGTCGGGCACAAGCTGGGGGAGTTCGCCCCCACCCGCACCTTCCGCGGCCATACCAGCAAGTCGGAGCGTGCCGCCAAGATGGGCAGGCGCTAGACGCATCTCGGCCGCCGGGTCGCCGCGCGCCCGGCGCCGCTCCTGGAGGCGAACGATGCAGGCTCGAGCGACGGCCAAGATGCTGCGTGTCTCACCGCGCAAGGTGCGGCTCTTGCTGAGGGAGTTGAAGGGCAAGCGCGTGGACGAGGCGATGACGATCCTGCGCTTCTCCGGCAAGCCCATCGCGCGCGATGTGGCCAAGGTGGTGAAATCGGCGGCGGCCAACGCCGAGAACAACCTCAACCTATCAGGGCGGGATCTGCGCGTGCTGGCGGCCTATGCCGACCAGGGGCCAACGCTCAAACGGTACAAGCCGCGCTCGCGCGGGCGGGTGAGCCCCATTTTGCGACGCACTAGCCACGTGACCATCGTGGTGGGCGAGAAGGAGTAGCGGGCTGGGGGTTGAAGACCGAGGACTGAGCGCGGGAGCAGGGGCCGTACTCAGTCCCCAGTCCTCGGCCCTCAGTCCCGGAGGGGAGATATGGGTCACAAAATCCATCCCACCGGCTTCCGGATCGGCGTGATCTACGACTGGCAGAGCAAGTGGTACGCCGACAAGAACTATACCGAGCTTCTGCATGAGGACTTTCGCATCCGCGACCTCATCAACGAAACGCTCGGGGATGCCGGCATCAGCAAGATCGAGATCGACCGTAACGCCAACCAGGCGACGGTGACGATCCACACCGCCAAGCCGGGGATCGTCATCGGCCGCGGTGGGGAAAAGGTGGAGCGGCTGCGCGCCAGCCTGGAGAAGCTCACCAACCGCCGCGTGCGGGTGAACATCCAGGAGATCCGCGTGCCGGAGCTGGACGCCACCCTGGTGGCCCGCTCCATCGCCGACCAGCTCCAGCGCCGCGTGGCCTTCCGCCGGGCCATGAAGCAGGCGGTCCAGCGGGCCATGCAGCGCGGCGCCAAGGGGATCAAGGTGAAGGTCGCCGGGCGCCTGGGAGGCGCGGAGATGAGCCGCCGGGAGACGGAGATGGAAGGGCGCGTGCCGCTGCACACGCTGCGCGCCGATATCGATTACGGCTTCGCCGAGGCGCACACCACCTACGGCCGCATCGGCGTGAAGGTGTGGATCTACAAGGGCGACGTGTTGCCGCCCAAGAAGGAGGGCGGCGCCGTCGCGGCCGGTGCGGCGAGCGATACCGGCACCATGGCGCCGCGGCCGGCGGAGCCGGCGGCCGCGCCGTCCGCCACCGCGTAGGGGAAGCGGGCGGGAGAAGCGGGCCGGGGCGCACCGGCAGACCGTCACGGGAGTGGGACATGCTCCAGCCGAAACGGGTCAAATACCGCAAGCAGCATCGTGGACGGATGAAGGGTCAGGCCAATGCCGGCAACACGGTGGTGTTCGGTGAGTTCGGCCTGCAGGCCCTGTCCGCGGCGTGGGTGGATGCCCGCCAGATCGAGGCGGCGCGCCGCGCTATCACGCACCACATGAAGCGCGGTGGCAAGGTGTGGATCCGCATCTTCCCGGACAAGCCGGTGACGGCCAAGCCGGCCGAGACCCGCATGGGCTCCGGCAAGGGCGCGCCAGACCACTGGGTGGCCGTGGTCAAGCCGGGGCGGATGCTGTTTGAGGTGGCGGGCGTGCGCGAGGAGGTGGCACGCGAGGCGCTGCGGCTGGCCTCCCACAAGCTGCCCGTCGATACGCGCATCGTCGTCCGGGAGCACGAGGGCGTCACAACGGCCGTGCAGGCCGGGGAGGGCGCATAGATGGCTGAGAAGGAGCGACCGGCGGCGGCGATCCGCCGCATGAGCGACGCGGAAATCGCCAGGGCGCTGGAGGAGGCGCAGCGGGAGCTGTTCAACCTGCGCATGCGCCACGCCACGCGCCAGTTGGAGAACCACCAAGCCATCCGCCGCGTGCGGCGTCAGATCGCCCGGCTCAAGACGATCCAGACCGAGCGCAGGCTCGGTATCCAGCGGGGGTAGGCTATGGCCCAGCAAGTGTCGCCGATGCGGCCCAATCAAAAGACGATGGTGGGGGTCGTGGTGAGCGACAAGATGGACAAAACGGTGGTGGTGGCGGTGGAGACGCTCAAGCGGCACCGCCTGTACCACAAGACCATCCGCCGCACCAAGCGCTACAAGGCGCACGACCCCAACAACGTCTGCCGGCTGGGTGACGTGGTGCGCATCGTGGAGACGCGCCCCCTCTCCAAGGAAAAGCGCTGGCGGGTGGTGGAGATCCTGGAGCACCACGAGGTGGCGGAGATCCAGCCGAGCGCCATCGGTGCGGAGCTGGAGGAGGCGCGCCTGGAGGTGACCCCTGAGCTGCGCGTCCCGACCGAGCCGGCGCAACCGAGCGAGGAGCAGTCGCCATGATTCAACAGTACACCCGACTCAAAGTCGCCGATAACTCCGGCGCCCGTGAGATCATGTGCATTCTCGTGCCCGGGGGCTCGCGCCGGCGCTACGCGCACGTGGGCGACGTGATCGTCGCCTCGGTCAAGGCGGCGCAGCCGGGCGCCCCGATCAAGAAGGGGGACGTGGTCAAGGCGGTGGTGGTGCGGGTGGCCAAGCAGTACGGTCGCAAGGACGGCACGTACGTCAAGTTTGACGAGAACGCGGCCGTGATCGTGAACAACGATCTCAACCCGCGCGGCACCCGCGTGTTCGGCCCTGTGGCGCGCGAGCTGCGTGAGAAGAACTTCATGAAGATCGTCTCCCTGGCGCCGGAAGTGGTCTAGCACAGAACGCGCGGTGGGCCGGACCTTCCGGGCGGCGCGCCGCGCGCGATGAAGGTCGCCATGAACAAGATCAAGCGGAACGACACCGTCCTCGTGATCACGGGGAAGGACAAGGGCAAGCAGGGCCAGGTGCGCAAGGTGCTGCCCAAGGAGGGGCGGGCCTACGTCACGGGCGTGAACATCGTCAAGAAGCACCGACGCCCGCGCACGCCGCAGGAGACGGGCGGCATCATCGAGATGGAGGCCCCGATCCATCTCTCCAACCTGAAGGTGATCTGCCCGAACTGCGGCCGCCCAACCCGGATCGGCATTCACGTGCACGAGGACGGCAAGAAGACCCGCTACTGCAAGAAGTGTAAGGAAGATATCGAGTAACGTGGCGGGCGTCGGGTCGTCGCGCAGCGGCCGCGGCACCCCACCCGCCCACACGGACCGGAGGTCCGGCCATGCCGTCACGATTGCGCGAGCGGTACCTTACGGAAGTGGTGCCGGCCCTGCAACAGGAGTTTGGCTACCGGAACCGGCTGCAGGTGCCGCGGATTGAAAAGGTCGTCCTCAACATCGGGTTGGGCGAGGCGGTGCAGAACGCCAAGGCGCTGGACAGTGCCGTCGCGGACCTGATGGCCATCACCGGCCAGCGGCCGGTGATCACCCGTGCCAAGAAATCGATCGCCAACTTCAAGATCCGCCAAGGCAACCCGATCGGGGTGATGGTCACCCTGCGCGGCGAGCGCATGTACGAGTTTCTGGACCGGCTGATCAACGTCGCCCTGCCGCGCATCCGCGACTTCCACGGGGTGCCGGTGAACGCGTTCGACGGGCGTGGCAATTACTCGCTCGGGCTGCGCGAGCAGCTCATCTTCCCGGAGATCGATTACGACAAGATCGACCGCATCCGCGGGTTGCAGGTCACCATCACGACCACCGCCCGGACCGATGAAGAGGCCCGCCGCCTGCTGGAGCTGTTGGGCATGCCCTTCCAGCGGCCGCAGGTGATGGCGCGGGCGGGCTAAGGGCGGACGCGTGGTCCGATCGGTGGGGGAGGCCAACGTGGCAAAGGTCTCGATGATCGTCAAAGCGCGGCGGCCGCCGAAGTTCGCCACCCGCAAGCGCAACCGGTGCAAGCTGTGTGGTCGGCCGCGGGGCTACATGCGGCAGTTTGGCCTGTGCCGCATCTGCTTCCGCGAGAAGGCGCACCTCGGGCTGCTGCCGGGAGTGAAGAAGTCAAGCTGGTAGCAGGGTGTGCTGCCAGGGAGCACACGGGGCCTGCCCGCGGGCGGGCGCTGGGGGCAAGAGCGCGGGCGGAGGCGCCCGCCCGGGAGCGCTGACTGCTTCCAGGCTGGAGGCGTTGTCATATGAACATGACCGATCCGATTGCAGATATGCTCACCCGTATCCGCAACGCGGTGGCGGCGCGGCACGACTACGTCCAGGTGCCGGCCTCGAAGATCAAGATCGCCATCGCGGACGTGCTCAAGCGGGAGGGGTTCATCAAAGATTACGAGGTGATCGACCCGGACACGCCGCGCAAGACGATCCGCATTCAGCTCAGCTACACGGTGTCCGGCAAACACCGTGAGCCGGTGCTGAACGGGATCCAGCGCGTGAGCAAGCCGGGCCTGCGCGTGTACACCCAGAAGCGCGAGATCCCGCGCGTGTACGGCGGGCTGGGGATCGCCATCCTCTCCACCCCCGAAGGGGTGATGACCGGCCAGGAGGCCCGCCGCCGCAACGTGGGCGGGGAGATCCTGTGCTACGTGTGGTAAGGGGGTTCACATGTCGCGCATCGGGAAGCAACCGATCCCGCTCGTCCCCGGTGTCAGCGTGCAGATCGAGGGGGCACGCGTGACGGTCAAAGGGCCGAAGGGGCAGCTCACGCGCGAGTTCCACCCGGACATGCGCATCACGCAGGCCGACGGCCAACTGATCGTCACCCGCCCCAGCGATGAGAAGCTGCACCGCGCCCTGCACGGGCTGACGCGCACGCTGCTCGCCAACATGGTGGTGGGCGTCTCACAGGGGTTTACCAAAACGCTGGAGGTGCAAGGCGTCGGCTATCGCGCGCAGAAGCAGGGGCCGAACCTGGTGCTGGCGGTCGGGTACTCCCACCCGGTGGAGATCGCGCCGCCGCCCGGTATCGAGTTCGTGGTGGAGGGAACCAACCGCATCCACGTACAGGGGATCGACAAGGAGCTGGTCGGCCAGGTAGCGGCGGACGTGCGCCGCGTGCGGCCACCGGAGCCGTACAAGGGCAAAGGCATCCGCTACGCCGGTGAGGTGATCCGCCGCAAGGCCGGGAAGGCCGGCAAGGGTGGTAAGGGCGGCCGCAAGTAACGCGACAGGGGCTACGCACCCGCGACCGCCGTCTGGCACCGGTCGCGGCGCAGCCACAAACCCGTCACCAGGCGTACACCCCGGCGCGGTCCCGGGGAAGGCGCCTGCCCGTGGGGTGAGGAACGATGAGACTGGGCAAGCGCAAGAAGACGACGGTCGCCGCGCGACAGCGCCGGCACCTGCGCATCCGCAAACGGATCAGCGGCACGCCGGAGCGGCCGCGCTTGGCGGTGTTCCGCAGTCTGGCGCACATTTACGCGCAGGTGATCGACGACACCGTCGGCCACACGCTGGCGGCGGCCTCGGACCTGGAGCCGGCGTTGCGCGGCGTGCAGGGAACCAAGACCGAGGTGGCCAAGCGCGTGGGCGCGCTGATCGGCGAGCGGGCCAGGGCGGCCGGCATTACCAAGGTGGTGTTCGACCGCGGCGGCCACAAGTACCACGGCCGCGTGAAGGCGCTGGCCGATGCGGCCCGGGCCGCCGGCCTGGAGTTCTAGGCAGGGAGTCGAGGGGTGGCGAGGGCCGCCCCTCAGGAGCGACGTATGGTAACACGAGCACGCGAGACCCGCGAGCGCGAGCGTGAGAGCGAGCTCACTGAGCGCGTTGTCAGCATCAACCGCGTGGCCAAAGTGGTGAAGGGTGGGCGCCGCTTCAGCTTCTCGGCGGTGGTCGTCGTGGGCGACGGCAAGGGCCGCGTCGGCGCCGGGATGGGCAAGGCCAACGAGGTGCCGGACGCCATCCGCAAGGGGGCGACAATCGCCCGCAAGAACCTGATCACCGTCCCGATGAAGGGGACCACCATCCCGCACCCGGTGCTGGCCGACTTCGGCGCGGCCAAGGTGCTGCTCAAGCCGGCGCCGCCGGGCACCGGCGTGATCGCCGGCGGCGGCGTGCGCGCGGTGCTGGAGCAGGCCGGCATCCGCGACGTGGTGGCCAAATCGCTGGGCTCCTCCAACGCCATCAACGTGGTGAAGGCCACGATGGAGGGGCTGCGCGCCCTCAAGCTGCCCGAGGTGGAGCGGGAGCGCCGCCGCCAGGCACAGCTCGCCCCCACGGAGGAGGTGCGTGAGCCGCGGCCGGAGCGTCGCGCCCCGAAGGAGCCGCGCGAGGGCGAGAAAGCGCCGAAGGCCGAGCGGTCGGGCGGCGCGCCGGCCGAGCCGGGCGCCGAGCGGTGACGCCGCGCGGGCGCGTGGTCTCGCACTGATCAGGGGGTTGGCGTGGCGAAACTTCGCATCACGTACAAAAAGAGCGCCATCGGCTACGCGCACGACCAGAAGGCGACGATCCGCATCCTGGGGTTGCGCCGGCTGGGTCAGTCGGTGGTGCATGAGGATACCCCGAGCATCCGTGGCATGGTGCACAAGGTGCAGCACCTGGTCACGGTGGAACGGATTCAAGACTAGCCGAGCCGGACCGCGGCCGCGGCCCGCGCCGGGCGCGACGACGGGTCGGCTGGGCAGAAGTGGCGGGGGAGAGAGCCGTGGATCTGAGCAGGTTGCGCCCGCCGCGGGGCGCCAAACGCCCGCGCAAGCGGGTGGGACGCGGCAACGCCAGCGGTCAGGGCACCTACGCCGGGAAGGGGATCAAGGGCCAGCAGGCACGCAGCGGCAAGAAGCTGCCGTATCCGGGGTTTGAGGGCGGGCAGTTACCGCTCGTGCTCCGGATGGCGCGGCGCGGGTTCCGCAACCCCTTCAAGGTTTACTATGAAGAGGTCAAGGTGTGCGACCTGGCCCGCCGTTTTGCCCCCGGCAGCACCGTGGGGCCGGAAGAGATGATCGCGGCCGGCCTGGTCAAGCGGCCGGAGCGCCCGATCAAGGTGCTGTCTAACGGGACGATCGGGCACGCGCTCACGGTGCGCGCGCACAAGTTCAGCGCCGCGGCCCGCCAGAAGATCGAGGCCGCCGGCGGGCAGGCGGTGGAGATCGGGGCGGCGCCGACGGTGTGACCGCCCATCGGCGGTGGGCCGCACCGGGGACGGAGGGAAACGTCGTGGCGCTGGATCGACAACAGGTAAGCGGTCGGCCGCGGCTGTTACAGGCGGCGATCGATGCCTTCGGGCAGCCGGACCTGCGCCAGAAGCTGCTGTTCACCCTGGCGATGCTGGTGGTGTTCCGGTTCATCGCCCATGTGCCGCTGCCCAATGTGGATCGGGAGATCTTGAAGCGCACGGTGGACAGCAACTCCCTGTTGGGCTACTTCAACATCTTCTCCGGCGGGGCGCTGCGCAACTTGAGCGTGGCGGCGCTGGGCGTCTACCCGTACATTACCGCCTCCATCGTCATGCAGTTGCTCACGCCGGTGGTGCCGCGGCTGCAAGTGCTCTCCAAAGAGGGGGAGCAGGGGCGGAATCGCATCCAGCTCTACACGCACTGGATCACGGTGCCGATCGCTATCTTTCAGGGCTACGCCCAGCTCCTCATCCTCAAGCAGAGCGGTGCCGTCACCAACGTGGGCCTCACGGGGAGCAACCTTCTGCCCACGATCGCTATGGTGGTGTCCATCGCCGCCGGCACTATGTTCCTGGTGTGGTTGGGTGAGCTGATCACGGAACGCGGCATCGGCAACGGCGTGTCGCTGATCATCCTGGCCGGGATCGTGGCCGGCATCCCCCAGTACCTGGGCAGGGGGATCCTGAACACCGGCGGCATCGGTGGGGGCTACACGGGGCTGGTCCTGCTGGCGGTGATCGGCTTTGTGATGCTGTACGGCATCGTGTACTTCCAGGAGGCGCAGCGTAAGATCCCGGTGCAGTACGCGCGCAGCGTCTTCCGCCAGGGACGGATGTACCGTCAGTCGGGCACGAGCTACATCCCGCTCAAGGTCAACTCGGCCGGGATGATCCCGCTGCTGTTCGCCTTCACGATCATGATCTTCCCCAGCTTCGTGGCGCAGACCTTCCAGACCTCCGGGTCGAGCTTCGTGCGCAACGTGGCGAGTTTCATGGCCGATGTGGCGGACCCGCGCGGCATTCCCTATCAGATCGGGGTGTTCGTCCTGACGGTGGCCTTTACGTTCTTCTACTCGCTGGTGCTCTACCAGCAGCAGAACCTGGCCGAGAACCTGCAGAAGTCGGGCGGGTTTATCCCGGGCATCCGCCCCGGCCGGCCCACGCAAGACTACATCACGCGCGTGCTGATCCGCATCACCTGGGCGGGCGCCCTGTTCCTGGGCGTGATGGCCGTGGTGCCGTACCTGGCCACCCGTCTCACCAACGTGCAGGCGCTCACCCTCAGCAGCACTGGGCTCCTGATCGTGGTGGGCGTGGTGCTGGACACCATGCGCCAGATCGAGGCGCAACTGCTGATGCGCAACTACGAGGGGTTCATCCGCTGACCGCCCTTCCACCGGGCGAGCGGTTGTGAGAAAATAAACAATTGAGCCGTGCGGAGGCAGGCCCTTGTACGTGTTGCTGCTGGGCGCGCCGGGGGCGGGGAAGGGCACCCAGGCCGCGCGCATCGTCGATGCGTTGCATCTCACCCACGTCGCCTCGGGCGATGTGCTGCGTGCCATCCGCCAGGAGGATTCCGAGCTGGGCGCCCTAGTGCGCTCCTACTACGACAAGGGCCTGCTGGTGCCGGATGACGTCGTCATCCGGGTGATGCTGTCCCGCCTGGACGGCCTCGAGGGGGCGTTGCTGGATGGCTTCCCGCGCACCCTGGAGCAGGCCAAGGCGTTGGACGCGGCGCTGGCCGCCAAGGGTCGGCGCATCGATAAGGTCATCTACATCAACGTGCCGAGGGATGAGCTCATCGGCCGGCTTGCCGGTCGCTGGATCTGCCGCAACGACGGCGCACACGTGTTCCACGAGCGTAACCGGCCGCCCAAGGTGCCCGGCGTGTGCGACATCTGCGGCGGCGAGCTCTACCAGCGCCCGGACGATACCGTGGAGACGGCGCAGCGCCGGCTGGAGGAGTACTTCAGGTTGACGGCGCCCCTGATCGAGTACTACCGCGCCCAGGGCAAACTGTGCGAGGTGAACGGCCAGCAGGATATCGAGGCCGTGGGGCGTGATCTGATGCGCTGCCTGCAGTGAGCCGGCGGCCCGGGTGGCGCGCCCGGTCGGCACCGCACGGCCGAGCTGACACGGAACCGGAGAGGAAGTGAGACTGGCCGCGTGCCTGTCATTCTGAAGTCGCGCGAAGAAATCAAGATCATGCGGGAGGCCGGCCGCCACGCGGCTGAGGTGCTCCAGATGCTGGTCGAGGCGGTGCGCCCCGGCCAGAACGTGCTGGAGCTGGACCGCATCGTCCGGCGCGAGTACAAGCGTCGGGGAGTAACGCCGACGTTCCTCGGCTACCAGGGCTACCCGGCCACGGTGTGCGTGAGCATCAACGACCAGATCGTGCACGGCATCCCGCGCAACCGCGAGCTTAAAGATGGCGACGTGGTGAGCATCGACCTCGGCGCCACCTACCGCGGCTTCGTGGGCGACACGGCCGTGACCGTCCCCTGCGGCACGGTGTCGCCGGAGGCGGAGCGGCTGATCAAGGTCACCGCGGAGGCGCTGCGGCGCGGCATCGCGGCGGCGCAACCGGGCGCCTACATCGGCGATATCGGCTACGCCATCCAGAGCTACGTGGAGAGCCAGGGGATGAGCGTGGTGCGCGAGTACGTGGGCCACGGCGTGGGCCGGGCCATGCACGAGGAGCCGCAGGTGCCCAACTACGGCCGCCCGGGCACAGGCAAACAGCTCCGGCCGGGGATGGTGATCGCCATCGAGCCGATGGTCAATCTGGGCGACTGGCGCACGCGCAAGGACAGCGACGGCTGGACCATCTGGACAGCCGATGGCAGCCTCTCGGCCCACTTCGAGCACACCATCGCCATCACCGAGGACGGGCCGGAGATTTTGACGTTACCATAAGCGCGGACCGGGGCAGGGCGGACCCGGCCCGCGCGGAGCGGGGGCAAACGATGAAGGTGCAGGCGTCGGTCAAACCGCGCTGCGAGAAGTGCAAGGTGATCCGCCGGCACGGTGTGGTGCGCGTGATCTGTGAGAACCCGAAGCACAAGCAGCGGCAGGGGTAAGCGGGAGGAGGACAAACCATGGCGCGTATCGCAGGCGTGGACATCCCGCGCGATAAGCGGGTCGATATCGCGCTCCGCTATATCTACGGGATCGGTCCGTCGAACTCGCTGAAGATCCTGCAGCAAGCGCAGGTCAACCCGGCCACGCGGGTCCGGGACCTCACGGACGATGAGGTCAACCGCATCCGCGAGATCATCGACCGCGATTACGTGGTCGAGGGTGACCTGCGGCGTGAGGTGCGGCAGAACATCCAGCGCCTGATCGAGATCAACTGCTACCGTGGCATCCGCCACCGCCGCAACCTGCCGGTGCGTGGGCAGCGCACGCGCACCAACGCGCGCACCAAGCGCGGGCCGCGCAAGACGGTGGCCGGCAAGCGCCGCAGCACGGCCAAGAAGTAAGCGCGCCGCGCCGCCCGACGGTCGGGGGGCGCGGAAGGGCCCCGCGCGGTGCGCCCTGCGCGGTGGAGCGCAGAAGAGGGTGATGCATGGCAGAACAGCAGCAACAACGACGGCCCAAGCAGCGGGCGCGCGGCCGGCGCGAGCGGAAGGTCGTGCCGCGCGGGCGGGCCTACATCCTGTCCACGTTTAACAACACGATCGTCACGGTCACGGACCCGAACGGAAACGCCCTGGCGTGGAGCAGCGCGGGCGCGTCCGGGTTCCGCGGCTCGCGCAAGAGCACGCCCTACGCCGCCCAGGTGGCCGCCGAGCGGGCGGCCCGCGCGGCGATGGAGCACGGGATGCGGCAGGTGGACGTCTACGTCAAGGGGCCGGGCAGCGGCCGCGAGGCGGCGGTGCGCGCCCTGCAATCGTCCGGCTTGCAGATCATGAGCATCGTGGACGTCACGCCCATCCCGCACAACGGTTGCCGCCCGCCGAAGCGGCGGCGCGTGTAGCCAAACCCGTGGGCCGGAGCGCTTCCTGCCCCTGCCGTCCTGCCGAGGGAGTGAGTGCATGGCACGATACACTGGACCTGACTGCCGGATTTGCCGCCGGCATGGGGAAAAACTCTTTCTCAAGGGCACTAAGTGCTATACCAATTGCACGCTGGAGAAGCGCCCCAACCCGCCCGGTGATCAGGGCAAGGGCCGACGGCGCAAGCTATCGGACCGCGGCCTGCAGCTTCGCGAGAAGCAAAAGGCGCGCTTCGCCTACGGCGTGCTGGAGCGCCAGTTTCGCCGCTACTACGAGGAGGCGGTGCGCCGGCCCGGTGTGACCGGCGAGAACCTGGTGCGTATCCTGGAGAGCCGGTTGGATAACGTCGTCTACCGCCTGGGCTGGGCCGACTCGCGCGACCAGGCGCGGCAGATCGTCTCCCACGGCCACATCACGTTGAACGGGCGCAAGACGGATATCCCGTCGGCGCGCGTCAAGGTGGGCGACGTGATCGGCTGGACGGAGCGCGGCCGGAAGACGGAGTACTTCAAGACGGTGCAGGCCAACATGGCCAACGCCGCGCCGCCGCCGCAGTGGCTGTCGCGCGACGCGGCGACGATGACCGCCCGCGTGCTGGCCCTGCCCACGCGCGCGGACGGCGATAAGACCTTCAACGAAAACGTGATCGTTGAGTACTACTCGCGCTAATCAGAGTGATCGACGATCGGTGCCCTGCCGTCCCCCGCGGCGCTGTCTGGCGCATGCGGACGGCGGCGGGGCGCAGGGTGTGGTTCCCGCCAGGGAGGACGGCGTTGACGACCCAGATGACGACTCCGCAACTGCAGATTGAAGAACAGACGGATACCTATGCCCGCGTGGTGGCGGAGCCGCTGCCGGGCGGCTTCGGCACCACGCTGGGCAACGCGCTACGGCGGGTGCTGCTCAGCTACCTGCCGGGGGCGGCGGTAACGTCGGTGCGCATTGACGAGGTGGAGCACGAGTTCTCCACCATCCCGCACATGAAGGAGGACACCATCGAGTTCCTCCTCAACATCAAAGACATCCGCCTGCGCGCGCTGTCCGACCGCCCCGCCAAGCTCTACCTGGAGGCGCACGGGGAGGGTCCGATCACGGCAGGGATGATCCAAACCACCGCCGACTACGAGATCGTCAACCCGGACCTCTACCTCGCCACCCTGGAATCGCCCGACGCCCATCTGACGGTAGAGCTGACGGTGGAGCGCGGGCGCGGCTACCAGCCCGCGGGCGCGGTGAGCGGCGGGCCCATCGGGCTCATCCCGGTGGACGCCATCTTCTCGCCGGTGCGCAAGGTGAACTACACCGTGCAGCGGGCGCGCGTCGGCAACGTCACCAATTACGATCGGCTGACCCTGGAGGTATGGACAGACGGCACGATCACCGGTGTGGAGGCGATCAGCAAGGCCGCCGACGAGCTGATCGAATCGTTCCGGCTGTTCGCGCAGCTCGGCCGGCCGCCGGCGCCGGTGGTGGAGCGCGGGCTGGGCTCCGGCGCCGCCCTGTCACAGGACCGCTACAACACGCCCATCGAAGAGCTCAACCTCTCGGTGCGCGCCTACAACTGCCTCAAGCGCAGCGGCCTGATGACGGTGGGGCAGGTGCTGGAGAAGAGCGAGGAGGAGCTGCTCGCCCTACGCAACTTCGGCCGCAAGTCCTATGAAGAGCTCAAAGAGCGGCTGATCGAGATGGGCTTCCTGGAGCCCTCCAAGGGTGGTCGAGAGGAGCCGCGGCAGGAGCAACCGGTCGAGGAGCTACCGGTGGGCAACACCGAGGAGCTGGGTTCCCTGGGCGCCGCGCTGATGGAGGCGCTGCGCGGCCGGCCCGACCGCCTCGGCCTGCTCGGTCACCGCGACGAGGAGAAAGACGAGTAACCACGCCGCCGGGCGGCTACCACGACCGGGGGGCGCACGCCGCGCCCTGCCGGGTGGCCGCCCGGTTGGCAGGACGGAGTAACGCATGCGGCACGCTGTATCGGGCCGGAAGTTCGATATGCCGACCGGCCACCGCAAGGCGCTGTTCCGCGGCCTCGTGCGCTCGCTGTTCCTGCACGAGAAGATCAAGACCACCGTGCCGCGGGCCAAGGAGGTGCGCCCGCTGGCCGAGCGCATGATCACGCTGGCCAAGCACGGGATCGTCAACCAGGACGGCAGCCCGGAGGCCCGCTTGCGGGCGGTGAACGCCCGCCGGCGCGTGTTGCGCTTCATCACGGACAAGGACGTGGTGGAGAA
Organism: Dehalococcoidia bacterium; assembly: GCA_042408665.1. GTDB lineage: Bacteria > Chloroflexota > Dehalococcoidia > CAUJGQ01 > CAUJGQ01 > CAUJGQ01. The sequence goes on from JBHOQW010000275.1 coordinate 15,232, forward strand.
GCTGTTTGCCGAGATCGCGCCGCGCTACGTGAGCCGCCCAGGCGGGTACACGCGCATCGTGCGCGTCGGCCGGCGCCTGGGCGACGGGGCGGAAATGGCGGTGCTGGAGCTGGTCTGACCGGTGCGGCGGATCGCCCTGCTGCTCGAATACGACGGCTCCGCCTACGGGGGCTCGCAGGTGCAGCGCAACGCCCCCTCCATCCAGGCGGCGGTGGAGCGGGCCATCCGGCAGCTCACCGGTGAGACGGTGCGAGCTGCGTTCGCGGGGCGCACGGACGCGGGCGTGCACGCGCTGGGTCAGGTGGCGGCGTTCACCACCGGTGCCCGGCACGACATCGCCACGTTTGTGCGCGGCTTGAACGCCCTGCTTCCGGAGGATATCGCCGTGCGGGCGGCGGTGGAGGCGCCGCCGGGGTTCGACCCGCGGCGCCACGCGCGCAGCCGGCGGTACCGCTACCTGATCTGGAACGCGCCCGAGCGGTCGCCGCTGCGCCGGCGCGTGATGTGGCATGTGCGAGTACCCCTGGACGAGACGCGCATGGCGCGCGAGGCGGCAGTCCTGGTGGGCGAACACGACTTTGCCTCGTTCGGCGCCTCGCCCGGCCCGGGGCGGAGCACCGTGCGCCAGATGCTGCACGCCGAGGTGCGGCGGCAGGGTGAGTGCATCGCGGTGGAGATGGAGGCCAACGCCTTCCTGCCGCATCAGGTACGGCGCACGGTGGGGGCGTTGGTGGAGGTGGGCTGTGGCCGTCTGCCGGAGGGCACCTTTTGCCGCTGGCTGACAACGCCACGCCCCGGCACCGCCGGCCCGGCGGCGCCGCCGCACGGCCTGTGCCTGGTCCGGGTCACCTATGACGGCGGCGGGCCGTTGCCCCGGCCGCTCGCATAAGTGAGGCGCTCACGGCGGATGTCTGGACGGTCCCGAGCCGAGCAGGGCCGGGACAAGGGGGATGGGGTGATGAAGACCTATAGCACCAAGCCGCGCGAGGTGCCACGCTACTGGCACGTGCTCGATGCGACCGATCGGCCGTTGGGACGGCTGGCGAGCGAGGCGGCCGTGCTGTTGCGCGGCAAGCATAAGCCGCAGTACCAGCCAAACCTGAACATCGGCGACTTTGTGGTGATCGTGAACGCGGAAAAGGTGAAGGTCACCGGCAACAAGACCGAGGATAAGATCTACTACCGCCACTCCGGCTATCCCGGCGGGTTACGGGCGTTCACCTTCCGCGAGATGATGCAGCGCGACCCGCGCAAGGTGATCGAGCACGCCGTGCGCGGCATGTTGCCGCATAATCGCCTCGGCCGGCGCCTGTTCACGCATCTCAAGGTCTATGTCGGGCCCAATCACCCGCATCAGGCGCAGGTGGCCGGCTTCGGCGCGCCCAACACCAACACCACGGGGGCGAAGGCGTGACGACGCAACAGCATTACTTCGAAGCGACGGGTCGGCGCAAGACGGCGGTGGCGCGGGTGCGCCTCTACCCGGGCAGCGGCGCCTTCATCGTCAACGGTAAGCCGATGGAGGAGGTGTTCACCCGGCCGCTGCATCAGGTGCAGGTGTTGACGCCGCTGCGCGTGACCGGCAACGCCGGCAAGTTTAACGTCCAGGTAAAGGTCGAGGGCGGCGGCATCAGCGGCTGGGCCGGCGCCATCAGCCACGGCCTGGCGCGGGCGCTGGTGGTGGCCGATGAGGCCAACCGGCCGCAGCTGCGCAAGTTGGGCCTGCTCACGCGCGACCCGCGCGTCAAGGAGCGCAAGAAGTACGGCCTCAAGCGGGCGCGCAAGGCGCCGCAGTACACCAAGCGCTAGCGCGGAGCGGGCTTCCGGCTCGACCGGGCGCCCGCGCGGCCGCCGGCGCAGATCCGAGTGTTCGCCGCGGAGTCGGCGATGCGCTACCACGCCTACCTGGAAGAGGACGAGACCGGCCGATGCATGGCGCACGTGCCGGACCTCGCCGGTTGCACCGCCACCGGCTCGGACCGGGCGGCCGCGCTGGCGGCGCTGCCCGCCGCCATCCGCGCCTATCTGGCGTGGTGCGGCGAGCACGGTGAGCCCCTGCCGGCCGACGACCTGATCGACGTGGTCGTGGTGGAGGTGGTGCGCGGCTGTCGACCGTGGCAGCGGGGCGGCGCCAACGCCCTGTTCAGCGTCGACCGTGCGCCGCTCGGCGACGCGGAGCTGCGTGCCTACCTGCGGCGGATGAGCTACGCGCGCGGTGACCTGCTCACCTTTGTGCGCGGGCTGCCACCGCAGGCGTTGGACACGGCTCCGCCCGGCCTGCCGCCCGTCCGCGCCGTGCTCACCCACCTGATCGAGACCGAGGCCTGGTATCTCTCCCGCCTGGGGCAGCGCGTCCCGGCCGTGCAGGACGGCAGCGACATCGTCCAGCGCTTGGTCGACAGCCGCGCCCGCGCGGTGGAGGTCATCCTGCGCCTCTCCCCCCGCCAGCGTGACCTCGTCTACGTCCCCACCGAGGACCCCAGCGATAACCCGGAAGAGGGGTGGACGTTGCGCAAGGTGTTGCGCTGCTCTCTGGAGCATGAGCTGAGCCACCTCCAGGAGCTGCGGGCGCGTTTCTCTGACCCACCTTCCGAACATCTCGCATTAGGTTGACTTAATACCGCGGCTTCGGCGTGGCCGTCCCGTGTGGTATACTGGTGCTGCCCTGTCTGGAAAGGAGGGGCACCGGTGCCGACCATCCCGACGGAAAACTACCTCATCACCATCCAGACCCTGCACGACGACGGTATCCGCTGTATCCCTGCCCGTATCGCTGAGCGCATGGGCGTCTCCGCCCCCACGGTGACGGAGGCCGTCAAGCGCATGGTGCGGGATGGGTACGTCTGCCATAAGGACGGGCGCGAGATCGTCCTCACCGAGCGCGGGCGCGAGATCGCGCTCACCCTTATGCGCCGTCATCGTATGGTGGAGCGCTGGCTCACGGACGTGCTCGGCCTTGACTGGGCCACGGCGCACGAGGAGGCGCACCGGCTGGAGCACGCCATCTCCGACGTGGTGGCGGAACGGTTGTGGGCGTCGATGGGATACCCCGACTCCTGCCCGCACGGCAACCCGATCACGGAGTCCAGCGCCCGCGCCGCCGGCAGCAGCGTGCGCCTCAAGGAGGTGCCGGCGGGCACGGCGGTGGTGTTGCAGCGGATCTCCGAGCTGGCCGAGGACAACCGCGCCCTCATGCAGTTCTTTGAGGAAAAGGGCTTCCGGCCGGGGGCACGCATCGAGGTGCGCGATCGCGGCCCCCTCAACGATACGCTCACCGTGGTGGTGGGGGAACAGACGGCGGCGCTGAGCGAGGACGTGGCCGCCTACCTGTGGGTGCGCGTCGAGAGCTGAACCGGCGCGTGTCGGCGCAACGCCCGTCTCAGACGGGGCTCTCCGGGCGGACGCGCCGGGGCGGTGGGATGGCGATGTCCACCGGCGGGTGGGCGCCCACCGCGATGCGCACCCGTTCCGGCGTCAGCACGTAGATGTCTACCTCCGGGTTGCGCAGCAGGGTGGCGCCGAAGGGAAACTTGGCGGCAAAGGCGTCGTGGTAGCGCTGCCAGTCCGGATCCTCGCGTGGCACCCGCCGAAGCGTGCCCTCAAAGCTGAGGCGGGTGAACGCCGTGCGATCCGTCGCCACCGCACCGCGGTTATCCACCTGAAACGCCACCCGCGGCGAGACGGCGCTCATCTGCGCCTTGAGCGTGGCCGGGCGGATGACGTGCACCAGCTCCCAATCCGGCGTGTCGGCAAACAGAATGGTGGCGGTGTGCAGATGGCCATCGACGGCCGTGGCCAGCACGCCGAACTGCTCGCCGGCCAACACGCGCCGGGCGATCTGCTCCAGCGTTTCCACAGGCAATGGGGGGGATGCCGTCATCGCCGCCTCATATCCGCCCCGGCCTCGTGCGCCGGTGGCTCACCTGCTCCAGTGTACCGCGACCGTGGTAGCATAACGCCACCCAGCCGGGGTGGCGCGATGGCCCCGGCGCATGGTGGGAGGCCAGCCATGGCGCGCGTGTTGATCACCGGTTTTGAGCCCTTTGGCGGCGCCACGGTTAACCCCTCGGCGTTGGCGGCCGAAATCCTGGCGGCGGAGCGGCCCGCCGGTGCCGAGACCGTGTGCCTGATCCTGCCCGTGGTCCGCTACCGCTGTATCGACCTGGCGGTGGCCGCCATCGAGCGGCGGCCGCCCGACGTGGTGGTGATGCTGGGCCAGAGCAGCGGCCGCGCGGCGATCACGCCGGAGCGGGTGGCGATCAACCTGGACGACTTCCGCCGGCCAGATAACGCTGGCCATCACCCGATCGAGGAGCCGATCGTCCCCGGCGGTCCGGCCGCGTACTTTGCCACCCTACCCGTGCGGGCCATGGTGCGGGAGATGCAGGCGGCGGGCGTGCCGGCCGCCGTCTCCAATACCGCCGGTACCTACGTGTGCAACCACCTCAGCTACGGCGTACTGCACCATCTCGCGTTGCGGCGCCTACCGGTACGGGCCGGCCTCGTCCATCTTCCCTACCTGCCGGAGCAGGTAACCGATATGGCCGCGGAGGTGCCCAGTATGGCGCTGGAGACGATGCTGCGCGGGCTACGGGCGGCCATCACGTGCGCGCTGACCGCCGCGGCACCGATCCGAGTCTGAGGAGCGGATGCGCCGATTTCGGACCAGCGCGCTCCTTGCCAACCCGCCTGCCCGGAGTACGATGAGAGGGGAGGCGACGTATGGAGCCGCATCTGAGCGCCTTTTGCCCGCTGTACCATCACGCGGTGGAGCTGATCGGCCGCCGGTGGACGGGGGCGATCCTCCGTGCCATGCTCTGCGGCGTCAACCGGTTCTCTGACCTGGCGGCTGCGGTCCCCGGCCTGAGCGACCGGATGCTCTCTGAGCGCCTCAAAGAGCTGGAGGCGGAAGGGATCGTGCGCCGGGTCGTCGCCCCCCAGACGCCGGTGCGCATCACCTACGAGCTAACGGACAAAGGCAAGGACCTCGGCCGGGTGATCGAGGCCGTCTCCGCCTGGGCGGAACGCTGGCTGGCGGCCGAGGAACCTTCCCCTGCTCACAGCCATTGACGGTTGGCCGGCGTGAGACCGACGGGCGCGGGCTTCCTTGACTCCCCAGGGGGGCGGTGCTACGGTGGGGGCACGGGAAGGGTCAACCGTCCCCGGAAGGCTCCAGTGTGCCTGTGACGGTGGAGGGATAGCGATGGTTCTGGCCGGGGTGCTGGGGTTGAGCGCGCAGGAGCTCTTGATCGTGCTCCTCATTATTATTGTGCTCTTCGGCGCCAGCCGGCTGGCCGGGATCGGGAGCGCGCTGGGCCAGAGCATCCGCGAGTTCCGTAAGGCGGCGCGCGACCCGGAGGAAGAAGAGCGCAAACGCGCCGAGGAGGCGGCGCGGTCGACAACCGCCTCGACCGTCGCCTCGCCACCACCCGGTGAGTACCGCCCGGGTGACTCCGTGACCGGCTCCGGCACGGGGGGCGCGGCCTCACGCCCGCCGGATTTCCCCGGCCGCTAACGCCGCATTCGCGAACGGGAGAGGGCGGCGCCGCTCTGAAGGCGGCGCCGCGGTGTTTGTCCCGCGTGGGCCGGTAGTCGCTCAACGTGCGGCGGCGCCGGCGCGCGGGTCCTCGATCACGACGTGATCACCGAGACGCAGCAGGTGGTGCACCGCGCGCATGGCGGCCAGCGCCTGGCCGGATGTGGCGTAGCCGTGGAAACGGACCAGGTCGGCCGCGCGCTGCCCGGTGGCGGCCGCCTGCGGCACCACGCGCCGGAAATTGCGCAGCAGCGTCTGCACGTGCGCGGGTGGGTGGAGCAGGTCCAGGTAGGCGTACAGCAGGCTCCAGTACGCCCAGGCCGGTGTGCCGGGAACATTGGCGCCGGGGTGTGGGGCGCGCAACATGTGGCGCACCCCGGCGTGGCGCTCGCGTTGCTCCCAGGAGGCATCGAGGCCCAGCGGGGCGATGCGCAGCTCGGCGGCCGCGCAGTGCACCAGGGCTTGCAGCACCGCGGCCACCTCCGCCGCCGGTGAGTCCTCGCCCAGCTCCGGGCTGGCCGAAGCCAGCGGCCAACCCTCGCGGCGCTGCAGGGCGTGCACCAGCTCGTGCGCCAGGGTGTGGCACGTCGCCTCCGGCGGCAGGTCGGAGCGCACCGTGACCAAGGCCCTGTCCGTCTCACGGTAGAAGCCGCCGAACTCCGGCCCCGCCGCCCGCTCGCACACAAGCGTGATCCCTTCGGCCGCAAACAGCGCCTCCACCTCACGGTAGAAGGCCGCGAGCGACTCCGGCAGCTCCACGTCGAGCACCTTCATCCCACCGTCCTCACTCTGTGGTATCCCAGGTCACGTCGCCGTGCAGGTCGGGGCGGTGTGGTCGCGAGGCGAAGACCTGATACTCCGCCCGCGAGCGGCCGATCGTGGTGGGGTCGCCGTGGCCGGGCCAGACCAGCACGTCGTCCGGCAGGGGCAGCAGCCGCTCCACGATGGAGCGGATCTCGGTGCTGAGGTCTTCCGGCCGGGCGGTGCGGCCGGGTCCGCCGGGGAAGAGGGTATCGCCGGTGAGTAACACCTTGCCCAGCAGCAGGCAGATGCTGCCCGGGGTGTGGCCGGGGGTGTGGATCACCCGTAGCCGGGCCGAGCCCACGCGCAGCTCCTGGCCGTCACGCAGGCGGGCGTCGATCCGTTCCGGTGGGATGTTGATCTCCGCTTCGTGCACGTACACCGGCGCACCGGTGGCCGTGCGCACCAGGTCGTACGACATCCAGTGGTCGGGGTGCCAGTGCGTGGCCACGATGGATGTCACCCGCGCCTCGGCCAGCGCCTGCAGGATCTTCTCCCCCTCGGCCGGCATGTCCACGATCAGGCTCTCGCGCGCGGCTGCGTCGCGCACGACGTAGGCGTTGTTGCCGTATGGGCCCAGCGGCCCGATACGCACGACCTCGATGTCACCCTCCCGGTACAGCTCCACCTCGTCCCTCCTCTTACTTGTCCCTCTTGCGCACGCGAGCCTGCGAACTCGCTTTGAGGCGATTATAGCCCTCGGCGCGATCGGTGATGAGGCGCGCAACCGCTGGCAGGGAACGACATCGGCACACCGGCGCGTGCACTCGTGACCGGGCGGTGCCTCGACCATCGTTGTTTCTGCGTTCGCTCTTGCTGCGTTCATCAAGCTTTAACGCGGGTTAACCGCCCGATCACAGACCTGGCCTAGGGTAACACCGGCACACGGAGTGCGGTGCCGCCAGTGTGCGCAACGGGCAGACCGCCAACGAAACGTGGATGGAGCGTTGACCGTGAAGGGGTATCGCAGCATAGCCCGATTCTTTCGTCGTCCAATGTCGCGTCGTGGCGTGTTCAAGGCCGGTGCCGCCGTGGCCACGGTGGTTATCAGCGGCCGTGTCGAATCTGCCCAGGGGTGGCACAACCGAGAGAACGGAGCGAAAACCCGCGGTGCGCCGCGAACGTCCGGCCCTGCAGTGGTGCCGTCCGGAGCTGAGCATGATCCGCATGCGGCCGTCGGGCGTTGGTCATGGGAGCAAGAATTGCTGCGCTTCCAGCCGCAGCCGAACGCACCGCCGCGTCTGCGGGTGGTGCCGATCGATCGGGCCAAATTCCTGGTTGGGCAGCGGTTTGACCTGCGTGTCGAGGCGGAGAACGTCGATCCCACGGACGCGCGTATCGAGGTCACCATGGACAATGGTGGCGCTGAGCAGGTACTGCCGGGTGAGCCGATTCGGTCCAACGCGCGTCCGACGAGCCTGGAGGCCACGTGGCGTCAGGTGGCCTTTTCACGTCCAGGCACGTATCGTCTCGAGGTCACGCTGTTCGCTGGCGGACAGACGGTGACGCGCACACTGACATGGAACGTGGTGACGGCCGACCCCAGGGGACCGAAGGCGAAAAATGTCATCCTGTTCATCGGTGATGGCATGGGTCAGGCAGCGATTACCGCCGCACGCATCGTGTCGAAAGGGATCGTCGAGGGTAAGTACAACGGCTTGCTCGAGATGGATCGCATGGAGGTGTACGGACATGTCACCACATCCGGCCTGGACTCCATCGCGACCGACTCCGCTAATAGCGCCTCGGCGTACGCTACGGGGCACAAGGCCGAGGTCAACGCTATGGGGGTCTATCCCGACAACACCCCAGATGATGACCTCGATAACCCACGTGTCGAGAACATCGTGGAGATGGTAAAGCGTGCCCGTGGCATGGCAGTGGGCCTAGTCACCACTGCCGATGTGACCGATGCGACGCCGGCTGCGTTCTTCGCGCATACCCGCCGCCGGGCGCGCTACCGCGCGATCGCTGCCCAAGCGCTTGAACCGGATCGGTTCATCGACGTGTACATGGGCGGCGGCTACGATAAGTTTCTTCCTGCCTCTGACCCTGGGAGCCATCCCGAGACAAAAGATGAGCGCAATCTCCTTGATGAGGCGCGAGCTCAGGGGGTGCAGGTCGTGACCACCCGGGCGGAGCTGCAAGCCGCCCTTGCCAAGCGGCCACCGCGGTTGTGGGGGCTCTTCCGTCCCGGCAACATGAATGTATACCTCGATCGTGAGGTATTGCGTGACCCCAAGGTGCTAGGTGGTAAGACCGGCTTGGATCCCAAAGCGCTGGTGGGTGGCCCCTGGCTCGACCAGCCGACGTTGTGGGAGATGACCGAGGCAGCGCTAGCGGTGCTTGAGCAGAACCCGAACGGGTTCTTCCTCATGGTGGAGGGAGCCTCCATTGACAAACAAGAGCACCCGCTTGATTGGCAGCGCGCCGTGTGGGACACCATCGAGATGGATAAGGCACTCGGTCTTGCCAAGCGGTGGGCAGCGCGTCGTGGTGATACCCTTATCATCGTCACGGCCGATCACAACCACTCGGTGTCCGTGGTAGGAACACATGATCGCGAGCGTGGAAGCGGTCGCGCCGGCAACGGGGTCTATGACGGTGCCGGTTTTCCCAACTTTATAGACAGCGATGGCGACGGTTTCCCCGATGATCCCAACCCGTCCCGCACGCTCTTTATCGGCTGGTCCAATCATCCCGATCATCACGACGCCTTTCAGATCCAGGCGCGACCGATTGAACCTGCGTTTATCGACACCAACTCGCGTCGCGCGGTTCCCAACCCAGAGCGTGATCCGGACGCTGAGCTCCAGACGGGCAACCTGCCGTTTGACCAGACGAACTGCGTGCACACGGTGGACGATGTGGTGATTTACGCCTCCGGCCCGGGTGCCACCCGCTTCAGCGGCCTGCTCGATAACACGGAGGTGTTCTTCGCTATGGCCGACGCCCTCGGGTTACAGCTCCCGCTCGGCCAGCGGACGACTACCGGCATTTCGGATCGCCTTCCGGCCGGGGTACGCTGAGCGAGGAAGCCTTTTGGTAGGAAATCCCACGGAGGCGATGCGCCAAATCGAGCGCATCGCCTCCGCTCTTGAGCAGGTGACCGACATGCCCACCCGGTGAGGGAGCAGGCTGTCCCCCGTCGCCTGCTCACGCCCTTATGGGGTGGAGCCGCCCGGCCCCTGCCGCGGCTGTCGGGGCTGGGGCACGCGATCGACCATCTGCTCGATGCGCGCCCGTAGGTCGGCCAGGCGCTGGTCGGCCTGCTGCTGGGTGAGCCGCCCGGCCTGCACCGCCTCGTTCAGCCGCTGCTGGGCGTTACTCACCAGGAACTGGATGAGCTGGTCGCGGCTCTTGCCGTGCGCCTGCGCCACCTGGGCCAGGCTTTGCCCGTTCAGCTCCGCGCGCAGTTGCTCCGGCGTGATCCCCAGAAACTGCGCGATGTCGGTGCGCGCGGCCAGCGGCCCCGGCCCGCTGCGGCCCCGACCGAGGCCGAAACCAAACGGCCCGAGCTGACCGGCGTTGATGCGGTCCTTGATCGCCTGCGCCTGCTGGGCGGTGAGGTCGCCGCGGGCGACGGCGGCGTCCACCTCCTGGAGCGCCGTCTGCTTGATGGCGTCGCGCAGGCGCTCGGGGGTGACGCCGAGGTTCTGCGCCAGCCGGTTGAGGAACTCGTCGGCGCGCTGGGCGCGTTGCTGAGCGGGCGGCGGCGTGGGGGTGGGCTGCTGGGCGTGAACGGCCGCGACGGTGGCGCCGCCGAGGCCGGCCACGGTGAGAACCCCGGCCGCGGCCAGGGTCCGCAATCGGTTTATGGTGAACCATGCCATGATGCTCGAACCTCCGTGATGACGCGAGCGCCGTCCCGGGCCGGGCGCTCTGGTTCGAGCGTAAGCGGTGCGGTTGGCGTGAGGTGTTAAGGTGCCGCTAAGGTTGTGGCGGCCAACCGCGGTGTTCAGTCCAGCGGCACCGCCACGCGCCCCTCGGTGGCTTCATCCGGCGCGTGTCGCGGCTCGTGCGTGCGGCGCAGCGGGATCTCGCGCAGCAGGAAGGAGCATGCCAGGCCGCAGAGCACGATCAGGGCGCCGATCAGAAACACATGGCTGAGGGCGTTGCCTAGGGCCACGCGCGTGGAGGCGGCCGCCCGCAGGAACAGCTCCTGCCCGTCCGCGCCGAGCGCGAGAAAGCCCTGATGGACCAGCGCGAAGCGCTCCGGGTTGAGCAGCGTCTGCGGGTCGCGCAACTGCGCCACCAGCTCGGCGGGGGCCTGCTGGGTGACATCCGCCGGGAGGCTGTGGGCCAGCTCCGGGCGCAGGCGGTTGGTGAGCACCGTGCCCAGGAGCGCCACCCCCACCGTGCCGCCGAGAGAGCGGAAGAACTGGATGGCGGCGGTGGCCACGCCCAGCATGGTGTACGGCACCGCGTTCTGCGCCGCTACGTTGAAGGTGGGCATCGTCATGCCCATGCCGGTGCCGATGATCACCATGTTGCGCGCGATCTCGGTGCGGCTGGTGCCGGTGTCCATGCGTGAGAGGAGCAGGAGCCCGCACAGCGCCACGGCGATGCCGGCGATGGCCATCGCCCGATAGCGGCCGGTGCGGGATACGATCTGGCCGGCGATGTTGCTCATCACCACCATGCCCAGCATCATCGGCACCGTCACCACGCCGGAGGCGGTGGCGGAGCCGGCCGTCACCCCCTGCACGAACAAGGGCATGAACACCGTCACGCCAAACATGCCCACGCCGATAACGAACACTACCAGTAAACAGACACTGACGATGCGGTTGCGGAACAGCGTGAGCGGCAGCAACGGTTCCTGAGCCCGCGCTTCGGCGAGCACGAACAGGACGGTCATCACGGCGGCGGTGGTCAGCAGGCCCAGAATCTGAGGCGAGGTCCAGGCCAGCTCGTTGCCGCCCCACACCAGGGCGAGCAGCAGCGGCACCACCCCGGCCGTGAGTGTGACCACGCCAGCCCAGTCCACCGGACGCCGCACGCCGCCCGCGCGCTTGCCGGGCAGGGCCAACCACAGCACCGGCAGGGCCACCAGCCCCACGGGCACGTTGACGTAAAACACCCAGCGCCAGTTGAGGTTATCGGTAATGGTGCCGCCGATCGTCGGGCCGCAGACGCTGGCCAGACCGAACACGGCCGCGAATAGGCCCTGATACTTGGCCCGTTCAGCCGGGGGGAAGAAGTCACCGATGATGGTGAAGGCGTTGGCCATGATCATGCCCGCGCCCAAGCCCTGCACGCCGCGGAACACGATGAGCTGGAGCATAGTCTGAGAGAGCCCGGCCAGCATCGAGGCGAGCATGAAGAAGGCAATGCCGGCCATAAAGAAGAGCTTTCGCCCGTACAGGTCGCCCAACTTGCCCACGATCGGTACCGAGGTGGTGGAGGTGAGCATGTAGGCGGTAAACACCCACGAGAAGAGCGACAGCCCGCCGAGCTGGGCCACGATCCGCGGCATGGCCGTGCTGACTACGGTCTGGTCCACGGCCGACACGAACAGGCCGAGCATCACGCTGCCCATGATGACGGCCTTTCGCTTACCGCTTGCCTGCTGAAACTCGATCATCCGCGCACCACCGCTGGGATACCGCGCTAGTATACGCCGTACACGGAGCACAGTGCACCGGCATAACGGCCGGCCGCCAGGCGATCCAACGATCGGGGACGCGGGGGAACGGCTCACCCTTTGGGGCGGAACACGATACGGGGGGCCGCTGTCGGCGGCCGTGCCGCGCCCGGTGGGGCGTCGTTTGGTCGTTTGGCCGGCAAGCGGCTGAGAAGGGCCGCTATCGCCGCGAGCAGCGCGCGCAGCCAGGCGAGGAGGTTAAGCCGTTCCGCGCTGAAGCGGACATGGCCGGCGCGGTGCGCACGGGTGTGCTCGCGCTGGGCGCGGGCCAGCCCCTCGTACACGGCGGCCAGGCGGCGGGCACGATCCAGCCGCTCGCGCAGGGCGGCGTCGACGCGGGCGCCCGCCGCCTGCGCTTGGGCGACCGCCTCCTCAGCGGCGCGTACCTCCTCGCGCACCAGCCAAGCCTCGCGCGTGCGGTCGGGCAGGTGTAGGCCGGAGGTGTCGATGCGCACGAACAGGCGGCTGATATCCTGAATCTCCTTCAGGCGCTTTGGGTAATCGCGCAACATGTGCCCCTCACGGCCGCCCTCCAGGTGCAGGGTGTTAACGGTCACGCCGGGCGGCAGCAGCGGGAGCTGCACCGGGTTCTCGCAGTCGGAGATCAGCAGGATCTCCGTCTGCGCCTTGGCGAAGGGGTTCAGGCCCAGCTCCTCCCGCCGGATCTCCTGCATCGTCACCTCCAGGGCTGCGGCCAGGTTGGTGGTGCCGTAGTAGCCCTCGGCGAGGATGCGCCGGGCGATGGCCGCGAACTGCTCCAGGGTGGAGGCGCGCAGGCGTGCGTGCACGCGGTTGGCGAAGCTGCGGTCCGAAACCTCTGCCCCTTCTTCATGTGCCTTGATCAGGTAAGCCAGGGCCACGGCCTTGGCGAAGATGCCCTTGTTGTTGTCCCGCATCGAGCTGGAGGTGTCGCGCAACACGAGCACCTTCTGGCGGCGCTGCCGCTCCGGCCGGCGCGGCACCAGCACCTCCTCGACCACCTCCTGCTCGCGCTCAAAGGTCTCCAGCCGCTCCTCCGGCTCGCGCACCAGCACGTCGTGGCTGTAGACACGGTAGAGGAACAGACGCGGGTCGATGAACTGCCACATGCGCTGGTTGAGCACCACCCGCGGCAGCTCGGAGAGCGACTCAATGGGCCGCACCTCGGGGTGGTCGGGCAGCACC
>JBHOQW010000155.1:0-4453 GCA_042408665.1 Dehalococcoidia bacterium
CTTTCCCACGCCCTGCCGCTGAAAGTCCTTGATCGCCTGGTCATTGAGGCCCATCCCGATTGGGTAGCGACCACGAACAACAAACTCTGAGAGCTGGTTGCGATCACGGCTCAGGACCGGATCTTGATCTATGAGGAACGATTTCATGATGCTGTCACCGTGCTTGAGCCGCGCCACAGTGAGCGGCCAGAAGGTCGAGCCGATCGTGCGCGGATCGGAAACGGCGATCCTTCCCTTCCACTTGGGGTTGAGGAGGTCCGTGAAGACCTTGACCTCTTCGTCCTTCACCTGGTCGGTGTTGATGTAGATGCCACCGCCGCGGACTAGCGTGTAGCCGTAGCACAGTTCCTTGTTTTTGTCCAGGAATCCGGCCTCATACCCGTCGCGCCAGACCTTGTCGTCCTTGAGTTCTGGCAGGATGATGGCTGGACGGATCGGGTCCCACACCCCGGCCGGCTTGAGCACCTGGAGCGCCGTGCTCGTGGGGAACAGCACGATGTCCCAGGTATACACACCGGCGGCGCGCTCTTGCGTCACCCGCGGCGCGAAGTCGACCGCCTCTAGGCTGGTGTGCTCCAGCTTGATGTCCGGATAGGCCTGCGAAAATTGCGCAGGATGCGCCGGTACGACTCTCCAGTGAACGTGTTGCCCACCACTTTGCCTTCCCGCCTGGCGGCGGCCAGCGTCTGCTCCCACTCCGGCGTGGTGGCCGCTACCGTGGGTGGAACTGTGGTGGCCGCCCGCCCGGCGGCCCCTGCGCCGGGTGTGGTGGCGCGCCCCTCCTCCTTACCAGCGCCGCATGCCGCCAGGAAGACGGCGGCCGCCCCGCCAACGGCCACGCGGCCAAGCAGGTCGCGGCGCGTCAGTCGGCGTTGACCAGAATGAGCCCGACCAGTCCGTGGATACCGCATCGCGCCCCTCCCCCTGTTCGCTGCGGTGATCGTGTCCTGCCGGTGGGCCAGACTCCGTCTTTGGGCTTACCGACCCCAGAGCTGTTTGGTGGCCAGCCGCGCGCCCTCGGCCATGGCTTCGAACTTGGCCCACACGATCTTGGGATGGCCAACGCGCTGACCCAGCCCGCAGTCCGTACCGGCGATGACGTTCTCGCGGCCGACCAGGTTGGCGTACTTGACCAGCCGCTCCGCCACCAGCTCCGGATGCTCGATGAAGTCGGTGCAGTGACCGACGACGCCGGGGATCAGCACCTTCCCGTCCGGCAGCTTGACGTCCTTCCACACCTGCCACTCGTGCTCGTGCCGCGGGTTGGTCGCCTCGATGGAGTAGCCGTCGGCGCGCACCTCCAGGATCAGGTCGACGATGTCTCGCAGCGGGATGTCGTGCTTGTGCGGGCCGTGGTAGCTGCCCCAGCACACGTGGAAGCGCACCTGGTCGGTCGGAATGTCGCGCAGGGCGTGGTTGAGCGCCTCGATGCGCAGCTTGGCGAACGAGCGATACGTCGGTACGTCCATGTCTGCGTGGATCTGCCAGGCGTCGGCCAGGTCCGGATCGTCGATCTGGAGGGTGAAGCCCGCGTCGGTGATGGCCTTGTACTCCTCGTGCATGGCATCGGCGATGGCGAAGAGAAAGGCCTCGGTCGAGGGGTAATGCTCGTTCTTCAGCCAATGCTCGATGGTGCCGGGCGCCACCGCTGTGAGGAAGGCCTCCTCCACCTGCTTGCCGGCCAGCGCCGCCTTGAGGTTCTCGATGTCGGCGCGCACGGCCTCATGGCCGATGTACGTCAGCGGGCCAACGCACACGATCTGCCGTCCACCCAGCAGGTCGGGACGGCCGGCGAAGTATTCAGGGAACTCCTGGATGTCGCGCCCGAAGATACGCTGGAACCCCTCGCCTGGTCCCGCCGGCCGGGTCTCGAGGCCGGCCAGCCGCTCACGTGCGTAGGTGGTGAAGCTGCGCTTGGATTCCTCCCCGTCGTTGACGATGTCGATCCCGCTGGCGATCTGCCGCTCTACCACCTCGGCCACGGCGCTGCGCACCCGCTGGGCGAAGGCCTCCTTGTCGTAGGGCCGGCCTTCCTCCTTAGCGATCAGCATCTCGCGCAGGTCGTCGGGCCGCGGCAGGCTGCCGGCATGGGTGGTGAGGATCCGTTCCGTGCTGCGCTTCATGACGCTCCTCCGAGGGTTGTAAATCCGATGTGAGGTTGGGTGAATGCACCTCGCCGGGTGCCCCTGCTCAGGACGTGCCACTCACCGCTCCGCCGATTTGGGCAGCCACCCCCAGGGGTGGGGGCCCCACTCCGGGGCAACGGGCTCCCCCTCGCGGATGGTGTGCACCGGCACCAAGGCCGTCTCGCCGGTGAACGTTTCGCCAAAGCAATCGCGAAACTCCCAAGTGCCGCGCACGACCTCCAGCACCGTGATGTCGGCCACCCGGCCTACGGCTAGGGCGCCGATCTCGTCGGCCATGCCCAGCAGGCGGGCGGCATTAGTGGTGGTCATGCGGATCACCTGTTCGAAGCTGTAGCCCACGGCCATGAACTTGGCCATGCACTCCAGCAGGCTGAAGACGATCGAGGTGCGCCCCGGCGTGGACATGTCGGTGCTGATGGTGTGTGGGTGGATCCCCTGGTCGGCCAGGCGTCGGCACACATCCACGCTGAAGTTGTTGCGGCCGGAGGCGGAGTCGATAAGCACGCCCCGGTCCAGCGCCTCGCGCAGCTCCGGCATCACGCGCTGGTTCTCGTCCAGCACGCCGCCTGGGTGGGCGGTACAGATGTGGGTGACGATGTCGCCCGGCCGCAGGGAGCGCAGCAGGCAGCGGGTGACGCCGGGGGCGGCCGTGCTCTTGCTGAGCGCGTCGCCGATGTGCACCATGAGCGGCAGGCCGGCCTCCCGCGCTGCGGTTGTCGCCTTGGCGATCAACGCCTCACCGCCGCCGTCGTTCAGCACCGGGCCCACCAGCCGCAATTTGATTCCTTTGATCGCGTCGCGGTGCGTGGTGCAGGCCTTGATCGTCGCCTTAAGGTCGACCTCGTCAGGGTGGGTGACGTCGGGTTGGCCAAGCGGCTGACCGAGGATGCCCGTGCGGCCGATGTTGAGGAAGGCGAGGACGCGCGTCTTGGCCTGGGGCCGGATGTAGAGCGGGTAGATGCCGAAGTTCCACGCCCCCACGGTGCCGGCATCCGCCACCGTGGTCACGCCCGAGAGCACCCCGGCCAGGTCGGGTGGGGCGGCCTGCCAGTTCACACCGGGCGTTTGCGCGCCGTACATCACGTGCGCATGCACGTCGATCAGGCCCGGCACCACGTATTGGCGGGGGGTGAGCTGCATTACCCGCGCCGCCTCACCCGCCAGGTTGGCGCCGATGGCCGCGATGCGGCCGCCCGAGACGGCGATATCCATCACCCCGTCGAGCGACTGGCTGGGGTCGAACACGTGGCCGCCGGTGATCACCAGGTCGTACACCACCCGTCTCCTCCTCTCAGCGTGATGGCCCGCCTTCCGTCGTGGCTGAAGATTGCGGTATCCACGGCCAGTACTTGGCCAGAGCGCCAGCATCCACGCGCAGGTCCATGCCGGTGATCATCTCCGCGTCGTCTGAGGCCAAAAACACCACTGCCTGTGCGTAGTGCCGTGGGCTGGGCAGGCGCCCCAGGGGCACCATGGACCGGAAGTCCAGCGCTCCGCCGCCGGGGCGGCGCTGCGGGCGCTCCCGCCCCCAGGCGACGGCCCGTTCCATCCCTTCCGTGGGATCGGTGGCGGTGGGGGTGAGGCTGTTGACGCGGATGCCGTAGCGGGCCAGGTCCATGGCGGCGGCGCGTGTGAAGTTGAGCAGGCCGCCCTTGCTGGTGCAGTAGCCGATGTTGCCCGGCTGGCCCTGGTGCCCAGCGGTGGATACCACCACGATGATGCTGCCGCCACGTCCCTGCTCTACCATGAGCCGGGCCACGTGCTTGGTGCAGAGAAAGGTGCCCGTCAGGTTTACCGCGAGCTGGTGCTGCCAGCGCTCGAGCGGCATCTCCAGCACGCTCATGCCGCCCAGCACCCCGGCGTTGTTCACCAGCACGTCTACGCCGCCGTAGGTCGCCCGCACCTGCTGCACCATCGCCTCCACCTGGGTCTCGTCGGTGATGTCGCAGACGATGCCGAGCGCCTCACCGCCACGGCGCCTGATCCAGGCAGCGCAGTCGTGCGCGTTCTCCGGCACCGCGTCCACGCACGCCACTCGTGCCCCCTCCGCCGCCAACCCCTCGGCGATGCCGCCGCCGATGTTGGGGCTGGTACCCGTCACGATCGCCACCTTGCCGACGAGCTTCACGTCGCCCCCCGATCTCCGCGTGGTTGCCGTGTGAGGTCTAGTACGACGACGGCTCGCGCACGACCGCCCAGGTGAAGGCGATGATCCAGCCGATGATCGTCCAGCCGCTGCACAAATTGAGCATAAAGAGCGCGTAAGCGTTCCGATGTCGACGTGCGGCGGCGATCAGGCTGGGCAA
>JBHOQW010000281.1:0-26382 GCA_042408665.1 Dehalococcoidia bacterium
ATAGTCCGGCGCAATCAGTTGATCGAGGGTGGCGCGATCGCCCGTGTCTAGGGCGGCGAAGTAACGGCGGATCACGGCCTTCGGCTCATCGGCAGACACCTGATACCTCCTACTGTGGTGCGCGGAACGGATCGATACCTCTCGGTACGCAGGAAGGGCGGTGTCGGATCACCGCTGCGCGTGCCGTACGGCGAGGTGGCCGGAAGAGAGGCCCCCGCCGCTGTGCCTCTCGCCGCCGGCGGAGACGCCTCACGGCAGGCGGTTGAACCACAGGAGGGAGAGGGCACCGCCGATGAGGGACAGCACGAGCGCGCCGAGCGTGACGGCGAACGTCACCTCGGTCTTCTCCTTCTCAAACGCCCGCTCGCGCGACAGCTCGTCGTACACCTTCATGAGGTCGCTCTCGTTCTGGGCGGACAGGTAGCGGGCGCCGGTGACCTCCGCCACCCCCTTAAGGGTATCCTCGTCCAGCCGGGTGAACACACTGCGCCCTTGGATGCGCAGCACCGAGCCCTCCTTGGTGCCGATACCCACGGTGTACACCTTCACCCCGGCCGCCGCCGCCGCCTGCGCCACCTCCAGCGGCGGCGGGCCCACGTTGCTCTCACCGTCCGACACCAGCACGATACTGGCCGGCGGCGTCTTCCCCGGCTGGCCGGGGGGCGCCGGCACCGGCGTGGGCCGTCCGCCGACCGCACGTCCGCCTACACCGCCCGCCCCAGGCGTGGCCGTGGGCCGCGGCAGGTCCAGGTCCTCCACGATGGCGTCCAACGCCACCTCGATGCCGGCGCCGATGTTGGTGCCTCGCTGCGGCCGCAGCCGGTCGATGGCGCGCAGCACGGCGTCCTTGTCGCGCGTGGGTGGCTGCACCAGCGCGCCGAAGTCGCTGAACGACACCACGCCGATCTTCACGCCCTTGGGCTGGCGCTTCACGAACAGCCGCGCCGCCTCTTTGGTGGCTTCCATGCGGTTGGGCTTCACGTCGGTGGCCTGCATGGAGCCGGAGACGTCGATAGAGAGGATGACCGTGCCGGTGTTGTGCGGTACCTCGATCGGCGCCTGCGGCCGGGCCAGGGCGATGATCATGCCGGTCACGGCCAGCAGGTAGAAGGCCGCCGGTACGTGCCGCTTGACCCCCGGCCCCTTACCCACCGCGTCGCGCACCAGCGCCAAGCTGGCGTAGCGCACGGCGTACTTGCGCCGCCGCCGCTGCTGCCAGATATAGACCCCGGCCAGCAGCGGCACCAGCACCAGCGCAACCAGCATCTGCGGCCACATGAAGGACATGGCGACCTTCCCGTTCCTCAGGAACCGCGACCGCGCTGGCCGCGGTCTGCCCTTCTATCCCCCCGCCGCCTCGCCCCACACCGGCCGGCCGGCAACCGGCGCGACGGCGCCGCTTCCGGTGCGCCCGGACCGCAGCTGCCGGCGGCGCAGGACGAACCGCGCCAGCGCGCCCACCACATCACCCGCCGTCGACAGCGGGAGCAGGTCGATGCCGCAGCGGGCGAAGGTGCGCGCCAAGCGCTCGCGCCGCTCGCGGGCCAGCGCCGCGAAGCGGGCGCGGAACTTCTTGTCGTGCGTGTCGATGTAGAGCTGCTCGCCCGTCTCCGCGTCCTCCAGGATGAGCGGCCCCACGTCCGGCAGCTCCTCCTCGCGCGGGTCGTGCAGCCAGACGGCGATCACCTCGTGTCGCTGCGCCAGCCGCCGCAGCGGCTGTTCCCAGCCAGGGGGCGCGATGAAGTCCGACACCACGAACACCAGCGAGCGGCGCCGGATGCCTTGCGCCGCGCGGTCCAGCACCCCCGTCAGGTCCGTCGGCCCGCGCGAGCGGCGCCGGTCCGGGCGCACAAGCTGGTGAATGATGGTGAGTGCCTGGCGGCGACCGCCCCGCGCCGGGATCACCTCGTCCACGCCGCCGGAGTAGAGCAGGGCGCCCACGCGGTTACCGTGCCGGGTGAGCAGGCGCGCCATCACCCCGGCGAAGTCCACCACCAGGTCACGCTTGTGCGCGCGGGCGGTGCCAAAGTCCACCGAGCCGGACAGGTCCAACAGCAGCCAGCCGGTGATCTCCCGGTCCTCCAGGTACTGGCGCACGTAGGGCTCACCCATGCGCGCCGTCACGTTCCAGTCCATGTAGCGCACGTCGTCCTGCGGCTGGTAGGGACGCACCTCGGCCAGGTCCAACCCATGCCCGTAAAACAGCGATCGGTAATCGCCCTGCAACAGGCCGTCCAGACGGCGCACCACGTGCCAGTCCAGCCGCTGCAGGATCCGCTCGGCGGTGGCGGGGCGCCCATCAGGCGCGGGGACGCTGGCGGAGAGGGCCGCGCTCATCGTTCATCACCCCCGGGCCGCCCGCCCTCACGGGTAGGCCAGCCCCGGCCGCGCGGACGCCGGCGGCTCGCGGTGCCCTTCGTCGGTAAGGGGGCGCACCGGCCGCGGCACCCGCTCCAGAATGCCCTGAATGATCATGTCCGGCGTCACCCCATCGGCCAGGGCCTCGTAGGAGAGCACCAACCGGTGGCGCAGCACATCCGGCACCAGGTCCACGAAATCGTGCGGTACGGCGTAGTCGCGCCCGCGCAGCAGGGCCAGGGCGCGCGCGCCCAGCACTATATTGATCGAAGCGCGCGGGCTGGCACCGTAGGTGACGTAGCGGGCGACGTCCGCCAGGCCATACTGGGCCGGCCGGCGCGTGGCCGACACCAACCGCACGGCGTATTCCATCAGCTCCGGGTCCACGTACACTTGGTCGGCCTGCCGTTGCAGCTCCAGCAGCTCGTCGGTGGTGAGGATGGCGCGCGGCTGCGGCACGGGGCCGGTCATACGCTGCACGATGACCAGCTCCTCACGCTCGCTGGGGTAATCGACCAAGACCTTGAACATGAAGCGGTCCACCTGCGCCTCGGGCAGGGCGTAGGTGCCCTCGGTTTCGATCGGGTTCTGGGTGGCCAGCACCAGGAAGGGGTCCGGCACGCGGTGCGTCTCCCGGCCGATCGTCACCTGCCGCTCCTGCATTACCTCCAGCAGGGCGGATTGGACTTTGGCCGGGGCGCGGTTGATCTCGTCGGCCAGGAGCAGGTTGGTGAACACCGGCCCGAAGGAGGTCGTGAACTCGCCCGTGTGCTGGTTGTAGATGCGCGTGCCGATCAGGTCCGCCGGCACCAGGTCCGGCGTGAACTGGATGCGCTTGAACTGCCCGCCGATGGTCTGCGCCACGGTGCGAATGGCCAGCGTCTTGGCCAGCCCCGGCACCCCCTCCACCAGGATGTGCCCGCGCGCCAGGAGGGCCACCAGCAGCCGCTCCAGCAAGGCCTCTTGGCCGACGATGACCTTCTTGATCTCGAACAGCACCTGCTCGATGGGCGAGAGGGGCTCCGGTGTCTGTGCGTCGTTCTCGGTTGTCGTCATTGAAGCGGCTTCCTATCGCGTGTGGCGTCTCACGTCCTGCGTCGCGCACGGCGCTCGGCACGCGGCCTTCGCTGCTCCGCACCACGCACGACGCGGCACGCTTCTAGTGAATCGGCGCCTGCAGCCCGGCGGCGGCCTCAATGGGCACCGCGAAGCCGAGGCCGATGAACACGTTCTGGTTGGTGGGGTTGGCGATGCCGGCCACGATGCCGACCACGTGCCCCTGCCGGTCCACCAGCGGCCCGCCGGAGTTGCCGGGGTTGACCGCCGCGTCAAACTGGATCATGTTGTCCAGGGTCTGGCCGGTAGCCGCCACGGTGAAGCGGCGCCCCAGCGCGCTCACCACCCCCTTGGTCACGCTCCCCTCCAGGCCGAAGGGGGCACCGATGGCCAGCACCGGATCCCCGGGGCTGACACTGCCGCCCAGGGTGGCCGGCTCCACCCCCTGCGGCAGCCCGTCCACCTGGAGAAGGGCCAGATCACGCTCCGGCTGGCGGGCCACCACCCGCGCCGAGCGGGCGCTGCCGTCGAAGAAGCGCACGTCCACCGTGTCGGCGCCGGCGATCACGTGCAGGCTGGTGAGGATGGCACCGTTCTCGTCCACCACCACGCCGCTGCCGCGGCCGCTGAACGAGGTGTTGTCCGGGTTGCGGCCGGCGACCGTGATCAGCACCACGGACGGGCGCACCTGGGCGTAGATGACGGGCTCCACCGGCGGGGCGGGCGTGGCGGAGGCGATCTGCTCCTGGGCGATGCGGCGCACGTCCTCGACGCTGAACCGCCCCGGCGGCGGGCGCACCTGCAGGTACACGAGCATGATCAGCACGCCCAGCAGCGCGCCGCCCAGCAGGGTGAGCGGCAGTTGCAGCCGCGCGCCCACCCGCCGCCACGCCGGTCCTCGACGCCGAACCGGCGGCTCCGCCCCGTCGGCCACGCGCATCGCGTCGCACTCCTCCCGGCCGGCGCGGTCCTGCCCGGCCGCGCTCACTTTACAGCCTACACCGGCCGTTTCCCGCCGCGTGCTACCAAAGTCTTAAATCTCTCGGAAGCACGCCCGCCTTTCCCGACTCACGCGCCTGGCTAGACCGTAGCAGAGCCGCGCCGGTCACGCGAGGCGCGCCCGCCGGCCGTCCGGGTCCGGTCCATCCCGATGCGACGCCCGACCAACCCTACCCTAAGTAGGGAGGACGCGGTGAAACCTGCATGGTGGGCGCGTGCGCGGTGCGGGGCAGCGCGCGGTGCCGGGGTGGCGATATGGCGGCGAGCGCCCGCAGCGCCCACCACGAGCAACCGGTGCCGCCTTCGTTCGTGCCGCGCAGCTCACACTGGCCGGAACTTGGGCAGGCTGATCTCCTCGGTGATGTCCTCGAACACCACCTCCACCGGCATGCCCACCTTGAGCTTCTCCGGCGTGGGGTCCTCCATGACGATGTTGGTCATCATGCGCGGGCCTTCATCCAGCTCGACGATCGCCGTGACGAACGGCACGTCGTCGGCGAAGGCGGGCGTGGGCGCGCGGTGCACGATGGCGAACGTGTGGATGCGGCCGCGGCCGCTCATCTGCCGCCAGGTCACATCGCGCCCGCCGCACATCGGGCACACGTCGCGCGGGTAGAAGTACGGCTTCTGGCAGCGGTTGCAGTAGCGCATCCACAGCTCGTGCTGCTTGCACTTCTCCCAGTAGAAGCGGCTTTCCGGCGTCACCATTGGCACCGGCTTCTTGTAGGCCTGCTGCGTCGTCATGTCGGCCTCCCCGTCGTGCCCCGGCGTGGCAGCCGGGCGGTCGTGTCTGCGATGCGGTGGTACCGGCGCTCAGTCGGCGCCGAGGATGAGCGTGCCGGTGGAGGAGAGCGAGCCACCGGTGCCGTTCACCAGCGCCACCTTGCAGTTCGGCACCTGGCGGGCGCCGCACTCGCCCCGGAGCTGGCGTACGGCCTCGATGATCAGGAACATGCCGTACATGCCGGGATGGGTGTAGGACAGGCCGCCACCGTTGGTGTTCACCGGCAGCTCGCCGCCCGGGCCGATGCGGCCGCCGGACACGAACGCCCCGCCCTCGCCCGGCTTGCAGAAGCCCAGCGACTCCAGCGTCACCAGCACGGTGTAGGTGAAGGAGTCGTAGATCATGGCCAGGTCGATGTCGGCGTGGGTGACGCCGGCCATGCCCATGGCCGCCGGACCAGAGTACTGCGCCGGCGTGCGGGTCAGATCCGGCATCTGGCTGATCATGTTGTGGTCGTGGGCCTCGCCCATGCCCAGCACCCACACCGGCTTTTTCTTGAGGTCGCGCGCCCGCTCCGGGCTCACCACCACGCAGGCGCCACCGGCGTCCGTCACCAGGCAGCAGTCCAGCAGGTTGAAGGGCCAGGAGATAAGGCGCGAGTTGAGCACGTCCTCCACGGTGATCGGGTCGCGCATCATCGCCTTGGGGTTGAGCATCGCCCAGCGGCGGGTCTGCACCGCGATCTCGGCCAGTTGCTCTTTGGTGGTGCCGTACAGCGCCATGTGGCGCGTGCAGGCCAGCGAGTAAGCGTAGGGGGCGCCGATCACGCCGTACGGCGCCTCGTACTGCGCCGCCAGGTTGGTGGGGTCCGCCCCGCCGGCGGGCCGGCCGCGGCCGCCCATACGGCTCTGCCCGTGCGTGATCAGCACCACCGAGGCGCGGCCGTCGGCGATGGCCTGGGTGGCGTGCCCGACGTGGATGACGAAGGACGAACCGCCCACCGCCGTGCCGTCCGTCCAACGCGGGGTGATGCCCAGGTACTCCGCCACCTGCAGGGTGGAGACGCCGGCGGTAGCGATGCCGTCCACCTCGGACTTGTCGATGCCGGCGTCCGCCAGGGCGTTCATGGCCGCCTCGGCGTGCAGTTGCAAGGGCGACTTGTCCGGCAGGTTGCCGATCTCGTCGGATTCATCCACACCGGCGATCACGGCGGCGCGGTACAGGGGATGGGGCATACGCCTTCCTCCTTTGGCTTTGGCGATTGGCGATCGATCTGAGGTGTCGGCCGCAGGGAGCATAGCAAACCGCGCCCCCGGCCGGGAGCGCGGCCGGCCGCCCCCGACCTCAGGTCAGAAGCTGCTTGGTGAGCTGGGCGTGGCCCACGTGCTCGCGCAGGTGCTCAACGGCGTGCAGCAAACACCAGGCGCGGGTGCGCGGCGGCCCGCTCTCGCCGCCCGTGTACGCCACCGGCGCGGCGTAGTCGGCGCGCGCGCCCTCGGTGGTCAGGCGCTCCGCGGTGCGCGCCAGCTCGTCGAGCAGGGCCAGCAGGGTGGCGGCGTCGGCGTCGCGCGTGGCGAAGGCCGCCGGCCGCACCGTGCCCATGTAGTAGCCACGGTCCATGCGCCCGGTGAGGGCCGCGTCCAGCAGCGTCTTGGCGGAGGTGACGGCGTGCGCCACCAGCACGGCGATGGAGTTGGTGTCCGGCGCCGGCGCCCGGTTAAGGGCCTGTCGGTCCATATCCGTCACCGTGGCGCGCAGGTCCTGGATGCTGGTCTGGATGATGTCGTAGGCCGCTGCGCTGAAGGGGTCCATGCTCGTGTCGCCTCCTCACTCCCGCCCGCGGGCCTCGCCGCGGTTCATCTCGTAGATGAAACGAAGACCGATAAGGGTCAAGTTGGGGTTGACCACGTCGAACACCGTGGTCTCGCGGGCGATGAGGGGGGCGTACACCCCGGTGGCGATCACCTTGGCGCTGCCGCCCAGCTCCTGCTTGAAGCGGGCCACGATCCCCTCACCAACCCCGCGTAGCCGAACATGATCCCGGCCTGCATGGCATGGGCGGTGTTCTTGCCGATGGCGCTCTTGGGCTTCTCCAGCTCCACCCGGTACAGGCGCGCCGCCCGCGTGAACAGCGCCTCCGCCGACACCCCCATCCCCGGCGCGATCGCCCCGCCCAGGTAGTCGCCCTCCGCCGAGATGGCGTCGAACACGGTGGCGGTGCCGCAATCGACCATGATCAGGGGCGGCGGCGGGTACAGCCGCAGCGCGGCCACTGCGTCGATGATCCGGTCGGCGCCCACGTCGCGCGGGTTGTCGTACAGGATGCGCACGCCGGTGCGCACGCCCGAGCCGACCACCAGCGGGTGCACGCGGAAGTAGCGCTTCACCAGCTCCTGAAAGGTCTGCGTGAGCGACGGCACCGTGCTGCCGATGGCGCAGTCGCGGACCTGGACCGGGTCGATGCCGCCGGCCCGCATCAGGGTGAGCAGCAGGCTGGCGTACTCGTCCGGCAGCCGCTCCACATCGGAGGCCAAACGCCAGGTGGCGCGCAGCTCCTCGCCCGCCCACACGCCCAGGTGCACGCTCGTGTTGTTGATGTCGATCGCCAGCAGCATGGCCACCCTCCCCGACACGCCGAGACCGTCGATGGGCCCTCGTCTCTCTCCCTACCACATTTTCGCGACCGGCTCGACAGAAGCGCCTTGCCGGTCGCGGAAGGGCGCTGCTATCCTCCCTGTCGCGGCCCAGCGCCGATGCTGAGCGCCTAGGGGTCCTGTGCCCCTCTGTTTCCCTCCCCCGCTCGGCGCGCAGCCCGGGAGCCTTGCCACCATGGACCGCCCGTCCCCAGCCCAGATCTGGCAGGCCGTGCTCGGCCAGCTCCAGCTCCAGGTCACCGGTCCCATCTTCGCCACTTACCTGCGCGACACCGTCGGCGCCCGCTTCGACGGCCGCACCTTCACGGTGGTCGCGCCGAGTGACTTCGTGCGCGAGCAGCTGGCCGGCAAGCTTCGGCCGCTGATCAGCCACACCCTGGCCGGGGTGACCGGCGCACCGGTGGAGCTGGAGTTCGAGGTCGCCGGCGCCGCCCCGGCCCGCCGTGACGCGGCACCCCCGGCAGGCCGGGCTGAGGCGGCGACACCGGAAGCCGTCGCACCGGAGCGGGAGGCGGCCGCCCCGCCACGCCCGGCCGAGGTGCTGGCGGTAGACGGCCCACGCCTGAACGAAAAGTACACCTTCCGCAGCTTCATCGTGGGTAAGTCCAACCAGCTCGCGCACGCCGCCGCGCAAGGGGTGGCGGCCAACCCCGGCCGTGAGTACAACCCCTTGTTCCTTTACGGCGGCGTGGGGCTGGGCAAGACGCACCTGTTGCACGCCATCGGTCATGTGGCCCTGGCCAAAGGGTTGCGCGTGGTGTACGTCTCCGCCGAACAGTTCACCAACGAGTTCGTCAACGCCATCCGCGAGCGGCGGGGAGAGGAGTTCCGCGCTAAGTACCGCAGCACGGACCTACTCCTCATCGACGATATCCAGTTCATCGCCGGCAAGGAGCAGACGCAGGAGGAGTTCTTCCACACCTTCAACGACCTGCACCAGCGCCACCGCCAGATCGTGATCACCTCCGACCGCTCGCCCAAGCTGATCTCACTGCTGGAGGACCGGCTCCGCTCCCGCTTCGAGTGGGGGCTCATCGCCGATGTCCAACCGCCGGACTACGAGACCCGCCTCGCCATCCTGCGCGCCAAGGCCGAGGAGCAGGGCCTGCGCGTGCCGGACGCCGTGCTGGAGGTGATCGCCCAGCGCGTGCAGGACAACATCCGCGAGCTGGAAGGCTCCCTCAACCGCGTGTTGGCCTTCGCCCGCCTCACCGGGGCCGAGATCACCCT
This sequence comes from Dehalococcoidia bacterium, assembly GCA_042408665.1. Taxonomy (GTDB): domain Bacteria; phylum Chloroflexota; class Dehalococcoidia; order CAUJGQ01; family CAUJGQ01; genus CAUJGQ01. Next base: position 9,022 of record JBHOQW010000281.1, read on the forward strand.
CAGTCTGGCCGCCCAAGCCCTGGCCGACCTGGCGCCGGCGCCGCGCCGGCGCGCCCCCAGCCCGGAGGCGATCATCGACGCTGTGGCCGAGTACTTCGACCTGGATGCCCGTCAGCTCGCCGGCAAGGCGCGCGACAAGCACTTGGTGCACGCCCGCCACATCGCCATGTACCTGCTGCGCACCGACGCTGCCCGCCCCCTCACCGAGATCGGCCGCCTGCTCGGCAAGCGCGACCACACCACCGTGCTGCACGGCACCGAGAAGATCGAGCAGGCCCTCTATCTCGACCCTGGCCTGCGCCAGCAGATCGCCGAGATCCGCGAGCGCATCGCCCGCGACTGATCCCCTGCTCGCCGGTATAGCCACCGCGGCTATCTGCTGGCCTCTCCGCGGCCCTGTGGAAAACTTCCACCCGTTCTGTGGAAAATCGCCACCTCCTGGGGATATCCCCGGTGGCGCCTACCCCGCGCCCGGGCGCCGCCCCTGCCCGGGGCGGCCCACGGCCGCCCGCGTCCACCGTCGACCGGCGCCCCATCCCCACACCCTTGACCGGATCCCGTCCCCGCCCCGCGGCGAATCCACGTTGTCCACGACACCCACACCCCGATCACCGCGACGACCCCATGCGCACGACCGCACGCCCGCCAAGGTCGGCGACACGACCGGGGCGGTCGCCGTTGCCCCGCGTTGTGGACCGTTGCTCCCGTATACTGGGCATCGGAGCGCGCATAGCCGTGATCGATCAGGCGATCATTTATGTGAAGGGCGGTGACGGTGGCAGCGGGGCGGTCAGCTTTCGGCGCGAGAAGTACGTGCCGCGCGGCGGCCCCGACGGCGGCGACGGCGGCCAGGGCGGCAACGTGGTGCTGGTGGCCGACCCGTCGATCACCACCCTGCGTGACCTGCGCTACCGGCGCCGGTACGTGGCGGAGAACGGCGAGAACGGCGCCGGCGCCAACCGCCACGGTCGCTCCGGCCGGGACCTCGTGATCCGCGTGCCGGTGGGAACGCAGGTGCGCCGCCTGCGCGCCGGCGTATCGCCGGAGGAGGCGCGGCCGGAGGACTGGGAACTCATCGCCGACCTGGACACGCCCGGCGCCTCCGTGATTGCCGCCTACGGTGGGATGGGCGGCAAGGGCAACGCCCGCTTCGCCACCCCCACCAACCAGGCGCCACGGTTTGCCGAACGCGGCCAGCGCGGGCAGGAAGCGTGGCTTAAGCTGGACCTGAAGCTCATCTCCGACGTCGGCATCATCGGCGTGCCGTCGGCCGGCAAGTCTACCCTGATCTCGGCGGTGTCGGCCGCGCGGCCCAAGATCGCGGACTATCCCTTCACCACCCTGGAGCCGGTGCTCGGGGTGGTGGAGGTCGGCTACGACGCCTTTGTGATGGCCGACATCCCCGGCCTGATCGAGGGAGCGCACGCCGGCGCCGGGCTGGGACACGACTTCTTGCGGCACATCGAGCGCACCCGCCTGCTCGTCCACCTGCTGGACGGCTCCCGCCCGGACCCGATAGCGGATATGGATACCGTGAACCGCGAGCTGGCGCTGTTCAACGAGGCGCTGGCCCGCAAGCCGCAGATCGTGGTGATCAACAAAATCGACATCCCGGAGGTACGCAGGCGCCTGCCGGAGCTGCGCGCGCGGCTGCGGGAGCGCGGCATCGAGCCGCTCGCCATCTCCGCCGCCACCGGCGAGGGGGTGCGCGAGCTGGTGCAGCGCGTGTGGGCGGAGCTGCAACGGCTCAAGCAGGAGGCGCCACCCGCCGCGGCCGCGCCCGTGGAGGTGCCGGTCCTGCGGCCGGAGCCGCGGCCGCGGGTCACGGTGACGCGGGAGGACGGCGTGTTCGTGGTGCGCGGTCGCCGCGTGGAGGCGATGGCGCAGATGCTGGACCTCAGCCATGACGAGGCCCGCGCCGAGTTCTTCCGGCGCCTGCGCCGGATGGGGGTCGCCTCCGCGCTGCGCCGCGCCGGCGTGCAGCCAGGCGACCGCGTCCGCTTCGGCGACGTCGAGGTCACGTGGGAGGAGTAGTCGGTCGGCGGCCGTCGGCCGGTGCGTGCGGAGGGCAACCGTGAAGGTCGGCGTGATGGGCGGCACGTTCGACCCCATCCACCTGGCGCACCTGATCCTGGCGGAGCAGGCGCGCGTGTTTCTCGGCCTGGACCGGGTGCTGTTCGTCCCTGCAGGGGCCCCCTGGCGCAAGGCGGACCGGCGCATCGCGCCCGTGGCCGACCGCGTGGCGATGGTGCGCGCCGCCCTGGCCGGCGACCCCTACTTTGAGGTCTCGCTTATCGAGAGCGAGCGTCGCGGTCCGTCCTACACCGTGGACACGCTGTCCGTGCTGCAACGGCAGCTCGGCCCGCAGGCGGAGTTGCACTTCATCCTTGGGCAAGACGCCCTCGCCGACCTGCCCAACTGGCGGGAGCCGACGCGCATCGTGCAACTGGCGCGGCTGGCCGTCGCCGCCCGCCCCGGCTGCCCCCCGCCCGACCCGACCGCGCTGGAGCGGGCGGTGCCCGGGATTCGGGAGCGCATCGACGTGGTCCCCATGCCCCAGGTGGACATCTCTTCCACGGACATCCGCCGACGGGTGGCACAGGGCATCTCCATTCGCTTCCTGGTGCCGGCCGCGGTCGAGGCCTACATCACGGCTCACGGACTGTATCGCGGGTGAGCCGTGGGGCGGAACACGGCCGGGAGGGCGCTGCGCCCCGTTCCATGTCACGCTCCGTGTGATGCCTCACTCCCCTTTCTGGGCCAGGATGGCGGTACGGGGGATGGGCGGGAACAGGAAGGGACGCAGGAGCGGCCGCTCAATGCGCACGAAGCCCGCCTCGGCGGCGAGATGCGCCAGCGGGCCGAACCCGCGCAGGTGCGGCCGCACTGGATCGCGTGCCAGCAGGCGCAGGTGCAACCGGTTGAGGGTGCGCGAGCTGAGCGGTGCGAATTCCCACGCTGCCAGGACACCGTTCGGGCGCAGCACGCGGTGTACCTCCAGCAGGCATTGCAGAAGGCCAGGATCGGCCAGGTGGCGGAAGGCGTGCGCGGCGATCACCAGGTCGAAGGAAGCGTCCGCGAACGGCAGGTGGGTGAGGCGCCCTGCTACCAGGTCCACCGGCGCATCGGCGCCCATATCGTGACGGCCCAGGTGGAGGGCGGCCAAGGAGGCGTCCAGGCCCACGGGGCGTTCGTGGAAGGGGATGCGGGCGGCCAGGAAGCGCAGGATGGCGCCGCGGCCGGCCTGCAGGTCAAGCACGCGGTGCTTGGGCTGGAGGTTCAGCCGGGGCGGCAGCAGGAAGACCGGCGTGTTGGTGAGGAAGGTGCCGACGGGGCCGATGAGGAAGCGCTGGAGCGCGCCCGCCGGGGTCGGCGCCAGCAAGCGGCGGTTGTAGCGCTGGAGCGGCCCTTCACGTCGCCTCGGCATGGTGCCCTCACGGGCAGCGTACCGGATATCCTGTGCAAGGAGCGAGGGCGCGGCCTTGGGCGCGATCGCCGACACGGCCGTGGCGCCGCCCCGGTGTGCCGGGACGGTTGATCCCACGTGGCCAGTGCGGCGTACCACCGCTGTGGGATGGATCGGGTGGGGAGCGAGAGCCCGTCGGGCGAGGATCAGGAGCTTGTGGCACGGATCTGCAACGGTGACGCCGAGGCCCTGGCGCGGCTCTACGAGCGGCACGGCGGCAGCGCTTTTGCCCTCGCCCTCGGCATTCTCCGTCAGCGCGAGGCGGCGGAGGACGCGGTCCAAGAGGCGTTTCTGGCAGTGTGGCGGCGAGCGGTGACGTACCACCCCGAGCGCGGCACGGTGCGCGCGTGGCTGCTCACCATCGTGCGCAACCGGGCGATCGATCTCTTGCGCCGGCCCGGTGATGCTCCGCGAGCGGTGCCGGTGGACACGCTCGTACTGGCCACCGCCGACGACCCGGAGGAGGAGGGCATCCGCGCGGTGGACGGGGCGACGGTGCGGGCAGCGCTGGCGCGGCTGCCCGCCGAGCAGCGGCAGGTGGTCGAGCTGGCGTACTTCGCCGGCCTGACCTACCCGGAGGTGGCGAACCGCACCGGAGTGGCGTTGGGCACGGTAAAGAGCCGGATGCGGCTGGCAATGGAGCGGCTGCGCGCCCTCCTGGCCGGGGACGCGGGATAGAGCGGGCGGCCGGGGCACCAGGAGAGACGCACGGATGGATGACCACCATGACCTGCGAGGAGCTTGAGGAGCTGGCGGGCGCATTGGCGCTGGGCGCGACGTCGCCCGAGGAGACGCAGGCGGCACACGAGCACCTCGCGGCCTGCTCGCGACCGCACCGCTCCGTGCGGGAGCTGGCCGCGACGGCCGTGCTCCTGGCGGAGGCCGTGGAACCGGTCGAGCCGCCACCTGACCTGCGGGATCGCATTCTGGCTGTCGCCCGCGGGACGGCTGACCGAGTGCCGCGCTCCCGCGCTGAGCGGCCGTTTCGGGCGCCGGCGGTGCGCGGTGAGCGACGGCCGGTGGGACCGCGTGTGCGTCCGGGGTGGTGGGCGGCGGCGGTCCTGCTCCTTGCCCTGGGGCTATCGTTGTGGAACGTTGAGCTCCGGCGGGTGCTGGACCGGCGTGAGGCGCAGCTCACCGCCCAGCAGCGGGTGATCGACGCCGTCGCCCGCGGCGCGCTGGTGGTGCCCTTCACCGCGGCGCCCGGGCTCGGCGGAGCGCGCGGCGCCGTGGTGTGGGAGGCGGGCCAGCAACCGATCGTGGTGTTCGAGGGGCTGCCGCAACCCCCGCGCGGGCGCGTGTACCAGCTTTGGGCCATCCGCGCCGGCCGCCCCGAAGATCTCGGGATGACCTTCCGGCCCGGCGCCGACGGCCGCTTCCTCACCGTCCTGCCCGAGCTGTCCGCGGTGGAGGCGGTGGCCGTCACCGTGGAGACGGGTCACGTGCCCCAGCCGACGTCCCCCCCCGTGCTGACCGCCGAGATGTCGCGCGGCAACAGCTAACGATCTCTGCCTCCCATGGTCCACGGATCGGTGCCGTCCCGCCCTTTCGTCCAGGGGGCCGCCTCACCGTTTGGTCGTGGGCAGGGCAGCGGCGGTGCCGTAGGGTAACGGCACCAGGAGCGAGGAGTCGGGTGATGATGCTCGCCGGAACGCGGGCGCAGGTGCGGCCGCTCACGGTTCCCATCGTCGGCATGCGATGGAGGGCCGCGGGCAGGCGCAGCACGGGAGGTAGGAGCGCGGGCTGAACGGCGAGGGCCATGCACGCCGGCAGCGGGCCACGGGCGCTCCCCGTGGCCTTTTTGTCTGTGGGGCTGACCCCGTGCGTCGGCACGGGATAGGGGGAGTGCGGCGATGTTGAACATGCAGACCGAGTGGATGCTGGGTCGGTTGGAAATGGATCGGCGCGAGCGGCGGCTAGCCCGCCTGGGGCCGTTGCTGGCGGGGATGCCGCCGCGGCCCGGGCTGCTGCGCCGCCTGCTGCGCCGCCTGGTGGCGGGCCGGCGCCGACGGTCGCTCGTGCTGCCGGCCCTAGCCCCCGGCCGACCCTCACCCCCGTCTCCCCGTCCGAAGGCACGGGGCCCATGCCTGTGGCCGCGGGCCGGGGTGAGGGCGGGCCGGAGAGCGGGCGGCGGCCAGCTCCGCTCGACACCGATGCCGGGGGGTGAGGCTCGGAGGAGCGGCCGGTGGCGGCCCTGCGATGCGCGGTGGCCGGTGGACGCGGACCGCCTGCCTCGCTGAACGGCGTGCGCTGGTCCGTGACTAGGCCGGCTGATACGCTGGCCGAAGAGAGGTGGAGAGATCTATGGCAAGGCACCCGGATGACAGCCGAGACGACGGATAGCGGCTGGCTGGCGCGCTGGGCCCGGTTCGCGGTGCGGCACCGACGCGCGGTGGCGCTCGGCTGGCTGGCCGTGCTGGCGGTATTGCTTGGGCTGTGGCGCGTCGCCGGCGCCGGGTTCGCCAGCACGTTCCAGCTTCCCGGCACCGAGTCGCAGCGGGCGTTCACCCTCCTGCGTGAGCGCTTCCCCCAGCGTGCCGGTGACCAGGCCCTCATCGTGTTCCGTGCCGAGGCGGGCATCGCTTCTCCGGAGACCCGCCCGCGGGTGGAGGCGGTGTTGGCCGCCGCCCGCTCGCTGCCTAAGGTGGTGGTCGTCGGCTCGCCGTTTGAGCCGGGCGGCCAGGGGGCGATCTCACCGGACGGGCGCGTGGCCTTTGCCACCCTCCAGTACGCCGAGCGCGCCATTGACCTGGACCCGGCAGACGTGAAGCCCTTGCTCGACCTGGTGGAGCGGGCGAGTGGGGACGGCCTCACGGTAGAGGCCGGCGGCAACGTGGTGCAGCGGGCGGAGTACGCGCCGCCCGGGGTGTCCGAGGCCATCGGCCTGGTAGCGGCGGTGTTCATCCTGCTCGTCGCCTTCGGCTCCGTGGTAGCGATGGGCCTGCCCGTGACGACCGCCCTGGTAGGGCTCGGTGCCAGCTTCGCGCTGCTGGGTCTGGCCGCCAACTGGCTGGACCTACCCACGTTCTCCAGCAGCTTCGCCGCCATGATCGGCCTGGGCGTCGGCATCGATTACGCGCTGTTCGTCGTCACCCGCTATCGGGAGGGGCTGGCGCGCGGCCTGGCCGTCGCGGACAGCGTCGCGGCGGCGGTGAGCACCGCCGGTCGCGCCGTGATCTTCGCCGGCACGGTGGTGGTGGTCTCCCTCCTAGGCCTGCTGGCCATCGGCATCCCCTTCGTGGGCGCGCTGGGCGTGGCCGGCGCCATGGTGGTGGCGATCGCCGTGGTCATCGCCGTCACCCTCCTCCCCGCCCTCCTGGGCTTCGCCGGCCGGGCCATCGACCGCTGGCGCCTGCCGCTGTTCCACGCCACCGACACCGGTGACCCGCGCAGCCTGTGGTACCGGTTGTCTCGCCAGATCCAGCGGCGTCCGGCGTGGTGGTTCATGGGAGCGCTGGCCCTGTTGGTCACGCTGGCCGCTCCGGTGCTGCGCATGCACCTCGGCTTCTCCGATGCCGGCAACGCCAGCACCCGTCTGCACTCCCGCCGCGCCTATGACCTGCTGGCGCAGGGGTTCGGCCCCGGCTTCAACGGTCCGCTGCTGATCGTGACCGACATGGCGAGCACACCGGCCGAGCGCCGGGAGGCCGCCCTGGAGGCGATCCGCTCCGCCCTGTCCGCCTGGCCGGGGATCGTGCAGGTGTCCCGCCCGGTGGTAAACCCCGCCGGCGACGCCGCGACCCTCACGGCGATTCCCGCCTCGGCACCGCAGGATGAAGCGACGCAGCGGTTGATCCACGACCTGCGCCGGCGTGCGCTGCCGTCGGCCACGGCCGACACCGGCGCGCGCGCCTACGTGGCCGGCCAGACCGCCGCCTTCATCGACATCGGTGACCGCCTCCGGGAGCGCATGCCGCTGTTCTTCGGTGCCGTGATCGGCCTCAGCGTCCTGCTCCTGATGGTGGTCTTCCGCTCCATCCTGGTGCCGCTCAAGGCGGCGGCCATGAACCTCCTGTCCATCGGCGCCGCCTACGGCGTGGTGGTGGCCGTGTTCCAGTGGGGCTGGGGCGCCGGCGTGCTGGGCGTCAAGCCCGGCGTCATCGAGGTCTTCCTCCCGATGATGCTGTTCGCCGTGCTCTTCGGCCTGTCCATGGACTACGAGGTCTTCCTCATCAGCCGCATCCGCGAGGAGTACGCGCGCTCCCGCGACAACGCCGCCGCCGTGGCGCACGGCCTGGCCGTGACGGCGCGGGTGATCACCGCCGCCGCTTCAATCATGGTGGTGGTGTTCCTCAGCTTCGTGCTCACGCCCGAGCGCGTCATCAAGGAGTTCGGCATCGGCCTGGCCACCGCCGTCCTGGTTGACGCTACCGTGGTGCGCTTGGTGCTGGTACCCGCCACGATGGAGCTGCTGGGCGACGCCAACTGGTGGCTGCCGCGCTGGCTAGACCGCCTGCTGCCCCGGCTGTCGGTGGAGGAGCGCCGGCCGGCACGCGAATCCGCCGCCGCGGCGGATTAGGCCACCCCTTCACCGCGACGGCGCATGCTATCCTGAACGGGTCACGCGTGCCGCGGGGTGAGACCCGCCCCAGCCCATGCCCGTAACCGAACGTCATGAGCCGCAAGCCCTCCCCGCCGGTTGCCATTTCCCGGGCCATAGCCGCCCTGTTCGCCGCTGCGCCGGTCGGGCTGAGCGTGATCGACCGCCGCCTGCGCTACCGTCGGGTGAGCGCCACCGCCACCGCCCTGTGCGGGGTGCCCGCGGCGCGCCACCTGGGGCGGCCGCTGGGCGCCGTCCACCCGGAGCAGGCGGCCGTGGTGGAGCCCCTCCTGCGCCGCGCCCTGGGGCGGGGTGTGGTGGTGGCCGAGGTGCCGCTCGTGCTGGCCGACCGGGCGGTGCGGGCCAGCTATCTGCCGGTGCGCGGCGTGGGCGGCCGCGTGGTCGCCGTCCTGGAGCTTCTCCGGGACGACAGCGCCGCGGCGGAGGCCGAACGGCGCCGCCAGGAGCTGGCCACCCGGCAGCAGGCGCTGCTGGCGGCCATGCCCGACATGCTGTTCCGCATCCGCCGCGACGGCACCTATCTGGACTTCGCCGCCGGCGCCAGCGGCCGTCCCTTGGTGCCGCCCGCGCAGTTCCTCGGCCGGCGCATCGCCGAGGTCCTGCCCGCCGAGGTTGCCCGGCGCTGCCAGGAGGCGGTGGAACGGGCCCTGGCCAGCGGGCAGACGGAGGTGGTGGAGTACCGCCTGCCGGTGGGTGGGGCGGCGCGGGACTACGAGGCGCGGGTGCACGCCCTGGGCGCGGACGAGGTGCTGGCCGTGGTGCGGGATGTGACCGCCGAGCGGCGGGCGGAGGAGCAACGGGCCATGCTGCTGGCCGCGGAGCGGGAGGCGCGCCGCGCCACCGAGGCCGCGCTGGCCGTGCGCGACCAGTTCCTCTCCGCCATCACCCACGATCTGGGACAGCCGCTCACCGCGGTCCGCACCGCCGCCCAGCTCGGCGCCCGGGAGCTGAGCGGCTCAACCCCACCCAACCTCGCCCGCCTGCGCGAGCTGCTGGCGTTCATCGATGCCGGCGCCCAGCGCATGGCGGCGTTGGCCGCCGAGCTGGTGGACCTCGCCCGCCTCCAGTCCGGGCGCCAGATCGACCTGGTGATGCAGCTCGCGGACCTGGTCGCGCTGGTGCAGGCCGAGGTGACGCTCCAGCAGGGCATCGCCGCCGGCCACGCCTTCCGGGTGGAGCTACCGGATGCTCCCCTGTGGTGTGCCTGTGATCGCCTCCGCATTGGACGGGTGATCGCCAACCTGCTGGACAACGCCGTCAAGTACAGCCCGGACGGCGGCGTCATCGTCGTGCGCCTGAGCACGGAGGCGGCGGCGGGACGGCGACAGGCGGTGCTCGCGGTGCGTGACCAGGGGATGGGTATCCCGGCGGCGGATCTGGCCCATATCGGCGAGGCGTTCTACCGGGCCGGCAACGTGGCGGGGGTGGTGCGCGGCACTGGGATCGGCCTGGCGGGCGTGAAGCAGATCGTGGCCCAGCACGGCGGTACGGTGACGATCGCCAGCGCGGAGGGGAGCGGCACCACGGTCACGGTGCGGTTGCCGCTCCCCTGAGCGGTCGGTCAGTGGCCCTGACGGAGCCGAGGGTCGAGCAGGTCGCGCAGGGCGTCGCCCAGCATGTTGAAGGCGAAGACGGCCAGGGTGATCGCCAGTCCTGGCCAAAGGGCGTAGTTAAGCTCGGTGTTGAGGAAACGGCGGGCCTGGGCCAGCATCTGGCCCCAGGTGGGCTGCGCGGGGTCGTTGATGCCCAGGCCGAGGAACGACAGGGAGGCCTCCGCCAAGATCACGCCCCCCAGGCCGACGGTGGCCGAGACCATCACCGGCGCGAAGATGTTGGGCAGCACGTGGCGCAGCATGATGCGCACGTGGCCGGCGCCCACGGCGCGCGCCGCCTCCAGGTACTGGGCGGTTCGGATAGCGAGCATGGCAGAGCGCACGATGCGCGATGCGCCCGCGGCGCTGAGCAGGCCGAGGATGATGATGAGCCGCAGGAGGCCGGAGCCGGTGATGGAGACCAAGGCCAGGAGCAGCACCAGGCCGGGGAAGGCCATCACCGCGTCTACGCACCGCTGCACCAGGGCATCCACCGGGCCGCCGAAGTAGCCCGTTGTCACGCCGATGACCAAGGCGCAGACGGTGCTGATCAGCACCGCCCCAAAGCCCACGGCCACCGCCACCCGCGCCCCGTACACCACGCGGCTGAAGATGTCGCGCCCCTTATCGTCGGTGCCCAGCGGGTAGGCGGCGCTGGGGGTGACGAAGCGCGGCCCGGAGGCGTCCGCCGGCTCGTACGGCGCGATGAGGGGCGCGGCGGCCGCGGTGAGGAGCAGGAGCGCCACCACCACCAACCCGAAGGCGCCAAGGGGCTTGGTGCGGAACAGCCTGCGCAGCAGGGCCACACCGGCCGGCAGGCGGCGGGCAGGTCCCTCTAGCGGTGTGATGGCAGCGTCGCGGGGCGATGCGTCGATCATGGAGAACTCCGAAGCGCCGGGTGTCAGGCGCGGTGCCGCGGGTCGAGCCATGTATAGCTCAGGTCCACGATCAGGTTGATCACCACCACGCTCACCGCGAACACCAGAGTGACGCCCTGCACCGCGGCGTAATCGCGGCGGATGACCGCCTCGATCAGGTAGCGGCCCATGCCGGGGAGCGAAAAGATGCTTTCGAAGATCACGGTGCCGCCGATGAGAAAGGCCATCGTCAGCCCGAAGATCGTCACCACCGGCATGAGGGCGTTGCGCAGGGCGTGGCGGGTGAGCACCACACCTCGGTGCAGGCCCTTGGCCGTGGCGGTGCGGATGTAGTCCTGGCGCAGGACCTCCAGCATCATGGCGCGCGTCATGCGCATCACCTGCGCCGCCGTGCCCAGGGAAAGGATGAGGGCGGGCAGCCACATCTGCTGGAGGTTGGCCAGCGGGTTCTGGGTGAACGGCGTGTAGTGGATAGAGGCGATGTTGATCCCCCACTGAATGGAAAACAGGCTCTGCAGCAGGGTGGCTAGGTAGAACCCGGGCACCGCCAGGAACAGCACGGCGCCGCCGCGGGCCACGTAATCGGCCAGGCTGTCCTGCCGCACGGCGGACAGCACGCCGATGGGGATGCCGATCAGGGCGGCGAAGGCCACGGCCAGCAGGGCCAGCTCCAGGGTCACCGGGTAACGGGTGCCGATGTCGTGCACTACGCTGTGGCCGGACTCGGCGCGGCCCAGGTCGCCACGGATGACGGCGGCCAGGTAGCGGAGGAACTCCTGCGGCCAGGGTCTGTCCAGCCCGTACTGGGCGCGGAGGCGGCGGGCCGCCTCCTCGGTGTACCCCTCGCCCAGCTTGGCCGTGGCAATGTCGCCCGGCAGGAAACGGATCATGCCGAACACCAAAAACGAGACCAGCAGCACCGTGGGCACGGCGAGCAGCAGGCGGCGCAAGGCGTACGTAAGCATAGTGGTGCCCAAAGGGCGGGCCGGCCCCGCGGGGCCGGCCCGCCGCGTGGTGGTTATTTCTCGAAATACCCGTTCTCGGCGGCGGGGTAGCCTGCCAGGAAGTTGGGTAGGTAGATGCCCTTGTAGTATGTGCGGTAGGCGACCGCCTCCGTGCGCGATCCGATCCAGATAAACCCCGGCGGGTTCTGGATCAGCTCGCGCTGGATGTCGAGCACGATCTGCTTGCGCTTGTTGAAGTCAAACTCCCGCGACTGGGCGTCCATCATGGCGTCCAGCTTGGGGTCGCTGAAGTCGGCGTAGTTCCGGCTGGCGCCGGTGTAGTGGTACTGGTTGAGCTGCGCGTCCGGGTAGGCGCCGGACAGGAAGAGCGTGGCCGCCGCGCTGTACTCCCGCTTGAGCTCGCGCTGGAGGATGGTGTTGAAGTCGGTGCCCACGTTCTCCAGCTTGTAGCGGATGCCGATGCGGGCAAGCTGGGCCACGTACAGGTCCGCCTCCTCGTTGGTCAGGTAGGCGGTGACGGTGGTGAGGGTGTCCTCGAAGCCGTCCGGGTAGCCGGCCGCCGCCAGCAGTTGCTTGGCCTCGCGCAACTCCGCGTCGCGGTCCTTGCGGAAGCCGGGCAGCTTCTCCATCTCGCCCTCCGGCAGGAGCCAGGCAGTGGCGGCGGGGGTCATCGGCCCGCCGGGGATGCCCAGGCCGGCGAAGACCTTGTCGTAGATCGCCTTGCGGTCCACGGCCCGCCAGATGGCCTGACGGACGCGCACGTCCTTGTAGAACGGCCGGTTCTGGTTGAGCAGCAGGCACTCGCGCGTGGGGTTGCGGCGCTGGAGGACGTACACGGCGGGATCGTTCTGGAAGGTGCCCAGCTCATCGCCGGGCACGCCCACGCTGTCGATTTGGCCGGCGCGGAAGGCGGCGAGCTGGGCCTGCGTGTCGTCCACCCGCTTGAACTCCCAGCCGTCGAACCAGGCGGTGTTCGGCTTCCAGTAACCGTCTGGCCGCCGCACCATCTTGAAGCCCTGGTCGAGCACGAAGCTCTCCAGCAGGTAGGGGCCGGTGCCCACCACGTCGGTGGCGCCGCTCACCGGCCGGTCCTTCCCCGCCCACTCCTTGGGCACCACGAGCTGGTACTGGTCGGCCATTTTGGCCAGCAGGTCCGCCTCCGACACCTTGGTCTTGAACACCACCGTGTGCGCGTCCGGGGTCTCGATCTTCTCCACGTTGATGAAGAACTGGGCGCGCGGAGAGGCGGTCTTCGGGTCCTTGATGCGCTCGAAGGTGAACTTGACGTCCTCGGCGTCCAGGGGGCGGCCGTTCACCGGCGGACGCGGTTGCCATCTGGCCTCCGGTCGCAGCTTGAAGATCAGCGTGGTGCCGCCGTCGGCGATCTCCGGCTGGGCCACGGCCAAGTCCGGCTCGGGCAGGCCGTCCTTGTTGAAGCGCATGAGGAAGTTGCCGGCCCAGTGCCAGATGCCGGAGCTCTCGTACGGTGTGTTGGTGCGGTGTGGGTCTAGCTCCGCTCCCAGCGGCCCGGCCGCCGTGCGTAGGATGCCGCCCCGTTTCGGGCCGCCGCCGCCTGCGGGCGCGGTGGCGCCCGTCTCACCGCTGGGCAGCCGCGCGTTGCCCTCGCCGCTGCCTCCCTGCTTGCCGCCGCAGGCCGCGGCCACCGCCGCCGTGCCGGTCACAAAGCCGATGGCCGCCAGAAAACGCCGCCGGGCCAAGCCGTTACGTCGCTGCATACCCCCTCTTCCCTTTACCGCGCTTAAACGATCGAACCGAACACGGGTTCAACAGTGCCGTGTACGGTTCTGTTCTGACTCATGGTAAGAGACGGTGCGCCTACGGGGAATAGGGCGCACCCCCGTCGCGGACCCGCCGGCGGTATGGTGCCGGGAGGGCGCGCGTGAGAGGGACGGGATGGGGAGAGCGATAGGACGCGGGCCGGGATTAGATGGGCCGAACCCGCCGGCCGCGGATATCGACCACGGCGCCGCAGCCGGGCGCCGGGCAGCGCAACCGGGCCGCCCGCACCCGCCGCCACAGCGGCAGGCGCGCGCCGCACGCCGGACACGCCAGCCACGCGGCGGCCGGCACAATCGGCGTGACGGGAACGGCAACGGGCCTCTGCACGGCGGGTCCTCCTCGCGGATGGTCTACCCCCTACAACGTGCCTCCGGACGGCCTTTGGTGCCCTTCCCCGCGAAAGCGCGGCCCAGGTCGGCCGGAAAGAGCGGGCCCTTCGGCCGGCACCGCTCCGTTTCGGTTGTCGGAGGCGCGTGGCGGTAGCTTAAGGGCTACGCGCCGGCGGTCGATATCAAGTGTGATCGTCGTGAAGTCACAGGTCTGTCACCGATGCGTCACGGCTTCTCTGGGAAAACGCGCACACCGGCGTGCGGGTTACTGATCGGCCCTCACCCGCCAGCCTCGTCTCCCAGCAGACGGGTCACCAGGGCGGTGAGGTCCTCATCGCCGTAGAACTGGATGACAATGCGCCCACCCTTGCGGCTGCGCTCCAGGCGCACCTGGGTGCCTAGGGCGGCGCGCAATCGCTCCTCGATGGCCGAGAGGTCCGGGTCGGGACGGCGCGGCGCGCGGGTCGGGGGCGGTGCGGCGCGCAGCCGCCGCACCAGCTCCTCCGTTTGGCGCACGCTGAGGGCGCGGGCCGTCACCTCGGCGTAGGCCCGGAGGCGGGCGGCGGCGTCCGGCAGGCCAAGCAGGGCGCGGGCGTGGCCTTCGCTGATCTGGCCGCTGCTCAACCCCTCTTTGATCGGCTCCGGCAGGGAGAGCAGGCGCAGGGCGTTGGCCACCGCCACCCGGCTCTTGCCCACCCGGGCCGCGATCTCCGCCTGCGACAGCCCGAACTCCTCCGCCAGCCGCCGGTAGGCCTGCGCCTCCTCCAGCGGGCCGAGGTCGGCGCGTTGCAGGTTTTCCACCAAGGCCAGCTCCAGCAGCCCACGCGGGGTGGTCTCGCGCACCACCACCGGCACGCGCGCCAGGCCGGCGCGGCGGGCGGCCAGCAGCCGCCGCTCACCGGCGATCAGGCGGTAGCTGACGGCGCCGCTGTCCGCCACCAGGCGGGTCACCACCAGGGGTTGCAACAGCCCGTGCTCGCGGATGCTGGCCGCCAGCTCTTCCAGCGCCGCCTCGTCGAACCGCTGGCGGGGCTGCTCCGGGTTGGGGGCGATGAGGTCGATGTCCACCTCATCCACACCGCCGCCGCCCGGGATTAGGGCCCCGAGTCCGCGCCCCAGGCCGGTCTTTCCGCTCGGCATCCTCGCCTGCCTCCCCTGAGGGGGTGTGCGCCGCTCACCGCGGCCGTTCCGAGACCGCCTCCCGCTCCAGCAGCTCCGCGGCCAGCTCGGCGTAGGCGTGCGCCCCCCGCGAGGCGGGGTCGTAGGCCAGGATGGAGCGGCCGTGGCTGGGGGCCTCGCTCAGGCGCACGGAGCGCGGGATCACGGTGCGGAAGGTTTGAGGGAAGTGGCGGCGCACCTCGGCCACCACCTGGGCGGCCAGGTTGGTGCGCGCGTCGAACATGGTCATGACCAGACCGCGCAAACGCAGGGCGGGGTTGAGCCGCCGTCGCACCAGCTCCAGGGTGCGGGCAAGCTGGCCCAGCCCCTCCAGCGCCAGGTACTCGCACTGCACCGGCACGATCACCTCGTCCGCCGCCGTGAGGGCGTTGACCGTGAGCAGGCCCAGGGAGGGCGGACAGTCCACCAGCACGTAATCGTAGCGCGCGCGCACGCCGCCGGTCGCGTCGCGCAGCGCCCGGCGCAGGAGGTACTCCCGCCCCTCCAGCGCGACCAGCTCCACCTCCGCGCCGGCCAAGGCGGGCGCCGAGGGGATCAGCCACAGGCCGCGCTCGCCGGTCTCGACCACCGCCGCGCTTGCCGGCAGCCGACCGAGCAGCACCTCGTAGGTAGAGCGCCCCTCCGGCGCGCGTCGGCCGAGCCCGCTGGTGGCGTTGGCCTGCGCATCCAGGTCCACGATCAGCACCGCGCGCCCGTGCGCCGCCAGGCAGGCGCCTAGGTTGATGGCCGTGGTCGTCTTGCCCACGCCACCCTTCTGGTTGGCAAAGGCGATGATCGGCACCGCGTGTACCTCGCTCCCGTTGGCCCCAGGGCACCGCCGCGCGGCCACCCGCCGACCGCTTTCCCTAGTGCGACCGGCCCGTGTACCGCGAGGTGCCGCTCAGCTCCCAGCTGAGCCCCCCTCCCGGCAGGCTGGGGCGATGACGCGCATCCGCGCCAGCACGGCCTCCCGTTCCGGTGCCAGCGGCCCCTCTGCCTCCACCACCAGGCTGGCCGTCGCCGCCGCGAAGCATGCCGCCCGCCATGGTCCTGCGCCCTCGTCCAGGGCGATAAGCAGTGCGGCGGCGAAGGCGTCGCCCGCCCCGGTGGGGTCCACCTCGCGCGCCGGGCAGGCGGGGATGTGCCGCCACACCCCCTGCGCGTGCACCCGTGCGCCGCGGCGGCCGGCGGTGACGGCCAGCACCGGCACCTGCGCCGCCCACGCGGCCACGACCCCGTTCGCTCGCCCGCCCAGGTCCTCCTCCGAGACGACCAACACGTCCGTATGGCGCAGGATCGCCGCCCCCCGCCACGCCGCCGGCGGCACGGGACGGATGCGCCCATCGGCGTCGGCGCGGCGCAGGTAGCCCTGGGCGCACAGCCCGCGCAGGCCGGTGAACAGGGCGGCGGTCGCCACATCCACCTCGTGGTAAACCGGCCCCAGGAGCGCTACCCGCGCCGTTCGCCACGCCGCCGGCACCGCCGCGGCCGGCACGGGCGCGCCGGCGGTGCGCAGGTACTGCACACGGCCGGCCGGGGTGTAGCGGTTCTCGAAGGTCGGGCTTTCGGCCGCGGGCACGCGCACCACCGCCACCCCCGCAAGCGGAGCCGCCGCCAGCACCTCGGCCGGGGCGGCGGTCACTACCCCCACGCGCCGGCCGAGGCCGCGGGCGGTGAGGGCGGCGTAGACGGCGGTGCCGCCTGCCCGCCAGCCGCCGGCCACCAGGTCCCGCGCCACATTGCCGACCACCACGAAGTCGACGTCATCCATACCGCCCCCGGTGCCGGTCGCCGCTCGGCGCGCTCTCAGCGGCGGGGCGTGATCGCCACCTTGCGCGACTCACCCTCACCGATGGAGACGGTCAGCACGTCCGGGTGGTTGGCCAGGGCTAGGTGCACGATGCGCCGCTCGCTGGGTGGCATCGGCTCCAGGGTGATGGACTGGCCGGTGCTGCGCACGCGGTCGGCCATGCGCAGGGCCAGATTGCGCAACCACTCCTCGCGGCGCCGCCGGTAGCCGCCCACGTCGATGCCCACCACCACGCGCGTGCCGGTGCGGCGGGCCAGGAGCAGGTTGACGAGGTACTGGAAGGCGGCCAGCGTCTCGCCGCGGCGGCCGATAAGCAGGCCCAGGTCCTCACCCTCCACGTCGATCACCGCCGCCGTGAGGCCGACGCCGTCGCCGGGGGTCACGGGCGGCCGACTGGTGACCGTCGCCTCGATCGCCAGGAGGCGGAGCAGGTCGCGCACGATGGTCACGGCGGTGCGCACCGCCTCCTCCTGGCGGTCGGTCGCGGGCGCCGGCGCTTCGGTGGCAGCCGGGGGGGCGGCCGGCTCTGCGGCGGCGGTCGCGACCAGGGGGCGGACGATCACCCGCGCCGGCTCGCCGCCGAAGCCGAGGATGCGGGGCCGGCCGTGGCTAAGGATTTCGACGTCGACCTGGGATCGGTCCAGGCCGAGCTGGCGGAGCGCCTTGGCGATCGCCTCTTCCACGGTTCTTGCGCTTGCTTCCACGCTCTGCATCGGCTGCCCTCGTGTCTGCCGCTCTGCCGGCCTCGGGACGCGTGCCGGGCGCCGCGGCGCCGCCGGTGAGGGAGGGGGCCGGCCGCGGG
>JBHOQW010000284.1:0-1097 GCA_042408665.1 Dehalococcoidia bacterium
GCCAGGGTGAGGACCGCCCAGCACTCCGATGGTAGCCGCCCACCGGCCAGAGCGATACCGGCAGTCACCGACCCCGACGGAGGCGCGGGTCGAGCAGGTCGCGCAGGGCGTCCCCCAGCATGTTGAAGCCGAACACGGCCAGGGCGATGGCCAGGCCGGGGAACACGCCCAGCCAGGGGGCGAGGTAGATGTACTGGCGGGCGCTGCCGCTCAGCATCCCGCCCCAGGCCGGGGCCGGCGGCGGCACACCGAAGCCGAGGAAGCTGAGCGCGGCCTCGGCCAGGATGGCGCTGCCGAGGCCGAGCGTGGCGATGACGATGATCGGCGCCACGACGTTGGGCAGGATGTGGCGCAGCACCACGCGCAGATGGCCGGCGCCCAGCGCCCGTGCCGCCTCCACGTACGGCATGGCCATGATCGC
Organism: Dehalococcoidia bacterium; assembly: GCA_042408665.1. GTDB lineage: Bacteria > Chloroflexota > Dehalococcoidia > CAUJGQ01 > CAUJGQ01 > CAUJGQ01. The sequence goes on from JBHOQW010000284.1 coordinate 422, forward strand.
CAGCACGGAGGCGCGGATCACGCGCGAGTTGCTGAACGTCATGAGCAGGGCCAGGGAGAAGATCACCGTGCCCAGGCTGGGCTTGAGCACCGACACCATCGCCAGCAGGAACACCAAGGTGGGGATGGAGAGCCAGGCATCGACGATGCGTTGCAGCAACATGTCCAGCAGACCGCCGACGTAGGCGGAGACGGTGCCTAGCACGACGGCCATCGTCACGCCCAGGGCCACGGCGCCCAGGCCAACGTACATGGAGACGCGCGCGCCGTACACCACCCGGCTGAACAGGTCGCGGCCGAGCTGGTCCGTGCCGAAGGGGTGCTGCCAGCTCGGGCGAGCGCGAGCGTTGGCCAGGTCGGTATCGTTGGGGCCGGAGCGGGCGATCACATCGGCGAACACGGCAGTGAGCACCAGCGCCACCACGATCAGCAGCCCGACGGCGCCCAGCGGCTTCTCCCGCGGCAGGCGCAGCCACAGCTCGACGTACCAGGGGAGCCGCCGCCGCTCGGCCGCGTCGTGCCGGATGAGGGTGGGGACCGCCGTGCCTGCCTCCCGCGCCATAACCGGTGCTCCTCGCGCCGCTACCCCAGCCGGACACGCGGGTCGAGGTAGGCGTAGATGATGTCCACGACCAGGTTCACCGCCAGCACGGTCACGGTGAACACCACCGTGATCG
>JBHOQW010000288.1:0-6774 GCA_042408665.1 Dehalococcoidia bacterium
CTAGTACGACGACGGCTCGCGCACGACCGCCCAGGTGAAGGCGATGATCCAGCCGATGATCGTCCAGCCGCTGCACAAATTGAGCATAAAGAGCGCGTAAGCGTTCCGATGTCGACGTGCGGCGGCGATCAGGCTGGGCAAAAAGTACAGTGTCAGGGCAGCGCCTGCGATGGCCCACTTGTTCCTCATAGCCACGTTCCCGGCGTGCGACGGTACCGCGCGCCTGCTACTCCGAAATCTCGACGGCTACCGGGGTGCCGGTGGGATCGACCTCGTAGCCGCCCTTTACCTCGAAGGGAGCGTTGCGGCCGCCGAAGTGCTTGGTCACCACCAGCTTGCGCCACTGGATGACCTCGGCGTCCGTGCCGGACAGCTTCTCCGGCCAGTCGTAGCGCAGGTTGGGCATGACACTCATGTCCTGCTGGGAGAAGTTGTACTCCACCAGCCAGCGGTAGAGGCCGTAGTACAGCACGACGTACCACAGCTTCTGTAGCCAGTTCTTGGGGCGCGTGTAATGGAAGTACCACACCCGCGTCAGCCACTCCTCCACCGGCACCGTCTGGCGGGTGTACAGGCCGAACAGGCCACCACCCCCGCCGCGGCGGACCACCTGACCGGCGCGGCCGGGCAGCGGCCCGGTGGCGCGGAACATGCCGGGCAGGCGGTGCCCGCCGCTCCAGCGTTCGGTCTTGGTGGGCGGTGCCGGCACGCGCGTGAGACTGAAGAACCACTGGAAGGCCCACCACCAGTAGCGCCGGTACAGGTGCTTGGGCCACTTCCAGCCGTTCGGGTACACGTCCTGCGGCGGTGGGGGCGCGGGCGGCGTAGCGGGCGCGGCGGCGCGGAAGCCGTTGCCGGTGAACACCGGCCGATGCCCGCCCTGGGCACCGCGGGGCCGGAACGTGGGCGAGGCCAAGAGCGACTGGATGTCGTCCCGGTGCAGGTAGTTGACGTGGGAGTCCATCGAGTTCTCGAGGGCTACCTCCCAGTTCGTCCGCCAGTAGATGCGGTCGTTGAACAGGATGAAGGCCTCCGGGTCGAAGAACTCCTCAGGGACGTCCTCCTCGATGGGGGCGGGTTCCCCATCCCCCATCCACACGAACACCACCCCCTTGAGGGTGCGGGTGGGGTAGACCTTGGCTTCGGTGCCCGGCTTACCGCACACCTGCGAGTGCGGCCCCTCGCTCAGGACGGCCACGTTCCTGCCGTGCTCGTCATACACCCAACCGTGGTAGGGGCAGGCCACGGTGCCCTTCCAGTGGCAGTCGCCCTCGGACAGGCGGGCGCCGCGGTGGGGGCAGACGTCCTGGATGGCGACGACGTTCCCCTTAACGCCGCGGAAGAAGCACAGATCTTCCCCGAGCAGGCGGACGCGGACGGGGCGGCGCCAGCCGACGCGGCGGGCGGGGAGGGCAGGGTACCAGTAGTTGCGCAGGCCGAGCTTGGGGATGAGGTGGCGGATGTCCCCGCTCAACCGCGGGATCGGACGGGTGGCCGTCTGCTCCGCCGTTGCGGTCTGGACTCGACTTGCCGTTGGGCGAGTTTGGTCCTGCGTCATGGTTGGCCTCCGATGACTCGGCCCTCACGGCTTGAACACCGCGAAGCACTTGTTGGAGTTGAAGGCCCAGCTTTCCACGAAGTCACACTCATCGGGCTTGCGGCCCAGCTCTGCCATCGCTCCCACGAGCATGAACCAGTTAAGCAGCTCTTGCTGACCGGACGCCTCGATCTCGGCAAGCGACGTGCGGCGCCAGGTGTCGTAGTCGCCTGTGCGGAGGGCCTCGTAGAGGCGCCCGTCCGCCGCGACGTCCGGGTAGAGCTGGTAGTGCTTGTCCGTGAGGAAGGCGTGTGACCAGCTCGAGGAGGCGATCAGCGCCGTGCGCCACGGGCTGTCGCGCATCACCCGCGCCGTGGCCGCCCCCACCTCCATGCAGCGCCAGGGCGGCGGCGAGGGCGGGTCCAGGTCGCTCTCGGGCAATGGGTGGGCGAGGCTGCCGCGGCCGCCGCGTTGGGCGATCACGCGCCGGCCGTAGCAGTTGACCTGGAACGGGATCACCCGGTAGGGAAAACCGACGCGGTCGTAATCAAGGTAGAGCACCGTGTTGAGGAAGGCGTGGGCCAGTCCCTCGTAGTGCAGCGGCCGGTAGGCGTAGCACATGTCTACGCCCTGCTCCAGCAAGCCGCGTGCCAGGTACTTGGCCGCCTCGCGGTGCCCGGCGATGCGGAAGGTGGTGTCCGGCCCCTCGCCCCAGACGTTCAGACCACGGGCGCGCTGCCAGGGGCGGGCCTCCACCTCTTCGTAGGCCAGCACGCAGAACGGCGGGATGATGTCTTCTTTGAAGTTCTCGTACTGGTCGTCACCCCAGATGATCACCACATCCGGCCGGAACTCGTCCAGCAGTTGACGGGCACGTCGGAAATAGCGCACCAGCGCCGCGCGGTGAACGGCGGCCGCCGCCTTCCCGCCGTCATCGCCGTACTCCCGCCGCAACGGCTCCGGCCAGTTGGCCGGATCGCGCAGGTGCTCGGGCAACCCCGGATCCTGCAGGATGCCGCGCAGGATACCGGCCATGTTTTCGTCCGGCCCGCTCAGGCCGGGGTAGTGGGTCACGCCAAGGCCAAGGATCTCCGCCATCTCGTTCCTCCCACGCAGGGTGCCGGAGCCGGCGGGGCGGGCGACGCCCGCTCCGGCAGTACACCTCGCGACCGGAATAAGCGACGGCTGTGAACCGGTCGCGCCGAGGTGCTACTATATAGCGCGCCTGACTGTCCCGTCGTCAAGAATCTTGTCCCGTATATGCGGACACTTGCGGACAACTACCGAGGTGACCGGGCAGGAGCCGATGTCGAGCGTCGAGCACGTGGTGCGGTTGTTGTCGCTGTTCGTGGAGGAGCCGGAGCTGGGCGTGCGCGAGATGAGCCGGCGGCTCGCGCTGGCCAAGAGCTCCGTGCACCGCATGGCCTGTGAGCTGGCCCGCGCCGAGTTCTTGGAGCAGGACCCGGTGACGCGCCGCTACCGCCTCGGCCTGCGCCTGCTGGAGCTGGGCGGGCTGGTGCAGGCGCGCAACGAGCTCACCGTCGTGGCCGAGCCGGTGCTGAAGGCGCTCATGCGCACCTCCGGCGAGACTACCCACCTGGCCCTGCTCGACGGGCTGGAGATCGTCTACGTGGCCCGTATTGAGAGCAACCAGAGCATCCGCATGTTCTCGCGCATTGGCCAGCGCGGGCCGCTCTACTGCACCGGCTCCGGCAAGGCCATCCTCGCCCACCAGGACCCGGCGTTCATCGAACGGGTGATTGAGCACGGCCTGCATGCCTTTACCCCGCGGACCATTACCGACCCGACGGCGCTTCGCGCCCAGCTCCGGCAGGTGCGGGCCCAGGGGTATGCCGTCAACGAAGAGGAGCGGGAGCTGGGAGTGGTGAGTATAGCCGCCCCCATCCGCGACGCCGCAGGCACGGTCACGGCCGCGATCAGCATCGCCGGGCCGGCCCAGCGCCTGACACGGGAGCGGATGCGGGCGCTGGTGGAGCCGCTCGTCCGCGGCACCGAGCACGTTTCCCGCCAGCTCGGCTGGCGCGGCCCCTCGTCGTCGACCGCACCATTGGGAGGGTCCAGCGCGCAGCCGCGGGCCCGGTTGCGCGGCATCCCCTGACCTGTCGGACGCAGCGGCCCGCAGCCGTGCCGCGGTCGCGTCGTCGGCGGCGCTTAGCGCGTGGCGGTCACGCGGTGCAAGGTGAGGGCGCCACGATCGGCGTCGATGAGGACATGGTCTCCGGCGTGGAGGCGACCGCTCAGCAAGCCCAGAGCCAATGGGTCCAGCACCTCGCGCTGCAGCACGCGGCGGATCAACCGGGCCCCGAACGCCGCCGCCTCGCTCAGCGTGATGACGGCGTCGCGCGCCGCGTCGGTGAGCGCGAGGGTGATCTGGTGATCACGCAGCCGCTCGGTCAGGCGGGCCAGCTCCAGGTCGACAATCGCGCGCAGGGCGGCAGGGCCCAGCGGGTTGAACACCAGCACCTCGTCGACGCGGTTGAGGAACTCGGGCGGCAGCAGCGCGCGCAGGGCCTGCAGCCGACCCTGTCGCCAGGCCACAAGGTCGGCGGGCGGCTCACGCGGATCCGTGAAGCCGTGGTTGCTGGTGAGAATGATCACCGTGTTGCGGAAGTCGACGGTGTGGCCCTGGCCGTCGGTGAGGCGGCCTTCGTCCAGCACCTGGAGCAGCGTGTTGAGCACCTCGCGGTGCGCCTTTTCGAAGTCATCGAACAGGACCACGGAGTAGGGGCGGCGGCGGACCGGCTCCGTGAGCTGCCCGCCCTGCTCGTAGCCCACGTACCCGGGCGGGGCGCCGAGCAGGCGGGCGACCGAATGCCGCTCCATGTACTCGCTCATGTCCAGGCGCACCATGGCGCGCTCGTCACCGAACAGGAACTCGGCCAGGGCGCGGGCCAGCTCTGTCTTGCCCACCCCCGTGGGCCCGAGAAAGACGAAGCTGCCCAACGGGCGGCTGGGGTCGGACAGCCCGGCGCGGGCGCGGCGGATGGCGTTGCTCACCGCGCGCACGGCGTGGTCCTGCCCGATCACCCGCTGCTGCAGCCGCGCCTCCATTTGGAGCAGGGTTTCGATCTCGCTCTCCAGCAGACGTGAGACAGGGATGCCGGTCCAGGCGCTGGCCACGTCGGCGACATCCTCCGCCGTGACGGTAGCGTCGCGGTTAGGAATAACACCGGTGTCTAGTCGCCTGCGCAGGCGGCTGGCGGCCTCGTCCATCAAGTCGATAGCCTTATCCGGCAGGAAGCGCTCCGTCACGTAGCGGTCCGAAAGCGTCGCCGCCGCCGTGAGGGCGGCGTCGGAGATGTGCACGCGGTGGTGGCGCTCGTAGCGTGGGCGGAGGCCGCGCAGGATCTCTACCGTCTGCGCCACGGTGGGCGGCTCGATGTAGACCGGTTGGAAGCGGCGCTCCAGGGCCGCGTCCTGTTCGATGTGCTTGCGGTACTCGTCGAGGGTCGTGGCGCCGATGCAGGTGAAGTCGCCCCGCACCAGCGCCGGTTTGAGCATGCTGGCGGCGTCGAGGGCGCCCTCGGCGGCGCCGGCGCTGACGATGGTGTGCATCTCGTCGATGAACAGGATCATGCGGCCGCCCGCGTGCTCCAGCTCGTCCAGAATGGCGCGCAGGCGGGCCTCAAACTCGCCGCGGTACTTCGTCCCCGCCAGCAGGGCGCCCAGGTCCAGGGTCACGATCCAGGCATCGCGCAGGCGCTCCGGCACGCGTCCCGCGGCGATGCGCTGCGCCAACCCCTCCACGATGGCGGTTTTGCCCACGCCCGGTTCACCGATCAGCGCCGGGTTGTTCTTGGTGCGCCGGCAGAGGATCTCGATCACGCGCTCGATCTCGGCGTCCCGGCCGATCACCGGGTCCAGCCGGTCCATGCGCGCCAGGTAGGTGAGGTTGCGCCCGTACAGCGAGAGGGTTGTTTCGGCGAAGTCAACCGCGGGCCGAAGCTCTCCCGTGCCGCGTACGCCGCGGCTCTCCAAGATCAATCGGCGCAGCGACAGGTGGGTAAGACCGCAGCTGTCGAGCGCGCCACGCACCGCCGACGTGCCCTCCTCGGCCAGGGCGAGCAGGAGATGCTCTGGGCCCACCGCCTCGTCGTGCAGCCCCTGTGCCTCCGTGGCGGCGCGGGCCAGCACGCGCTCCAGGGCGGCAGAGGGGACGGGTGGGGCCCCACCGCCGCGGCGAATGCGTTGAAACGCCGTGCGCATGTATGACGGCAGGGTGCCGGGCTCGACGCGGGCACGCTCCAGGAGGTGCGTGACAACGCCGTCGTCAGCGGTGGTGAGGGCGTACAGCAAGTGCTCGCAGTCGACGACGGCGTGACGCTCGCGGGCAGCTGCCTGCTCGGCCGCCCGCAGCGCCGCGTTGGCCCGGTCGGTGAGCTGAAGAGCGCTCATCCCTTCCATCCTGCCGGACCGCCAACGTGCTTCGTACCCCTCGAGTCCGCCTCGGCGGGTCAACAGCTGGGGCCGGTCCTCCCGCTATCTGCCGTACGACATGCCGTGCAGGGCGCGGGGGCCCGTACGGGGCTCAGCGCCCGCTGGACCATGCCGCCCCTTCCCTCGCTTGTGGACCACCCACGCTTGAGCCTCCGGCGGCTCTCGAAGGTGCACGGTCTCGGCACAGCATCGCACCTCTCATGATCGTCCCGCTTCCCGATCTCCTGTCAATTCGACCATCCAAGCACGGTAAAGCGCGGGGATCGGCCCCGGCGCTTAGCCCGGCTCTCGGCTCGGTGCGGCCGTGCGAACCGCCCGGCTCCGGTGGCTGAGAGCGGCGCAGTCCCGAGATCCCCCCGCCCGATCGTCCCGGCGGGAGGCCGGGCGTGGCGAGTCACGACACCATCGCGCCTGTTGTGGCGGATAACCAAAACCCGGAGTGCTCAATTTGGATGGACCGCACGATGCATCGCCGACGGAATCCGAACACACTACAAAGCCGCGCCTTACCGAAGCGGCGGTCGAGGGCCGCTCGCCGGGGGGCGAGGTACACACGGCGTGAAACGGTCGAGGAGGGAGGAGTTATGGTCGGTCGGAGGCAGTACGGCGGGTGGACGGCATCGCGGCGGTACTCGCGACGGGCGCTGCTCTACAGCGCCGCGCTGGCGGGGGCTGGTGCTGCCCTGTTGGGTTTCGGGTGCACGTCGCGGTCTGGGCGGCAGTCGGCAGGCGGTGGCGCTTCGGCCACCGGGGCGGCCGGGGGCACCGCGGTGGGCGGC
>JBHOQW010000295.1:0-28073 GCA_042408665.1 Dehalococcoidia bacterium
GCACGTCGTGGCTGTAGACACGGTAGAGGAACAGACGCGGGTCGATGAACTGCCACATGCGCTGGTTGAGCACCACCCGCGGCAGCTCGGAGAGCGACTCAATGGGCCGCACCTCGGGGTGGTCGGGCAGCACCTCGAACATGGTGGCGCGCTTGCGCCGCACCGTGCGCCGCTCATAGGTCACCGGCTCGATGCGGGTGAGCAGCGCCGCGAGCTGGGGCGGCAGCGTGATGCCGGGGACGGGCCGGCCGTCGAGCAGGGCGCGGGCGATATCCAGGATGAGCAGCCACTGCGGCGGCACGGCGGCCATCGTCTCGCGCACCAGGTCCAGAATCCCCCAGGACCGGTAGAGGTCATCGAGAGAAGGCGACTCGACCGCGGCGATCGGCTCGCTGGACATAACGTTACGCCTGGTGGGGGCCGATCAAGGCGATCACCTCGCGTTTGAGCTCTTCGATCTCCGGCTTGCTCGGGCGGATGTGCGCCAGCGCCTCCAGGCAGGTCTCCTCGGAGACGTCCTCCCAGGAGGGGTGGCGCAGGAGGGTGAGCACGCGGTTGCGCGCCCCGCCGGCCAGCACCTTGAACTCAAAGCGGGCGCCCTGTCGGTAGGCCTGGTAGATATCGGCGATGTGCAGGATGTCCTCGATGTCGTGAAAGTCATCTTCGCTGTAATAGCGCAGGGCCTCGTGCAGCGCCTGGCGAAAGATACGCTCGCCCGGCGATTGCTCCCGTCGGTCGCCGGCGATGGTGGTGATGGCGAAACGGGCCGCGGGCAGGTCGTCGACGGTGACCTCGAAGCGGTGATGGAGCAGGGCCGCGGCCTTGAGGGCGTCGGCCGCCTTGGCCGCCGTGCGCGAGGAGATGTAGATCAGGCGGTCGTCGATCGTCTCACCCTGCTGGGCCTTCTGCCGTGCCAGCCGCGCTGTGCGGCGGATCACGTCGTCCTTGAGGAAGGAGACCCAGTACGGCAGGTGGATAGTGTACTCCGGGTCCAGGCCGAGCACGATGGCAGCGATGCGCCTGGGGATCGCCAGCGGCAGCTTGGCCTCCTCCGGCACGGGCGGGGGTGGGCGCCCGTGCACCTGGTCAATGCGAATGGCAGCGTAGCGCGAGTCCTCGTCGGCCAGCGTGGCCTGGTAGACGAAGCGGTCGCGCACGGCCAGGAAGCGGTCGGTGGCGATGAGGAAGTTGGCGGCGGCGATGGCGGTATGCAGGCGGGCGTGCTCGATCTCGGGGCCGTTGCGGAAGATGCCCTCGTTGAGGATGCCGAGCATCACATCCCAGGTGCCGCGCTGGGCGCGGGTGAACTCGTCCAGAAAGGCCCAGTCGGCGGTGACGAGCGTGCCCTCGGTGCGGCGGTGGACGATGCCCTGGCTGAACTTGTCCGCCTCGATCCCACCGACGACCTCCTCCTCTAGGGTGCCGTCGGTGAAGCCCTTCTCGTACACCGCGCCCTCGAACTGGGCGAACAGGCTGCGGGCAAACAGCGACTTGGCCTTGCCCGGTTTGGAGTGGATGAGCAGGTGCTCGTGGGTGGCCACGGCTAGAGCGGCGGCCTCGGCCAGCGGCTCGCGGCTGATCACCACCTGGCCGACGCGCCGGAACGGCTGCTTGAAGGCCTCGATTGCCTCGTGCAGGTCGCGCACGGCGCGCGGAGAGGACGGCCGCCACTCGGGGTACTCCTGCAGCAGGCCGCGCGCCGCGCTGGCCTCGGCGTTCGGCCTGCGTTCAGGTGCGCGCGGTGTACTGGCGGCCGGGCGCGAATACGCCGCCGCGTCCAGCGCGACATGGGCGGGAGGATGGCTTGGGCGAGGTTCGGCCGTCATCGGCGTACTCCCGCCTCGGTTACCCCCGCGGCATCGGGAACATCTGTCGGACCGGGGCCTGCGGCCGGGTCCCGGCGCCCGCTACCGCGGGGGATGGCGGCTCCGGCCATGTCAGGAATTTCCGGACGATGCGCTGTCAGGTAAACCATGACCGGGTGCGCCGAATACTACAGTATCAGATTTCGGGCACGCAAGGGGTGGAAACGTCCAGCAGGCGGGAGGCATCCGGCCGTATCCACCGCACACACCGCCCACTGGTGCGCTCGTCTCAATCCGGCGGCCGGGGCACAATACACCTGGATGCCGACCAAGACGCCGGTCAATCGGGCAGTGGAGCGGTGTGATGGCCGAGCAGCCGCGCGTCATCCTGTACACGCATGAGCGCTGAACCGCCTGTCGGGTAGTGCGTCGCTACCTGGCCGAACGGGGCGTTCGGTACGAGGTCCGGGATCTCAGCCGCGACCCGGCGGCGCGGGAGGAGTTCCTGCGCCGCGGTTTCCGCCTGCCGCCCGTGCTCGTGATCAATGACGTGGCTGTAGAGGGCTACCAGCCCGACCGCTTTGACCAGTTGCTGGGAACGTGATGACGTGCGTCGACGCGGTGATCTTCGATCTGGGCAACGTGCTCGTCTTCCATGACAACGAGCTGCTCTACCGCCGCCTGGCCGAGCGGGCCGGCACCACGCCCGCGGCGGTGCGGCGGGCGCTGGCCGAGCCGGCCCTGTTCTCCGCCATCAACCGCGGCCTGCTGGACGCGGACGGTATCCGTCGCGCGGTCTGTCGCGCCATCGGCGCGGATCTGGCGCCGGACGAGTTCACCGCCCTGTGGTGCTGCCACTTTCAGGTCAACGATGCCGTCCTGCCCCTGGTGGAACGGCTGGTGGGGCGCGTGCGGCTGCTCCTCCTCTCCAACACCAACGTGCTGCACACCGCCTACCTGCGCCCGCGCCTGCCCCTGCTGGAGCGGTTTGACCACCTGCTCTTCTCGCATGACCTGGGCCTGGTGAAGCCGGAGGCCGCCTTCTACCGGGTGGCGCTCGATCGCGCCGGCGCGCGGCCGGAACGAACGGCGTTCTTCGACGACGTGCCGGAATTTGTGGCGGCGGCGCGGGCGCTGGGCATCCACGGGCACGTCTTCCGCGATCTGGCCACCTTCACCCGTGACCTCACGGCGCTGGGCCTGCTGGACGCGCCGTAAACGCTCGCTTGTCCTTGCCGGCCGAATTTCTCGGCCCACTCAATCGCGGCAACCGGGGCCTCGGTCGCGTCCCCGCATACTCCAGTTGGGTGTGAGCGGTTACCAACGACGCGGGAGGCGGCGCGGCCGCTCGCACGCCATACTCCCCTATGGCCGCACTGAGCAGGACGTTGTAGTGCCTGCTGGGCTGACTCGGAAAGGGGTGCTCGATGTACATTGGTGGTGGTTTATTGTTGCTGATCCTCATCATTGTTTTGTTAGTGATCGTGTTCTAGTCACCGGTTCGTGCTGTGGCGCCCACCTCGCGCGCGGGCTGTCCCGAAGGCCACTCCACGAGAGTAACCTTCGGGATCGTGCATCGCACCGGCTGGACACCCGCCAGCGACCGCCCCCCTTGCCCCGCTGCCGGTACGCTCATGACGGCGTCTCGCGCGTGGGACGTGGCAGCGGCCGAATGAAACAGTTGAGCCCGGAACGCAGGCCTGTGCTCGGTGCCCGACGCGCGGCGGTGGCGCGGCCGTCGGGCGGGGGGATGCACGCGGTCGGCGCGGTAGCGCTGGCGTTCGCGTACCTCGCGTTCACGGGCGTCGGGCGGGGCTTATGCGGCGCTCAGATCGATGCCGTCGCGGACCGGCTTGCCGAGGCGCTGGTGCGCGGTCCGCTTCACTCACCGGTGGATCGAAGCGCCGCGCTTGGCAGCCCGTATGGAAGCCTGCTGCTGACGTTCGCGCTGGCCCTGGCGCTCGGCCTGCGCCGTGGTCGGTCTGCCGGCGCGCTCGTGCTGGTGGCGCTGGCCGGTATAACCGCGCTGGAGGTCGGCCAGCGCCTGCGGTTCGGCGCCGTGCCTTGGGATGATCTGCCCGGCCTTCTCGCGCGGCCGCGTGGGCGCCATCTCCTGGTGAGCACGTACCCGAGCGGCCACGCCGCGCGGGCCACGTTCCTGCTGCTTACGGCCGCCCTGAGCCTGCCCAGGCGCTTTGCCCCTGTGCCGGTGGGCATCGCCGTGTTGCTGAGCCTCACGGTGGCGCTGCAACGCGTGCACGCGGAGGCGCACAGCGGGAGCGACGTGGTGGGTGGGCTCCTGCTGGGCGGCGCCGCCGCCCTTTCCGTCTTGGCCGTCCCGATGTTGGGAGAACGGTTGAGATCGGGGCGTGCACCGGGCGAGATACCTACGGGTCGCGCAGGAGCGCCGCCAACGGGTCGGCGTCGCAGCCGATGAACGCGGCGATGGCGGAAATCGTCTCACGGAAGTTCGGCGCTTCCGGGTCCGGCCGTCGGCAGAGGGCGAGGGCGTTCAGGCGCACCGGTGAGCAGGACAAAAAGCGCGCCAGAGCGTCCTCGTCCATGCCGGCCTTGCGCCGGTAGGCGGCCAGGGCGGACGCGATAGATCCGTCGTCCGTCTCAAACGCGTGGGCTGCCCGTCGTAACAGCTCGCTCACGCCGGAATGTCTCCGCGTGCATGGGGGCTGCCTCGTTCGTTGATTCCGGCCTCTGCCAGAACTATCGACGGGTTGGCGCCATCGGATAAGGGGCAACGCGCCGACGCCTCCCGGTTGGTACGGGAGGCGTCGGCAGGGTGAAGGAACGCGCTGGAATCCGGCGACGTCGCTCAGTGCCAGGTGGGCGGCGGGATCTTGTGGATCTCGTCGATCAGCCAGCGGGCGCGCTCGCGCTGGGCGGGGGTTTCGGCCGGGATGCGCAGGGTCACGCGGCTGGCGTACCAGCGGTGCTCGCGCAGCACCTGGGGTAAGGTCTCCCACGTGGCCTTGAGGGCGAATTCGTGCAGCACCTCTTCGGGGATGATCTGCCGCATCTCCGCCCACTGGCCCTTGAGCGACATCTCGTGCAGGCGCATGCCCAGCTCCTCACGCCCGTGGACGCGGAACACACCGTGATAGGTGCGGGTGGAGCCGTAGAACGAGATCGGCTGGCGCAGCTTCTCCAGCTCCTGCTCGATCTCCGACTCGTTCTCACCGATCACCAGCATGCCGCCGCCGGCGATCTCGATCTCGGTCATCGAGCGACCGGCCTTCTGCGCGCCGCGTTTGACGGCGGGGATGAGTACCTCGGTGAGGTACTTCTCGGTGGCGAAGCCGTGGGGCAAGAGCCCGTCCGCCACCTCGCCGGCCACGGAGGCCATGATCGGGTTCACGGCGGACATGGAGATCTTCGGGAAGGGCGCGGGGATGGGACCGGGGTTGAAGAAGGGCGTCATCAACGTGAACGTGTAGTTGTCGCTGTGGAAGTCCAGTTTGGTGCCGTTCTGCCAGCACTCCCAGATGGCGCGCATGGCGCGGATGTAGTCGCGCATCCGTGGGGCGGGCGGTGTCCAGGGCACGGAGAAGCGGCGCTGGATGTGCCCCTTCACCTGCGAGCCCAGGCCGATGTTGATGCGGCCGCCGGACATGGCCTGCAGGTCCCAGCATTCCATGGCCAGCACCATCGGGCTGCGCGGGAAGGCGATGGTCACCGCCGAGCAGACCTCCACGCGCTGCGTGTGCTCGGCGGCCAGGGCCATGGCCAGCATTGAGTCGTGCTGGGTCTCGCTCACCACCACGGCGTCGTAGCCCAGCTCCTCCGCCTCCCGCGCCAGGCGGGGGATCTCCTTCAGCGGACCGTTGACGTTGGCGACGACTTTCATCCTTGCTCTCTCTGGGCGTGAGGTCTGTCTGGACCCGATGGTGCCGCGGCCATCAGGCACGGGGCAAGCCCAGCCCGCGGGTGGCGATGATGTTGCGCTGGATCTCGCTGGTGCCGCCGGCGATGGTGGCCGACACCGCGTTCAGATAGCCGAAGGGCACCCGCCCACCCATGGCCGCGTGCCGGTGCTTCGGGTCATAGATCATGCCGCGCAGGCCGATCATGTGCATGCCGAGCGTTGCGATGCGCTGCTGCAGCTCGGACATGTACAGCTTGGTCATGCTCGCCTCGTAGTTCGGGATCTGGCCGGCAGCCTGCAACGAGATCACGCGGTAGGAGAGCCACTTGGCCACGTGCGCCTCGATCCAGCGGTCGGCGAACTCCAGACGCAGCGTCGGCCGTTGGCTGAAGGTGAGCTTGTGCGGCTCGGAGCGGACGTAGCTCAGCATGCGCTCGAGCTGCTTGCGCACCCCCACGGCGTTGCCGATGCCGGAGCGCTCGAAGTCGAGCAGGGTGGCGCCCACGTACCAGCCGCGGTTCTCCTCGCCCACGCGGTTGCTAGCAGGCACGCGCACGTTCTCGAAGAACACCTCGTTGAAGGTCTGGGCGCCGGCCATGGTGGTAAGCGGACGCACGCTGATGCCGGGCGATTTCATGTCCACCAGGAACATGGAGATACCGCGATGCTTGGGTGCATCCGGGTCGGTGCGGGCCAGCAGGTACATCCAGTCAGCGTACTGCGCCCCCGAGGTCCAGATCTTCTGACCGTTGATGATGTAGTCGTCGCCGTCGCGCACGGCGCGCGTTTGCAACGAGGCCAGGTCGGAGCCGGCCCCCGGCTCGGAGTAGCCCTGGCACCAGATGATCTCACCCTTGAGGATGGCGGGCAGGAAGCGGCGCTTCTGCTCCTCGCTGCCGTGCACGATCAGCGTGGGGCCGATCATCATCACGCCGAAGCCGCCGGGGTTGGGCGCTTCCGCCTCGGCGAACTCCTCGTTGAGGATGAACTGGTGTTTGACGCTCATGCCGGCGCCGCCGTACTCCTTGGGCCAGTGCGGCGCCAGCCAGCCGCGGGCGGCCACGCGCCGCCGCCACTCCTGCATGAGGGGGCCGCGGCCGAAGAGCCCGCTCTCCCCGTCGAGGTCTTTCAGCTCGGACGGAAACTCCTTGCGCAAAAACTCGCGCACTTCCTGTCGGAAGGCCGCCTCTTCGGGCGTGTCGGCGAAATTCATGAGTCGCTCCTCGCTCTCGGCCATGGGACGGGCCCCGGCACTGCCGGGACGCCCCGCCGCGTCTTGGTTCTGCTCCACCGTCTACCGAACGGTAGACAGATCCATCATGCGGCTAGGGGATACTGTCGTCAAAGCGGTCGCCGATGTAGTTGTTGGCGAGGAGCCAGCGGTACGCCTCATCGGAGTAGCCGAGCAGGGTTTTGTAGACGTACTCGTTGTCCTCGCCCAGGGTCACGGGCGGTCGGTGCATGGGCAGGAAGCCCTCCTCGGTGCGGATGAAGGGGCCGACCCAGTCCCGGTCGCCGCAGTCCACGTGCGTCATGCGCCGGAAGAGGCCGCGGGTGCGCAGGTGCGGGTCCTCGAAGGCGTCGCGGCCGTTCATCACCGGGCCGGCGGCCACGCCGTGCGCCTGGAGCGCCCGGGTCAGCTCCCACACGTCCCACGCGCGGGTGGCCTCCGCCAGCAGGCGGTCGATCTCGTCGTGATGGGCGCGGCGGCCCTCCACGGTGGCGAAGCGCGGGTCGGCGGCCCAGGGCGGGTTGCCCAGCACCTCGCCCAGCGCCCGCCAGTCGTCGTCGGTGCAGACGGTGATGGCGATCCAGCGGTCGGTGGCCTGCGGTTCGTGCAGGGCGGCGCGGGGGACGGGCGCCCAGCTCGGGTCCGGGTTGAGCGGCGGTGAGCCGCTCTTGGCCGGGTAGACGCCGCTGGGGGCGGCGCCGTGGTAGTCGCGGTTGCCGAGCGCCTCGCCGTTGCGGCCGTTGAGGGCGTAGTCCATCAGGAACTGGGCCAGCATCCCGGTGGCCACCTCGACCTGCGGGATCTCGATCAACTGCCCCTTGCCGGTGCGGTTGCGGTAGTGCAGGGCGGCGATGGCGGCGAAGGCGCCGTGCGTGCCGGCGAAGTAGTCGCCAGCGAAGATCTGGGTGTTGGCTGAGACGTCGAGGTCGGGGTACTTGCGCAGGAGGGTGTGGCCGGACACCCCCTCCAGGTGCACGCCCAGGGCGCGGTAGTTGCGGTAGGCGCCGCTGTTGCCGAAGGCCGGCACCCGGATATAGATAATGTCGGGCCGCAGCGAGCGCAGATACTCGTAGGTGATGCCCAGCTTCTCCATGGTCTCGCTGACGTTGTTTTCGTACACGATATCCGCGGTGCGGATCAGGTCCTCGAACGGCTTGCGCCCCTCCGGCACACGGATGTCCATCGTCACCGAGCGCTTGTTGCGGTACAGGTTGACGAACGTGGGGCAACAGTTCCAGGGGCGTTCGCCGGGCTCGTCGTTGGGGTAGCCGGTGGTCCAGGAGGGACCGGCGCCCATCATGGCCTTGGGCGGGCGGGCCATGGAGCCGCGGGTGAGCGGCTGCCAGACGTGGATGTTCTCGACCTTGATCACCTCCGCGCCCAGATCCGCCAGCAGCAGGGTGCCGAACGGACCGGCCCACACCACCGTAAGGTCGACAACCCGGACACCGGATAGTGGCAGCTTCATAAGCCTCATTCTCCCCCCATCGTCGTGCCGCCCTGGCACGTCGGTGCTCACACCACCCCGGCGCGTCGCAGCTCCGCGATCCGCTCCGCGCCGTAGCCGATCTCGCGCAGCACCTCGTCCGTGTGCTCGCCCAGGAGCGGAGCGCGGCGGCGCAGGGTCCAGGGCGTCTCAAACATCAGGAACGGCCGGCCGGGCATCGTGAACCGGCCCATGTAGGGGTGCTCCACCTCGATGAAGAAGCCGCGCTCGCGCAGCACAGGGTCCGTAAACAGGTCCTCCATGGTGTACAGCGGCGCGCAGAGCACGTGATTCTCCTGGGCCAACTGCCAGATCTCCCGCTTGGTGTGCGCGAACAGCCACGGGTAAAAGATGGCGTCGAACCGCTCTTTAAGGTCGGCGCGCAGCACCGCCGTCGGTTCCAGCCACTCCGGTCCGGTGAGCTCCGGCGGCGACCCCAGCATCCGCACCGTGCCCGGGAAGCGGCTGCCGCCACCGCTGATCTCGACGAAGCCGTCGGCGCAGGGGAAGACGCCGTTGGGGAAGCCCAGCACGGCGCCCACGCCCACACGCCCGCTGATGCGACCCGAGAATTGGTAGCCGATGATGGAGGCGTGGCGCCGATCCACACCGCCGGCCTGCGTCTCGTAGATGGAGATGTCCAGATGGGTGCCCTCGCCGCCCCACTTGGCGCCGTACACGGCACCCATCGCCGCCACGGC
This sequence comes from Dehalococcoidia bacterium, assembly GCA_042408665.1. Classification (GTDB taxonomy): domain Bacteria; phylum Chloroflexota; class Dehalococcoidia; order CAUJGQ01; family CAUJGQ01; genus CAUJGQ01. The sequence continues at coordinate 9,101 of JBHOQW010000295.1, forward strand.
GGCGGCCGAGCCGGACTGGAACAGGGCGGCGGTGCCGGCCATCTTGATCGGCTCGCGCTCCTCGATACCCATCGAGTACATCTCCCCGCCCATGGCGAACAGCACCAGCTCCGAACCGGCCCAGTCGCGGTAGGGCCCGCTCTGGCCGAAGTTGCTGATGGAGAGCAGGACAATGTTCGGTTTGCGCGCCCGCAGCTCGCGGTAGCCCAGCCCCAGCTCGTCCATCACGCCCGGCCGGAAGTTCTCCACCACCAGGTCGGCCGTGGCCAGCAGGTCGAAGAACACCTGCCGCCCGGCCGCCTGCCTGAGGTCCAGGGTGAGGGAGCGTTTGTTGGTGTTCAGGTAGAAGAAGATGCCGCTTTTCTCGGGGTGCCGCTCGTCGTGCTGGTGCGGGTTGAGGTAGCGGGCGAGGTCGCCGCGGCCGGGCCGCTCGATCTTGATCACGTCCGCGCCGAAGTCGGCCAGGAGCTTGGTCGCGTAGGGCCCGCACAGGTGGTGGGTGAGGTCCAGGACGCGCACATCCTCCAGAGCAAGGTCGGGCATGGCTTGACCCCCCGTCGTCCACCGCGCTGCGATGCGGTTGTGTGACTGAGTAAAGCCTTTCCCCCGGCCACGCGCAACCCGCTACCTGCCCGCCGGGCGCTCGTCGGTCCGTCCGGCGGGCTCACCTCAGGCCAGCCCTCACCGGTCGCACATCCGCGAGAGTGCCGGCTGCGTATTCGAGAGGGACGGGTCGCTCCCGCCACATGACCCCCGCGGAGGAGACGATGCCCAGCTACCGGTTCATCATTCTGGGCGGTGGCATGGTGGCCGGGTACGCGGCCAAGGAGCTGGTTGAACGCGGCCTGCGGTCCGGTGAGCTGCTTCTCCTCTCCGCCGACAGCGACCCGCCGTATGAGCGACCGCCCCTCTCCAAGGGGTTTCTTGCCGGTGAGGAGCCGGAGGAGCGGGTCTTTATCAACCCGCCGACGTTCTACCAAGAGCACGGCATCGAGGTGCGGCTTGCCGCGCCGGTGCGGTCCCTCGATACGGAGCGGCGGCGCCTGCACGGCGCGGATGGGCACACGTACGACTATGAGCGTCTGCTGCTGGCCACGGGGGCGCAGGTGCGCGTGCTGGACGTGCCCGGCGGGCGGCTGCCGGGCGTGTTCTACCTGCGTTCGTTGGCGGATTCCCGCCGTATCCGGGCGGCCATGGGCGAGGCCCGGCGGGCGGTGGTGATCGGCGCCGGTTTCATCGCCATGGAGGTGAGCTCGGTGCTGGCCCGTAAGGGGATCGAGACTACCATGGTCTTCCCGGGCGAGCGCGTCTGGCAACGGCTCTTTACCCCGGAGATGTCGCGGTTCTTTCAGCGCTACTACGAGCAGCGCGGTGTGCACCTCGTACCGGGCGCCTCGGTGGTGGCCTTCGAGGGCGGGCAGCGGGACGGCGAGCAGCGTGTGGCGGCCTTGGTCACGGACCGGGGCGAGCGCTTTCCGGCCGACCTGGTGGTGGCCGGCATCGGCGTGGAGCCGGCGACGGATGCTCTGCGCGACGCCGGCCTGCGGCTGGAGGACGGCGTGATGGTGAACGAATACCTGGAGGCCGGCCCACCCGGTGTCTACGCTGCCGGCGATGTGGCCCGCTACCGCGACGTGCTGTTCGACACTTACCGACGGGTAGAGCACTGGGACAACGCCGTGGAGCAGGGACGCCACGCCGCCCGCCAACTCTTGGGCGAGCGCCGGCCCTTCGTGCATGTGCCGTACTTCTTCTCTGACGTGTTTGACCTGTCCTACGAGTTCTGGGGCGACCAGAGCGGCGCCGATGCCGTGGTCGCGCGCGGTCAGGTGGAGTCCAGCAGTTTCAGCATGTGGTGGCTGCGTGCCGGCCGACTGATGGCGGCCTTCGTGCTCAACCGACCGGAGGAGGAGCGCACCGCGGCGCCGACATGGATTCAGGAGCGCCGACGCCTGGACACGACGGCGCTGGTGGACGCGCATCGGCCGCTCACCGCCGCCGTTCTGCCGGACGGTGGCTGAGCCGCCGCACCCCTTGCCGGGCGTCCCGTATACAATGGCCTCAATGGAACGCTGGCTGAACACCCGCGCGGCGCTGGTGATCGCCTGGTCTACCGTGGCCGTGATCGTGCTTGCCGCGCTGGGCTTTGTCGTCTACCTGCTCTATCCCACCCTGCGCGGGAGCGCGGCCGATTCTCCCGCCGAGGCGCTCGATATCGGCACGGTGGCACCCGCGCCGACCGCCACGCGGCCCGCCGGCCGCACCCAGCTCTCCGGCACCGTGGATCGGGTGGAGGGTCAGGTGCTGGTGGTGAAGGTGTCCGGCCGCGAGCCGGCGCGCGTGCTGGTGCGCAGCGGCGCGCCGGTGGGCCGCGTCACCGACAGCACCGTAAGCGACCTGCGCCCGGGCGAGCCGGTGGTGGTTACCCTCACCTCTCAGTCCGACGGCCGTCTCCTCGCCACGCGCGTGCGTCTGCAACCGGCGAGTGTGCCCACGCCAGCCCCGGCGGCTGAGCCGCACCCCGGCGGCCCACTGACCGTGTCCGGCACGGTCGTCTCCCTGGACGGCAGCCGGCTGACGCTCCACACCCCCGCCGGCGAGCGCAGCGTCGAGCTCACTTCGGGCGTGCGGGTGACGCGCTTTGTCCCCATCGCGCTCGCGGACCTCACGCCCGGCGTTCGCGTTGCCGTCGAGGGCGAGGTGCTGGTCGACGGTTCCCTGGCGGCGCTGGTGGTCCAGGTATTCGGCGGCCCCTGAGCCATCCCTGTCCCACGCCGGCGCTGGTGCACGCGTGATGCAACTCGCCTCCGGTATACTCGGCACTACTGGCATGACGGAGGCCGCCCATGGCGCACGCCGGCTTCGCCCCATCCAACGCCGCCGCGACCCACCCCGGGCCACTGGCCGGGGTGCGGGTGCTGGACTTCTCGGAGATCATCGCCGCCCCCATGGCCACGATGCTGCTCTCCGATATGGGTGCGGACGTGATCAAGGTCGAGCCGCCGACCGGTGAGTCCTGGCGCTGGCAGGCCCCCGTGCTGCCGGGTGAGAGCAAGGGCTTCATGTCGCTCAACCGCGGCAAGCGTGGGCTGGCCGTGGACTTGAAGACAGCGGAGGGCCGGGCCATCGTGCACGCGCTGGCCCGCACCGCCGACGTGGCGGTGGTCAACTACCGACCGGACGTACCGCCGCGCCTGGGCATCGACTACGCCACCCTCTCGGCCATCAACCCGCGTATCATTTACGCGGCCAACACCGCCTTCGGCCGGCACGGGCCGCACGCCCACCGCCCCGGGTACGACATCATCCTGCAGGCCATGAGCGGCCTTATGGCCGGGGCGGGCGGAGTGACCGAGGCGGGGCTGCCGGCGGTGGTCGGCGGCACGGCCATCGCCGATTTCTCCGCTGCCCTGATCCTCGCCTGGGCGATCTGCGCCGCCCTCTACCACCGCGAGCGCACCGGTGAGGGGCAGCAGATCGACACCTCCCTGCTCGCCGCCGCCCTCACCGTGCAGACGTCTCGTTTCTTCTCCGTGGAAGAGCAGGACGCCGCGCCCCGCGCCGAGCTGGTGCGCCGCGTGCAGGTCATGCGCGCTGCCGGGCGGCCGTATCGGGAGATCGTGGAGACGGTGCAGGCGGCGCGGGGCCTGGCCGGCCAGGCCGCGGCCAACCCGTACTATCGCGTCTACCAGGCACAGGACGATTTCATCGCCGTGGGCTGCCTCAGCCATGCACTGCGCGTCAAGTTCTGCCAAGTGCTTGGCCTGGAGGACCCGCGCCTGGCGCCGGGCGCCTGGCAGCCGGGCACGGAGGAGTTCCGCGAGGTCGGCCGGCGGTTGGCGCAGGAGGCGGAGGCCCTTATTCGCGGCCGTCCGGCCGCCGAGTGGCTGGCGCGGTTTGACGCGACCGGGGTGCCGGCCGGGCCGGTGCGGCTGGCCGAAGAGCTGTTCGATGACCCGCACATCCTCGCCAACGGCCTGGTGGCCGAGGTGGAGCACGCCCTGGTCGGGCGACTGAAGATGGTCGGCCCGCCCGTGCACATGAGCCGCACCCCCCTACGGGCGCAGGGCGCCGCGCCGGCCCTCGGCCAGCACACCGACGAGGTCTTGCGCTCCCTCGGCTACGACGACGCCCGCATCGCCGACCTGCGCGCCCGCGGCATCGTGCGCTAGCCGCGTCGGCGAGGTTGGCCGCGAGCCGGCTCTACGGTTTGACCCATATCCGGGCCGCCCGTATGCTGAACCCGCCGCTCCGCATGCGGCCTATTTCGTGTCCGATGGTGGGAGACGAGGCCCCCTGCCATGGCTGCGCGTGACCCTTCCACACCGCCCGGCTTTCTCAAGCTGGACCTGCACATTCACACGCCCCTGTCCGCCTGCTACATCGATTACATCCGGCCGGAACTGGGCCGCCGCACTCGGCTCACCGAGATCCTGGCCGCGGCCGAGGCCGCCGGGCTGGACGCCATCGCCATCACCGACCACAACGGCGGTGAGCGCATCGACGCCATGCGCGAGCTGGCCCGCGGCAGCGGCATCACCATCATTCCCGGCGTGGAGATCTCCACCCGCGGCGGCCACTGCCTGGCCCTGTTCGATGTGGACACGCCGGTGGACGTGATCCGCGACCTGATGCAGGCCATCGACCTGCCACCGGAGGTGTGGGGCGACGGCTTCCGCCGCACGGAGCGGTGGATGGATGAGGTCTTCGCGGAGATCGCCGCGCGCGGCGGCCTCGCCATCGGCGCGCACGTGGACCGGGAGCCGCGCGGCTTTCTTTTCTCCGACGAAAAGCCGTCCGACAAGCTGCGTATCTACAACTCGCCGCACCTGGCCGCGCTGGAGGTGACCGACCCGCGCTTCAAGCAGCGCTACACCACCGGCGCGGACCCGCGCTATCGCACGCCGCGTGCCTGTATCCAGAGCTCGGACGCCCACGCCCCGGAAGAGGTGGGACGGCGGCCGACGTACATACGCATGGACGAGGTGAGCCTGGCCGCCCTGCGCGCCGCCCTCGCCGATTACCAGCGCAGCATCCTTTTTCCAGGTGAGATCGAATAACCGCAGAACCAGCGGGGAAGGGAGCAGGCCATGCCCGCGGTGCTCTATGAACGCTTCGAGAACATCGCCATCATTACGTTGAACCGGCCGGAGGCGCTGAACGCGATCAACGAGCAGCTCTCGCAGGAGCTGTACGCCGCCTGGGAGCGCTTCATGGCAGAGGAGGACGCCTATGTGGCCGTCCTGACCGGGGCCGGGCGCGCCTTCTGCGCTGGGGCGGACATGAAGGAGGCGGCGGAGGCGGCGCGCACCGGCCAGCCGATGCGTATCCGGCCGATGTTCCCCGCCAACGAGATCACCAAGCCGGCCATCGCCGCGGTGAACGGGGCCTGCGCCGGCGGCGGGGTGGGCTACGCCCTGGCGTGCGACATTATCCTGTGCTCCGAGACCGCACAGTTCGTGTTGCCCTTTGTGGCCCGCGGCCGCGGCGGCGCGCCCATCGCCATCGAGCTGGCCCGTCGCACCAGTTTCAGCACCGCGCTCTACGCCGCCCTCACCGCCGCTCGCATCGATGCGGCCACCGCGCTGCGGCTGGGCATCGTCAACGAGGTGCTGCCGCCGGACGACCTCATGCCGCGTGCCATGGAGCTGGCGGAGAAGATCGCCGGACACTCTCAGCTCTCCGTGCGCTCCATGAAGGCCAACCTGCGCAGCGCCATGGAGCTGGGCTTCCACGAGGCGATCCGCGCCGCCGCCGAACGGGAGCGCCTCCTGCACCAGTCGGAGGACACGCGCGAGGGCGCCCTCGCTTTCGATGAGAAACGGCGCCCGCGCTACGGGACGTCCAGCGGTGACCGCGAGCAGGCCTGACCCGCGAGGCGGTGCGCATGAGCGGCTCCGTGCACACCGGGCAACCACCTGCCAACGCCGCGGAGCATCGAGACGTGGCTCCTTTGGCGGGGCTGCGCGTCCTCGACCTCACGACCACGGTGGCCGGTGCCGTCGCCACCATGCTCCTGCGCGACTTCGGCGCCGAGGTGACGCTGGTGGAGCCGCCGGGCGGCCACCCGCTGGCCGCTGAGCTGGGCTTCCGCGTGTGGGGTTTCGGTAAACACCGGATGGTGGCCGACCTGCACACCGCGCGCGGCCGTCGCCGGGTGGCGCAACTGGCGCGCGAGGCGGACGTGCTGGTGGAGGACCTGGCCGTTGGGGCGTTGGCGCGGCTGGGCTTGGCCGGGGCGACGCTGCAGGAGGTGAACCCCCGCCTTATCCACGTCTCGATCACGGCCTGTGGGCCGCGTGGCCCCTGGCGCGACCTGCCGCCGGACGAGGCGCTGGTGGCCGCCCTCTCCGGTACCATGCGCCGGCAGCCCTCCTTCCGCGAGGGGCCGTCCTACTTCGTGCTGCCGCTCTGCTCCTATGCCGCGGCACTGCTGGCGCTGCACGGGATCGGCGCGGCCCTGGTGACGCGCCAGCGCACCGGTGTGGGGGCACGGGTTGAGACCTCCCTGCTGGCCGGCGCCCTGGCCATGAGCTCGGCGACGTTCGCGGTGGCGGAGCGCGGCGAGCCGGCGCCGCCGCTGACCCGCCACCCGCTGGGGCAGCTCCCCCTCTACCGCCTCTACCAGACCCAGGACGGGCGCTGGCTGCACCTGGGCGGTCTCACCGCGCGCTTCTGGCCGCGCGTGGCCCTGGCCGTCGGCCGCCCGGAGCTGATCTCCGACCCGCGCTTTCAGAACGCGCCGCGTATGGCAACCGAGGATGACCGGCGCGCGCTCATGCACATCCTGGCGGCCGAGTTCGATCGGCGGCCCTTTGCGGAGTGGGACCGCATCCTGGACGAGCACGACGTGCCGTACGGCCCCGCGCTCACCGTGGACGAGTTCCTGCACGACCCGCAGCTTCGTCACCAGGGCCTGGTGGTGACGGTGGAGCACCCGGAGGTGGGCCGCATGGAGCGCGTGGGCCGCGTCATCCGCTTCGAGCGGCGCGGCGAGCTGCCGGCCTGGTCTTCACCCTCACCCCCGGCCCCTCTCCCGCGTGCGGGAGAGGGGTGGCCGAAGGCCGAGGTGGGGGCGGTGAGCGCCGCGCCCCTGGCCGGCGTGCGCGTGCTCGACGCCTCCGGCTACATCGCCGGCGCCTACGGCGGCGCGTTCCTGGCCGATCTGGGCGCCGACGTGATCAAGGTCGAGGGGCCGGAGGGGGACGGGCTGCGCGGTCCCGGCGGCGGCTTCTTGTCCTGGAACCGGGGCAAGCGCGGCGTGTGCCTGGACCTACGCACGGCGGAGGGGCGCGCCGCGTACCTGCGTTTGGCCGCGCAGGCGGACGTCGTGCTGGAGAACATGCGTCCCGGGGTGGCCGATCGGCTTGGTGTCGGCTATAACGCGGTGCAGGCGGTGAACCCGCGCATCGTCTACTGCTACGTGAGCGCCTACGGCTCCACCGGGCCGTACCGGCACAAGCCGGGCTTCGACCCCATCCTGCAGGCGCGCAGCGGCATCGAGCGCGCCCAGGGCGGGCTGGAGATGCCACCGGTGTTCTTGGTGCCGCCGGTGACGGACAACACGGCGGCGATGCTCAACGCGCTCGGCATCCTGCTGGCGCTCTATTACCGCGAGCGTACGGGCGAGGGGCTGTGGGTGGAGACCTCGTTGCTGGCGGCGGCGGCCTTACTGCAATCGGACAGCCTCACCGCCTACGAGGGGCGGCCGCCACGCGCCGCCAACGACCGTGAGCACCTGGGGCCGCACGCCCTGCGCCGGTTGTACCGCTGCCGCGACGGCTGGCTGATGCTCGCCTGCCGGGGTGAGCGCGATTGGCGCGCGCTCTGCGCTGCGCTCGGCCGACTGGAATGGCGGGAGGACCCCCGCTTCGCCACGCCGGAGGCGCGAGCCGGTAACCAGCGTGCCCTGGCGGAGGCCCTGGCGATGCGCTTGGCGGCGATGCCGCTGGCGCGGGCGGTGCGTGCCCTTCACCGGCGGCGGGTGCCGTGCGCGCCGGCCACGGGTGTGTGCGAGGGTCTCGATGAGCCGCAACTTGTGGAGAACGGCTACGTGGTGACCTTTACCCACCCGGTGCTGGGAACCGTGCGCCAGGCGGCGGGGCTGGTGCGCGTCAACGGGGTTGGCCCGGCCTGCGTGCGGCCCGCGCCCCTCCTGGGCGAGCACACGCGCGAGGTGCTGGCCGAAGCGGGGTTCGCGCGGGACGAGATCGAGCGCCTGCTCGCTGCTGCGATCGCGCGGGAGACCAGCCTGCTCACGGTGTATTAGGCGCGAGGGCGCGCCTTAGGCCGCACCCGGGGTGGTGATGTCGGGCATGCGGGCGGGGGATTCACGCGGCACAAAGTCGCGCAGCGGCGGGGTGGGCAGGGCGGCGCTGGCCGGAGGCTCCCCACCGGTCGGCATGGGGCGCTCGTGCCCGTTGCCCTCGTCCTCGCGCAGCGCCTGCCGGAACTCGCGCACGCTGTGGCCGAGGGCGGCGCCCAGATCGGCTACCCGGCCGGCGCCGAACAGCACCACCACGATCCCCAACACCAGCAAGAGCTCCATCGGGCCGATGTCCACGGCCAGGCCTCCGTGGTGACGCCGCCTGGGGTTCACGGGCAGTCATGCTGAGCGCAGCGCATCCTTGGGGACGCGGAGGAGAGAGGGGGAGGGGGATACCCCTGCACTGCGCCCAGCGTGACCGCCCGTGAGCCGTGCCGGGCCGACCGGTTCGGTTCTGCCCCGCCGCCCACCGGCAGCCGGCCGACCCGGGCATTTCCCACTGTAGCGCGCGGTGGATCACGGCCGCGTCATAAAGGGAGCGCGTCGGCGTAAGCCGCGCATAAGAAAAACGGAGGCGAGCAGGGCGGTCACCCTTGCTCGTCCGGGAGGCGGAAGCGGTAGCCGATCCCCGGCTCGGTGACGATGTAGCGGGGGTGGGAGGGATCGGGCTCCAGCTTGCGGCGCAGGGAGAGGACGACATTGCGCAGGTACTGCGTCTCGTGCGCGTACTCCGGCCCCCAGACGGTGCGCAGGATCATGCTGTGGGTGAGCACGCGCCCCGCGTTGGTTACCAGGTACTTGAGCACGTCGTACTCCTTCGGGGTGAGCGCCACCTCATAGCCGTGCGCCGTCACGCGCCGTCGGTCAAAGTCGACTTGAAGATCGTCCACCCGAAAGATGGGTGCGCCGCGCGCATGGGCAGCGTGGCGCAGTGCCACCCGCATGCGGGCCAACAGCTCGTCCGTGCCGAAGGGCTTGGTGAGGTAGTCGTCCGCGCCGAGGTCCAGCGCCTCAACCTTGGTCTGCTCCTCGCCGCGGGCGGAGAGCACGATGATCGGCACCGAGGAGCGTTCGCGCAACCGGCGGCAGACCTCACGCCCGTCCAGGTCCGGCAGCATCAGGTCCAGCAGCACGAGGTCCGGCAGGCGGCGCGCGGCCTCGGCCAGCGCCGCCTGGCCGGTAGGAGCGGTGACCACGTCGTAGCCGTGCCCGGCCAGGATAAGCCGCAGTGACCGCAGCATCTGCGGCTCGTCTTCCACCACGAGAACACGCGCCCCTTTCATCGTGCGGCCACGGGCTCCTGCCCGGCGAGGGGGACCGGTGCCGGCACCGGCAGGGTGAAGACGAACCGGGCGCCGCCGGTGGGCGCATCCTCCACCCAGATGCGCCCACCGTGCGCCTCCACCAGCCCTTTGCAGATAGCCAGGCCCAGGCCCGTGCCGGCGGCGCGGCCGGCGTGCGGCGCCCGATAAAACTTGTCGAACACCCGCTCGCGCTCCGATAGGGGGATGCCTGGCCCTTGGTCGGAGACGCTCACCTCGATGGCGCCGTCCAGACGGCGGGCGCCCACGCGGATGGCCGTGCCGGCCGGGGCGTACTTGGCGGCGTTCTCGATCAGGTTGGCGATCACCTGCCCGATCTGGACGTAATCGAGGCGGGCGGCGCCGGTGTCCGGCGCGACGTCGATCTCCAGCCGGTGCGCGCGCGCTATCGGTTCCATACGGGCGACCACGGTCTCCACCAGCTCGGTTACATCGTACCAGTCCAGGTCCGGCCGCAAGGCACCGCCCTCGATGCGGGAAAGGTCAAGCAGATCGCTCACCAAGCGGGTGAGGCGGTCGGTCTCCTCGTTCACGGCCGCCAGAAGCTCGCGCTGGGTGTCGGGGTCCCAGTGCATGTCGGGCTGGAGCAGGCTGGAGACGGAGGCCTTGATGGCGGCCAGCGGCGTGCGCAGATCGTGGGAGACGGCGGCCAGCAGCGCGGACTTGAGCCGGCTGGCCTCGTGCAGCGCCTCGGCCTGGGCGGCCTCGTGCAGCAGGCGGGCGCGGTCCGCCGCCAGCGCCGCCTGATCGGCGAAGGCTTGCAGCAGGCGCATCTCATCGTCCGTGATGGAGCGGGCCTCGACGCGGCCGGCGACGCGTAGCACCCCGATCACCTCATCGCCCACCCGCATGGGCAGGTAGACGACGGGCGCTCGTCGGCCGCGCAGGCCGACGATGCGTGGTGCGCCGCGGCCGCGTTGGGGGCCGAGCGAGACCGGTCGTGCCTCGTGCAGGGCGCGGTTCGCCGCCTGGCGCTCGTCCGCCGTGCCAAGCGGCTGCTGCGCGGCGCCGCTCCACGCCGTCGGCGTGAGGCTCTCCCCGTCGCGCAGCAGCACATCGCACGATTCGGCGCCGAAGGTGTCGCGCACGCGACGACAGATGGCGGAGAGGGCGGCGGTGCGGTCCGTCTCGGTGATGATCAGGCGGGAGAGCTCGTACAGCACCCGCGCCTCCCGCTCGCGGCGGCGCGCGGCCGCCTCACCGGCGCGGGCGCGGGCGAGCAGGGCGCTGGTCAGGGCGGCCACGCTCAAGAAGACCAGCAGCTCCAGCATGTTGCCGAAGTCGCGCACGTTGAGCTGGTAGAGCGGTTCCTGGAAGAAGTAGTTGAAGGACAGGTTGGCGGCCACAGAGGCGAAGCGCGCTGGCCCCCACCCCCAGCGGGCGGCGATCAACACCACCAGGAGGAGGTACAGGAAACCGATATTGAGGGCGCTGAGGTGCTCGCGCAGCGGTACGAGGAACGCGGTGAGCGCGGCGACGGCCGCCGTGGTGGCGGCGTACCGCGGCACCCGTTCGCCCAGACGCCAACGCTCGAGATTGAACCCGACATCGAGCCGCCTCATACCGCGATGGTAACACCGATACCAGCGATACGTGGCGTCCCGCGCCCGCCCGGCGGCGGGGTTATACCTGGTCGCGGAAGCGGTAGCCCACGTTGCGGATCGTCTCGATGAAGGTGCGATGACCGTCCTCGATCTTGGCACGCAGGCGGCGGATGTGCACGTCCACGGTGCGGGCGCCGCCGTAGTAGTCGTAGCCCCAGACGCGGTTGAGCAGCGCCTCGCGCGTGAACACCTTGCCCCGGTTGAGGGCCAGAAAGCGCAGGAGCTCGTACTCTTTGTACGTGAGCGCCACGTGCTGTCCGGCCACCGTGACCCGGTAGTTGGCCAGGTCGATCACGAGATCGCCAAAGCGGAGGATATGCTCCGGCTCGTCGCGGCGGCGCTTGCGCACGGCGATGCGGATGCGCGTCGCCAGCTCTTCCGGCAGGGCCGGCCAGATGACAAAGTCGTCTGCCGGGGGACCGGCCTCATAGGCGGTGAGGTCGTCCGGGGCGAGGAGGGCGACGATCGCCACCTGCTCGGCGAGCTGCTTATCTGCCAGCAGGCCGTCCAGCACGGCGCGGGTGGCGGCGGAAAACTCCACCAGGGCCGCGTCTGGGTGGGTTTCCTTGACGGCCGGCAGAACGTCGGCGGCGGGGATCAGCTCGGGAACGAGCCCCTGCCGGCGCAACGGCTCGGCTAGCTGTTGCGCACGGTCCTCAGACAGGGCGACGACGGCGACGCGGGTCACGGGCGGGGCCTCAACGGCGAGCTCGGGCGGCCGCAGGTGGCACGGGAGGCAACGCGGGCCGCTCTGCTGCCAGTATAGCGAGAACGGCGTCCTGGCCGGCCGCGCGCCATCGCCCCGGCGCACCGGGAAGGCCCAGCCCCACGGGCGGGGCGGCCGCACGGCCACGACGGGGTACCGTGGGGTATCATGGGGGTGGCCATATCGGGCCGGGGAGACCGTCATGGTGATCGAGCAGCGCCCGCGCAAGCCGGAGTGGTTGCGGGTCCGCTTTCCCGGTGGGCCGAACTACCTCCGCCTGAAGGGCTTGATGCGCTCCCAGCGCCTGCACACCGTCTGCGAGGAGGCGCGCTGCCCCAACATCGGCGAATGCTGGGAGGCCGGCACCGCCACCTTCATGATCCTGGGCGATATCTGCACCCGCGCCTGCTCCTTTTGCGCCGTCACCAGCGGCCGGCCGCGGGCATTGGACTTCGAGGAGCCCCGGCGGGTGGCCGAGGCCGTGGTGCAGATGGGCCTGCGCCACGTCGTGGTCACCAGTGTGAACCGCGACGACGTGCCGGACGGCGGCGCGCGGGTGTTCGCGGACACGATCCGCTGGATCCGGCGTCTCTCCCCCGGCACCAGCGTGGAGGTGCTGGTCCCGGATTTCATGGGCAACTGGGACGCGCTGGCCACGGTGATGGCGGCTCGACCGGACATCCTCAACCACAACATCGAGACGGTGCCGCGCCTCTACCCGAAAGTGCGCCACAAGGCGCGCTACGAGCGCTCCCTGGAGCTGCTGGAGCGGGCCAAGCTGCTCGACCCCGGCACCATCACCAAGAGCGGGGTGATGCTGGGCCTGGGCGAGACCCGCGCCGAGCTGACCGAGGTCATGCGTGACCTGCGCATGGTGGATGTGGACGTGCTGACCGTGGGCCAGTACTTGCGGCCGGTGAACTCGCCTCGCCACCCGCCGGTGGACCGGTATGTGCCGCCGGAGGAGTTCGCCGCTATCCGGGAGGAGGCGCTGGCGCTCGGCTTCCGGCATGTGGAGTCCGGCCCGCTGGTGCGCAGCTCCTACCACGCCGAGCGGCAGGTGCCCGGCGGCGCCCGCGGCCCCCGCCCGGACGCGCCGCTGGCGCTGCCCCTGTTCGAGGCCGATCACCCCCAGTGAGGGTGCCCCCGGATCGAGCCATGTGATGAAGACCGAAATCCTGCGCTGCACCTCGCCAGAGCGCGATCGGGCGGCGATCGTGCGCGCCGCCCAGGTGATCCGCGCCGGCGGCCTGGTGGCCTTCCCCACGGAGACCGTCTACGGCCTGGGCGCCAACGCCTTGGACGCCGCGGCCGTGGCCCGTATCTACCGCGCCAAGCGCCGGCCGCCGGAGGACCCTTGCATCGTGCACATCGCGGCGGTCGAGGAGCTGCCGCGGGTCGCAGCCGTCATCCCCCCTGCGGTGGAGCGACTCGCCCGCTTCTGGCCGGGGCCGCTGTCGCTGATCCTGCCGCGCGCGGAGGCGATCCCGCCCATTGTCACCGCCGGCCGGCCGACGGTGGCGGTGCGCGTTCCCGCGCACCCGGTGGCCCTGGCCCTCATCCGCGAGGCCGGGGTGCCGATCGCCGCGCCCAGCGCCAACCGCTTCATGCATACCAGCCCTACCACGGCCCGGCATGTGTGGGATGACCTGGCGGGGGAGATCGACCTTATCCTGGACGGTGGCCCCACGCCCGTCGGCGTTGAGTCCACGGTGCTCGACCTCACGGGCGACGTGCCGACGGTGCTGCGGCCGGGCGCCGTGACGGTGGAGCAACTGCGTGCGGTGCTCGGTGAGGTGCGGGTGCGCGAGCAAGGGCCCGCGGCCGGCGCCCGGCCCGCGCCTGGGCTGTTCGAGCGGCACTACGCGCCGGAGGCCGAGGTGCTGCTGTTCGAGGGGCCGCGCCCGGCCGCGTTGGTGGCCATGCGCGCCAAGGCGGAGGAACTGCTCGCCGCCGGTGTGCCCACCGGCATCCTCGCCACCGAGGAGGACCTGGCGGAGGGCGACCTGCGCCGGCTGGGCGCGGAGGTCGCGGTGACCGGGCGTGAGGACGACCCGGAGAGCGTGGCGCGCGGGCTGTATGCCGGGCTGCGGACACTGGAGGGGGCGGGTGTGCGCGTGATCATCGCCCGCACCATGCCGGAGACGGGCATCGGCCGCGCCGTGCGCGACCGGCTGCTCAAGGCGGCCGGCGGCCGGCTGGTGCGCCTGGCGCCGTGACGGCCGGTTCCGCAGGCCGGGGTGAGGGCCGGGCGCGTCAGGCGCCGCGGTCTGGCAAGGGCGCAATCAGCTCCGGCCCGTCGTGGCGCACGTTGTTGACCAGCGGCGCCACCGGATAGGCGGTGAGGAGGTCGTCCGGGCAGGGGGTCAGGAGCGGCAGCACGTCCGCCGGGGTGGTCAGGCCGGGGTCGAGCCAGGCCGCCAGCGCCGCTTCGTCGAGCACCACCGGCATCCGGTTATGGATCGATGCCATGAAGCGGTTGGGCGGGCAGGTGATGATCGTGTGCGACGTGACCGGCTCCCCGCCCCGCGCCGGGTCGTGCCAGACGGTCCACAGGCCAGCCAGCGCCAGGGGCTTGCCGTCGGCGCGGTGGATGTACAGCGGCTGCTTGCCACGCCGGCCTGCCGGGTCCGCGCGCCACTCGTAGAAGCCGGACGCCGGGACGATACAGCGGTGGCGGGCGATGAGCGCCCGGAAGGCTGGCCGCTCGGTGAGCGTTTCGGCGCGGGCGTTGAACAGCCGCCCACCGATGGCCCGCTCTCTGGCCCAGGATGGGATCAGGCCCCAGAACGAAGGCACCAGGCGGCGACGCCCGTCCTCGTCGACCCGCCCCATGAGGTCGAGCTGGGTGGGGGCTATGTTGTAGCGGGGGGCGATGGCTGTCTCGCTGAACTCGGCGAAGCCTAGTTGCGCCGGGTCGAAGCGCTGGTCACGCACCAGCCGTCCGCACATCACCGCACCTCCGGCCCTGCCGTGCTGGTGGCTCGCGCCTTACGCCTCGCACAGCCGCGCGAAGTTGGTGACCAGCGCGATGTAATAGGCCACGCCGCACGGCAGCGCGCCTTCATCCAGCATGAACGCGCCCGAGTGCGAAGGGCCCCGGGCGCTGTTGCCGGGTGTGCCCGCGCCGAGTGTGGCGAAGCACCCCGGAACCCGCTCCAGGTAGTAGGCGAAGTCCTCACCGGCCATGATCGGCGGCAGGCCCATCACGACGTTTTCCGGCCCCAGCGCCAGCGCCGCCGCCCGGCGCGCCACCTCGGTCATGGCCGGATCGTTGACCAGCACCGGGTAGCCGCGCTGGTAGTCCAGCGTCACCTCCGCGCCCCAGGCGGCCGCCACGCCGTGGGCCACGCGTTCGATCTCGGCCGGTATGAGGTCGCGCACGCCGGCGTCCAGGGCGCGCACCGTGCCGGTAAGGGTTACCTGGGGTGCGATCACGTTGGGGGCGGTGCCGCCGTGGATCGAGCCGAGGCTGAGCACGGCCGGCTGCAAGGGCGGCACGCGTCGGCTCACGATCTCGTGCAGGGCGGTGACCACCAGCGCCGCCACCTGCACGGCGTCCACCGTGCGATGGGGGAAGGCGCCGTGCCCGCCGCGCCCGTGCACCGTGAGTGTGAACGTGTCGGCGGACGCCTGCCGCGGCCCGGCGGTGAAGCCCATCTGGCCGGCGTTCAGATCCGCGCCCTGATGCAGGCCAAACACCGCGTCCACGCCATCCAGCGCGCCGGCCGCGATCAGCTCCAGCGCGCCGCCGGGTGGTGACTCCTCCGCGTGCTGGAAGAGGAACACCACCCGCCCCGGCACCTCGTCTCGCACCGTCATCAGCGCCCGCGCTGCGCCCAGGAGCACGGCGGTGTGGGCGTCGTGGCCGCAGGCGTGCATCACGCCGTCACGGACGGAGCGGAAGGGCAGGTCGGTCAACTCCTGGACGGGGAGGGCGTCCATGTCGGCGCGCAGCGCCAGCGTGGGGCCGGGGCGGCCGCCCTCAAGCGTGGCGATGAGGCCGGTGCCGGCGCGGCCGATGCCGGTGCGCGGCGTGTAGCCCATCTCGCGCAGGTGGGCGGCCACATACGCTGCCGTCTCGTGCTCCTGAAAGCTCAGCTCCGGGTGCCGGTGCAGGTGCCGGCGCGCCGCCAGCACGAACTCTCGCTGCCCCTCGGCCAGCGCCCAGACCCGTTCCCGTTCCATCGCCGCCTCCGATGCGCCGTGGGTGGAACGTCCCCCGACGGGCGCAGTTCCCGCCCTCGGGCGGGCTCAGGGGCTCACGCTGCAGAGCACGCCGAACGGCGTCAGCACGCAGGGGAGGCCGGCTCCAATGGGAAGCGGCATGCCGATCACTCCCGGTGCGCAGGCTACGCCGAACGGCGTTTGAGTGCAGAGCGCGGTACCGACAGCGGGCGTACCGATCGTCGCGGTGCCGCACACCACGCCAGAGGTTGTCAGCACGCACGGCGTCCCGCCCAGCAGCGGGTTCAAGAAGGGGGTTGCGCTGCATACAATGCCGGTGATCGTTTGCACGCACACGGTACCCGGTACCAGCGACGACACCGTCGGTGTACAGACCACGCCGACCGCGGTCAGCACACACGCTTGCTGCGGAGCGGCCGGGCTAATCGTGGCGGTGGTGCGGTCGCTGGCCTGCTGTCCGAAGCGATCGACCACGGTGAGCACGACCGTGTAGGTGCCGGGTGCGGTGTAGGTGTGGGTAACGACCACGCCGGTGGCCGTGGTGCCGTCGCCGAAGTCCCAGGTGAAGGAGAGATTAAAGCCGGTGCTGTCGCCGCCGGCAAACTGGATGGGCACGCCGACGGTACCGGTGTACGGGCCGCCGGCTTTCGCCGTCGGTGGCGCCGGCTGCGCGGCGGCGTGGCGTGCGCCAAGACCCAGGCCCAAGGCCATCACCAGGGCTAGAACCACCGCGCTGACAACGATCCAACCGCGCCGCATCGCCTTCCTCCCCAAGCTTGTCCCTACCTGCTCTATCCCTTCCGTGGCCGCAGCTGTTCCTCCTCTCGAAAGTCACAGGGGCTGTATGCGCAAGCGGGTAGGACGTCTGCTCCTGCGCCCGCGTGTGCCCTCATTTATCCTACCAGTACCGGGGATTGCGCGGATTCACGGGCGGCGCGCCGCTCATCGGCCACGATCTGCCCGTCGCGCATGGTGATGACGCGCTGGGCATGCGCCGCGCTCTCGGTCTCATGGGTGATGTACCCGAGGGTGATCCCATCCGCGTGCAGCCGCTCGAAGATGGCCATGATCTCCGCGCTGGAGCGGCTGTCCAGGTTGCCGGTGGGCTCGTCGGCCAGAATCATGCTGGGCTGCATCACCAGGGCACGGGCGATGGCCACCCGCTGCTGCTGGCCACCGGACAGCTCCGTCGGCTTGTGGTGCAGCCGCTCGCCCAGCCCCACCGCCTCCAGCGCGGCGATGGCCAGCGTGCGACGGTTGGGCACGCGCGCGTAGGCCAGCGGCACCTCCACCTGCTCCACGGCCGACAGGCGCGGCAGCAGGTTGAAGGACTGGAAGACAAAGCCGATCTTGCGGTTGCGGATGACGGCTAGCTCGTCGTCGGTGAGGCCGGCCACCTCCACCCCGTCCAGCAGGTAGGAGCCGCTGGTGGGCACGTCCAGGCAGCCGAGGATGTTCATGAGCGTGCTCTTGCCGGAACCGGACGGCCCCATGATGGCCACGAACTCCCCGTCCCCGATCTCCAGCGACACCCCGCGCAGGGCGTGCACCTCCACGGCGCCCATGCGGTAGACCTTGGTCACGTCACGCAGCACGATCATGCTGCTGTCCTCTACCCTCTACCCTCTGCCCCGCGCGCCGCACCCATCGACGCTAGCGACGGACCGGCGCCGCCGGTGCGCCCAGCCCGGGCAGGCCGCCCGCGCCGAAGGTGCCGGTGGTCTGACCGGCCCGCTGCTGGGTGGGGATGGCCACCCGCTCGCCCTCCTGTAGGCCGGAGACGATCTCCACCAGGCCGTTATCGCCCGTGATCCCCACCTGCACGGGGCGGTTCTCCAGCTTGCCGTCGGGCAGGATCACGTCCACCGTGCGGGTGCGCCCCTGCACTTTGATGGCCCGGCTGGGCACCGCCACCACGTTGTCCTTGCGCTCGGTGACGATGCGCAGGGTGGCGGTGGCGCCGGTGGGGATGGTGACGCCGCGCGGGTTGAACGTCACCGTCACGGGGAAGGTGACCACACCCTGCTGTGTGGTACCGGCCGGGGTGACCACGACCACCTGCCCCTGGAACTGCTGGCCGGGCAGGGCGTCGAAGGTGATCAGGGCCTGCTGGCCAGCCTTCACCTGCGCCACGGAAGACTCATCCAGTGTGGCGTCGATGCGCACCTGGTTGGGGTCGAGCAGGGTCACCACGGCGGTGCTGGCGCCCACCTGGTCGCCCTCGTTCACGTTCACCTGCACCACGGTGCCGGCGAAGGGGGCGCGCAGGACGGCGTTGTCCAGGTTGTACTGCGCCGTTTTGAGGGCCAGCTCGGCCTGGTTCACGGCCTCCTGCGCCTGCTGCACATCGGTGGACAGCGGCCCCGCGAGTATCTGCGACAGGCGGGCCTGCGCGGCGGCGAGCTGTGCCTGGGCGCTGTTGTAATCGGCCCGCGCCTGGGCCAACGTGACGGCCTCCGGCCGCAGGTTAAGGTCGACCTTGTTCACCAGGCGATCCCAGTTGGTCTGGGCGGTGTCCAGCGCCGCCTTGGCGCTGTCTAGCGCCGCCTTGAGCTGGGCGACGTCGTTCGGGTCCGGATTGAGGAGCTTGGTCAGGTTGGCGCGGGCCGTGTCGAGCTGGGACTGCGCCTGACTCACCGCCTGCTGCGCGGCGGCCACATCCTGCGGGCGCGGGGTGAGCAGCTGGTTGAGGTTGTTCTGGGCCTGGGCCAGCGCCTGCTCGGCGGCGCGCACTCCCTGCTCGGCGGCGGCGACGTCGGTGCCGCTCTGCTGGCCCTTCAGCTTAGCCAGGTTGCTCTTGGCCTGGGCCAGGGCCGCCTGCGCCTGCACCACGGCGGCGTCCGCGGCGGCGCGGTCGGCCTCGGTGCTGGAGGCCGTGGCGTAAACG
>JBHOQW010000312.1:0-9138 GCA_042408665.1 Dehalococcoidia bacterium
GAAGAAGTTGTACAGGATCGCGACCGGCACCCCCACGAACAGCGCGCCGGCCATGAGCGAGCCCCAGTAGAAGATGTCGCCGCGGATCAGGTCGGTGGTGACGCCCAGGGTCACCGTCTTTTGGTCCGAGGCGGAGACGAACGTCAGCGCGTACAGGAACTCCTGGATGCAGAGGGTGAAGGCGAAGATGACCACGCTGAGGATGCCCGGCGCGGACACGGGCAGGATCACACGCCAGGCGGCGCTGAACCGGCCGCAGCCGTCGACGCGCGCCGCCTCCTCGATCTCACGCGGGATGGTCTTGAAGTAGCCGTGCAGGAGCCAGGTGCAGAACGGGATGGTGAACGTGGGGTAGACCAGCACCAGCGCCCACTTGGAGTCGCCCATGCCGATGTCCGAGATGAGGCGGGCCAGCGGTAGGAAGAGCAGCGCCGGCGGCATCAAGTAGGTGAGAAAGATGAGGATGCCGATGGTGCCGGAGGCCGGGAACCGCAGGCGGGCCAGGGCGTAGCCGGCCGGGATACCCGCCGCCAGGGTGATCAAGGTGACCAGCGTGGCGATCTCCAGCGTGTTCACCACCCAGGTGGTGTACAACGTGTTCTCGAACAGGTACTTGATGTGCTCGAGCGTCGGCCGCTGCGCGAACCAGAAGGGGATGTTGTCCACGTTGTACAGGTCGCGGTTGGTCTTCACGGCGGTGATCGCCATCCAGGCCACCGGGAAGATGGCGAACACCAAAAAGAAGAGCACCGCCGCGTACGTGACCACCGTGTCCCGCAGCCGCCGCCAGGAGAAGCGTCGGCGTGGGATCACGTCGGCGGCGGCCGGGGCCTCAACGGCGGGTTGGAGCGTGGTCGTCACTGGACCTCCCTCCGCTTGAGGATGCGCAGCAGCCAGATGGCCACGGCCATCAGCACCGGCAGCATAAACAACGAGATGGCCGCGCCGCGCCCCAGCGCCCCGCCCTGGATGCCCACCTGGAAGGCGAGCGTGGGCAGCACGTGCGTGGCCCCTTCGGCGCCGCCGCCCTGCAACAGCAGGTAGACCACGGACAGATCGGTGAAGGTGAAGATCACGGAGAACAGCAGCGAGAGGAACAGGATGGGGGCGATGATGGGGACGATCACGCGCTGCCAGCGCGTCCAGAAGCCCGCCCCTTCCACCTTGGCGGCGTCGATCAGGTCCTGCGGCACGGCCGTGATCCCGGCCATGAGGATGATGGCGGAGAAGGGCAGCCCGCGCCACACGTTGACCAGGATCACCGAGGCCATGGCCAGCTTGGTCTCCCCCAGCCAGTTGTGGTAGGTGTTGCCCAGGAACGTCTGGTTGATGAGCGGGGTGTTGTTCAGCACCCAGTTGAACACGCTGAACTGCGGGTGCAGCATCCATTTCCAGGCGATGGCGCTGATCGCCACCGGCATCGCCCAGGGGACGATGATCAGCGCCCGCACCAGCCCCCGCCCGCGGAACGGCCGGATGAGCAGGAAGGCCAGCGCCAGGCCGAGCAGCCCTTTAATGACCTCCGAGCCGAAGGTGAAGATGAACGTGTTCTTCAGCGCCGTGCGGAACAGCGGCATCTCCATCACGGCGCGGAAGTTGTTCAACCCGACGAACTCACCGGACTGGCTGCCGCCCGTGGTGGCGTTGGTGACGCTGAACCGCAGCGCCATGAAGAACGGCACGCCCACGAGCAGGGCGATGTACAGCACCGCTGGCAGGAGCAGCAGGTAGCCCAGCACCCGCTCCCCCTCCAGCCAGCGCCATACCGCCAGCCGGTGCCGCGCCCGGACCGCCTCGATCTCCCCGACCGCGCCCGCCATGATCCCTCCCCGCCGTCTCTTCGGGCATACGAAAAGGCCGGACCATCTGACCGGACCGGGCGGATCGGTCAAAGGCTTCTCCGGCCCGTGGTAGGCGAGGATACACGATTTCGGCGTGTTGTCAAGCGATGGCGGATAGACCGAACCGAGAGGATAAGGAGCATCCGTATACGGCTCATCTTCGAGGGGCGGCGCGCACGCCCGGCGGGGGCACGGTTCAGGCCGGATGCGGCGGCGGCCAGCACACCGGCACCCTGGCCGCCGGATGGGCAGGGCGGCCGCCGTGAGCGCGCAGCGGCACCACCACGTAGCCCCGCTCGGCGCCGAACCGCCACAGCCGGTAGGTAAGGCGGACGTCTTCTTCGCAGTAGGCCTCCACCAGCCGCCGGCCCGCGGCGCCGCCGTCCCGCCACAGCCGCACCGCATCGGCGCCGTGGGGCAGCAGCTTGCCGTCCCCAAATGTGGCCCGGCAGGCCCGTTCCAGGCTCACGCAGTGGGGAATACCGGTGCAGGCGTCCAGGCTGGCGAGCAGGTCCAGCGTGCGGTGACGGATGGGCGTCACGTCGCCGTGGGCCGCCAGCACCCCGCAGTCGAACTTCAGGCTGTTGAAGCCGACGACAAGGTCTTTTTCGGCCAGTAGGCGCAGCAGCGCGGGCGCGTCCACTTCGTAGAAGGTGTGCATGGCGCCGCGTTCGTCCAGCACCTTGGCCACGGCCAAGCCAAACCCGGCCGGGTTGGCCCAGCCGCCCGGCACCTCGTGCGCCAGCCGCACCGTCTCCACGTCCCACACAGCCCAGGTGCCCGCCATTGCCCCCTCAGCCCGGCCCGGCTATCTCGCACCGCGCCACCTATTTTTCGGCGCGGCCGCGCGCCGGCGTCAATTGCCCCAGATCACGCCCGTTTCCTATGCTGGCGACAGGCACGACGGTGAGGGCGGCCGTGATCATCTGGTGCACCGGCATCTCCGGCTCGGGGCGCAAGGATTACCTGCGCGAGGTGGCCGCCTACTTCGCCGCCCAGGGACAGCGCTGCACGGTGATCGAGTTCGGTGAGCTGCTGGCCAAAGTGCAGGACGAGACGCGCATCGCCGACGACGCCACCACGCTCCTGGACGGCAACCCCGTGGTGCTGGAGGTGCAACGCAAGGCCGCCTTCCGCCGCCTGCTGGACGAGCTGCGCGGCCTGCCGGAGGGAGACGTGGCCATCATCTCCAACCACGCCTGCTTCATGCGCCGCGGCCGCCTGCAATCGGCGTTGGACATGGCGTTGATCAAGCACCACCTGGCGCCGCTCATCGACATGTACGTCACCGTGGTGGACGGCGCCTTCGACGTCTACCGCCGCCAGCAGGAGCACCGTGAATGGCGCGGCCATCTCTCCTTGGCCGAGATCGCCATCTGGCGTGACTTCGAGACCACGCTCACGCAGATGCTGGCGCAGTACGAGGGCAAACCCTTCTACGTGCTCGCTCGCCGCGAGCCGCCCGAAACCCTCTTCCGCCTGTGCCGGCGACCGCCGCCCAAGCGCATCTACCTCAGCTACCCGATCACCGCTATCGCCGACACGCACCCGGAGCTGCTGGCCGAGGCGGAGCGGCTGGCGGCGCGCCTGCGCGCCGCCGGGTTCATCGTCTTCAACCCTATGGCGGTCGACGACACCCCCGGCGGCCCCAGCTCCAGCGCCTTTGCGGCGGAGGCGGCCCTGCCGCCTGAGGCCCTGGCCGCGGCCGCGCCCTACCTCACCAGCCAGACGATCTCGCGCGATTTCCAGCTCATCGACCAGTCGGACTGGGTGGTGGTGTACTACCCGACGGACAAGATCTCGCCGGGGGTGCTGAGCGAGATGCAGCACGCGCGCGATGTGCGCATCCCCGTCTTCCTGTGCGCCTTCCCGGGCGCCATCAGCCCCTTCCTCGGCATCCTCTACCAGCAGGCCTTCGCCACCCCCGACGAGCTTATCGCCGCGTTATCCGCAATGGCCAACC
Organism: Dehalococcoidia bacterium; assembly: GCA_042408665.1. Taxonomy (GTDB): domain Bacteria; phylum Chloroflexota; class Dehalococcoidia; order CAUJGQ01; family CAUJGQ01; genus CAUJGQ01. The sequence goes on from JBHOQW010000312.1 coordinate 3,805, forward strand.
CCCCGGACGGGGCGCGGCCACCGGCCCCGTCCTGAACCGCGGTGGAGCGCCCTTAATCGACCAAGAGGCGGTTGGCGACCTCGCGCAGGGCGGCCTCGGTGACGGCGCGCACCTGCAGGCGCCCATCCACCTCGATCACATCGCGCACGATCACTGTGTCGCCCCGCCGCAGCCGCTCCGGGCCCTCGAGAAAGAACGAGAACGTGCGCCGGTCCAGGTCGATCGCCGCCTGCCGCTCAATGCTCGCCATACGCCCCCAGCTCCGTGATGGTATCCCGTGGAACGGTGCAAGCGCCTGATCGCGTTCGCATCCGGGGCCAGTATAGGGAGGCGGTGAGGGACGAACTACGCGCTGGCGTCACCCTCTCCGTCGGCCGCGGGCATGACGTGCACCGCCGCGCGCGGGAAGACCAGGGTCCACACCCGCCGCTCGCGCACGCCCAGCACCTCGTAGGGGTGGCTGGGCAGGTCTACCTCCACGTCGTAGGGCACCTCGTCCGCGCCCGGCAGACGGAAGAAGAGGGTGTGGGCGGCGCCGTGCGCCTCCTCGGCCACGATCTCCGCCGTAAGGGTCGTATCGCGCAGCGCCTCCGCCGGGTGGCGCTCCGGACGCAGGAGGATCACCCGTTCCGGACGGATGCAGACGTCCACCCGCTGGCCCGGCTGGAACGGGCCGGCCGGCGCGCGCAGGGCGAACCGCGGCGTGTGCACGGTCACATGGTCGGCGTCGGCCGTGGTGACGACGCCCGACCAGATATTGCGTACCTCGGTGAGCTCGGCCACGCGCCGGCAGGCGGGATGGTTGAAAACCTCGTCGCGACGGTCTACCTGCAGGACGCGGCCGGCGTCGAACACAGCGATGCGGTCGGCCAGGTTATACGCTTCGCGCAGGTCATGGGTGACGAACACGATGGTCAGGTCCAGCTCGTGCCGCAGGCGGGTCAGCTCGCGGCGCAGGGTCACGCGGATGGCGCTGTCCAGCGCCGAGAAGGGCTCGTCGAGCAGCAAGAGGCGCGGGCGGGGGGCCAGGGCGCGGGCCAGGGCCACCCGTTGTGCCTGGCCGCCGCTGATCTGGTGCGGCCGCCGCCCTTCCAGCCCTTCTAGCCCCAGCAGCGCCACCAGCTCCGCCACCCGCCGCTCACGCTCGTGGCGGGGCAGACCGTGCAGGCCGAAGGCGATGTTCTCCCGCACCGTGAGGTGCGGAAAGAGGGCGTAGTGCTGCACCACCAGCCCGACGCCGCGCGCCTGTGGCGGCAGGTGGAGCCGGCGCTCCGCGTCGAACACCGGCTGACCGTCGATCAGGATCCGGCCACGGTCGGGACGGAGCAGGCCGGCGATGGCGCGCAGGGTGAGGCTCTTCCCGGAGCCGGAGTGACCGAACAGCACCACGAGCTCGCGGTCCGTGCTGAATCGCGGGCGCAAGGTGAACCCCTTGAAGCGCCGTTCGATGTCAACCGTGAGCGCCGACATCCCCTCGACCTACCACGCGGATGAGGAGCAGCACGAGGAAGGACGCCGCCAGGAGGATGACCGCGATGGCCAGGGCGGCGTTCAGGTCGGACTCCATGGCCGTGAGGATGGCCAGCGGCATGGTTTGCGTGCGGCCGCGGAAGTTGCCGGCGAACATCATCGTGGCCCCGAACTCGGACAGGGCGCGCGCCCAGCACAACACCGCTCCCCCCGCCACCGACGGCAGCGCCAGCGGCACGGTGATCCGCATGAACGTGCGCAGCCGCGAGGCTCCCAGCGTGTACGCGATCCCCTCCAACGTTTCATCCACGGACTGGAAGCCGGTCTTGGCGGCGCGGATGTAGAATGGGGCCGAGACGAAGACCTGGGCGATAACCACCGCCGCCGTGGTGAACGCCAGCTCAACCCCCGCGCGGCGAAGCGGTTCGCCGAGCACCCCACGACGGCCGAAGGCCATGAGCAGCGCCACGCCCGCCACCACCGGCGGCAGCACGATGGGCAAGTCCACCAGCGTGTCCAGGAGCCGTTTGCCGGGGAAGTGAGCTCGAGCGAGCAGGTAGGCCAGCGGGGTGCCGAGCGCCACCGTGATCGCGAGCGTGAGCCCGCTGGTGATCATGCTCAACCGCAGCGCCTCGTGCACGATCGGCTTGCGCAGGCTGCCCAGCAGGTCGCCGGCGGCCGCGGCCCGGTAGCCGAGGGCCGCCAACGGCACCGCCACGAACAAGGCAAACCCGATACCGGGGAGGAGAACCAGGGTCATCGGGTCCGGCCGCCGCGGGCTCGGTCGCGAGGGAGCGGGGGCGCGTTGCGTCGCGCGCAGTGTGGTGGGCAGCATGGGAGGACGCGGCTCATTCTCCATTTCGCCACCTTGGGGCGTGAGCACTATCCGGCTCGTACGGTGCCGGCGGCTCGGCCTTGAGGAGCGTGATCGTGCGGATGTTGCTCACGTAGCGCCCGCCGCGCAGGTCGCCCGGCACGACCAGACGGGCCATGCCATCCGTCTCACCGAGCAATGCCCCGTCCTCCTCATAGGCCACGAGCACGGGCTTGTTCGCGAATCCCGGGTCAATCTCCGCCCAGGCCAGAATCGCCCAGTACCCATCGGTTGCATCGACGCGCACATACCAGTGCAACGCGTCGTTGCGTACGTTGGGATCGAACAGCGGTCCGGCCTGCAGGATGAGGGTGGAGAGGCGAACGCCCCGGTAGCGGTGATGCTGCATCCCCGTGCCGGTCAAGAAGTCGACCTCCACCTCCTCGGCCGGCAGCGCTTGTAGGTCGCTCAAGGTATATGCGGCCGGACGCTCGACCCCAACCGTGAGGCGGAAGGAAGGGCTGTAGCGCCGCTCCTGGGCCACTGTGAGCAGGGGGAGCGTTGGGTCGGTGCGTGGGGCGCGTCCGGAGCCCGTCTCGGTGTCCACAATGAAGCCCCATTTTTTGAGGATGTCCTGTCCCTGGGGCCCACGGATGAAGGCCACAAAGGCTTGCGCCGCTGCCCTGTTCGGCGCATCTCGCACCACCGCGATCGGGTAGGTGGCGATAATGTTGAACTCGTCCGGGATGGGGATGCGCTGCACCTCCTTGGCCACCGCCGGGGTGACGTCTGACGAGTAGACGATGGCCGCATCCGCCTCGCCAAGCTGCACCTTGGTCACCACCGCGCGCACATTCGCCTCTTCTGAGCGCAGGTTGGCCAGCACCCTCGTGGCGAAGTCGGCGCCGAAGCGCGGGTCGTTCGCCATCCGCTCTAAGGCCGTGCGCGCGTAGTTGCCGATCGGCACGCTCCTGTCGGTGAGCACGAACCGGAGGCCCGGCCTGGCAAGGTCCTGCACGCTGCCGATCTTCGCCGGGTTGTCGGCCGGGACGATCACCGTGAGCTTGTTTTTGGCAAACAGCCGTGCCTCGCCTTCGATCACGCTCGCCTTCTTGGCGGCGTCCATCTGCACCTGGTCCGCCGAAGCGAAGACGTCGGCGCGAGCCCCCTGCTCGAGCTGCGTGCGCAGCGTGGAGGAGGCACCGAAGTTGTAGCGGACGGTGACGCGCGGGTTCGCCGCCTGGAAGGCGCTGGCGATCTCATTAAAGGCGTCCGTGAGCGAGGCCGCGGCAAACACGGTCAGCTCACCGCTGAGCGCCGGGGGGCTGGGAGAGGAGACGCTTCCCGCCGCGGCGGGCGTCGCGGTCGGGGCCGTCGCGCGTGACGCGCGGTCGCCGGAGCCGCATCCGCCAATAAGCAGGGCGAGCAGCAGGACGGGCACGAGGAGCGGCACACGGGGGAGACGGTTTCGCACGGTGCGGTTCCCTCCATCGTGTTGTGGGGTGTCAGCCCGTCAGGCAGGCGCGCGCTTCGGTCAACCAGGCAACGGTGGCGCGGGCGGCGCTGAGCTTGGAGTCCCACACCAGCCGCTCGAAGCTGCCCGGCGGGCTGTCGGCCGCCAGGCGCTCCAGGCGGGCCAGGTAGGCGCGGCAGACCTCGATCTGGGCGTCCAGCAGGCGGGCGGTACAGGCGCTGCCGATGCGGCGGCAGAAGTAGAGCTTGAGCAACAGGTCGGAGCGCACCTCGCGCAGCCGGCCCACCGGCTCCTCCAGCCACTGCATCAGGAGCGCCTCCGCCTCCGGCAGCAGGTGGAACACCGTGCGCGGCGGACGCGCGCCCACGGTCACCCGCTGGCCGGCGATCAACCCCTGCTCCTGCAGGTCCTTGAGCAGGGCGTAGACGGTGCTCATGTCCAGGGGCAGCACCAGCCCGAGGTCAAGGTCGGCGGCGAAGCGACGCGCGATCTCATACCCGTGCATGGGACGCTCGCGCAGCACGCCCAAGATCGCGTACTCGGCCGCCGACAGCGCCGACCGCATCCGGCTCATGTCTCTCCTCACGGGTTGAGTACTCAGTCAATGAATATAGACACCGTGAGCAGCGGGCGCAACCGTCGTGGTATGTCGCCCCATCGGGCGACGGACGGCGGGGTCGCCCCCCTGCTACCCTGCGGGTGGCGACCCCGCCGCGCGGTCATTCCCCGCCGGGCGAGCACGGCGGCGCCGCCCGTTCACGGTCCACGCCGGCCGGCAGGCCGGTGGGACGGTACGCGGGAGGGGAGCAGCGATGACCACGGCAGAGCAGTTGACCCGTGAGGTGGAGCGCCAGGCCGCCGGTCCGGCCGCGACGCTGCTGGAGCGGCTGGCCGAGCGCCTGGGCGGCCAGGCCGGCGCCGCCGCCGTGTACGGCACGCCCGTGGAGCGCGATGGGGTGACGGTGATCCCGGTGGCCAAGGTCACCTGGGGCCTGGGGGTGCGCGGCGCCACGAAAACCGCGGCCGAGGACAGCGAGCCACGCGGGGGCGGCGGCGTGATGGTCGCGCCCTTGGGCTACATCGAGATCGCCCAGGGGCAGGCCCGCTTCCGGCCGATCCGTGACCCGATGATGCTGTGGGGTGCGGGTTCCCTGATGGTTGCCGCCGGGCTGAGCGCCTGGTTGGTGCTGGGCGGCCTGCGCCGCCTCGTGCGCGGCTAAGCCTGTCCGCCCCACATCAGCGCCTCCACGGGCGGGGCTGGATGGCTTCCGGCTCGCCGCCTGATGCCGCATGCTCAAGAGGGATGGGGCCACCAGCACCCGATGCCGGTGGGCTGGTGGAGGGACGATGGGCCCAGCCCAGCGTGGGCCGGCACTTGTGCCCCACCCCGGAAGGAGCGCCACACCATGGACGAACGCGAGACGGCGCTGATCGCGGCCGTGCGCGAGCTGGCCCGCGGCCCCTTCGCGCAGCGGGCGCCCCAGTACGACCGCGAGGGCGCGTTCACCCGCGAGAACATCGACGAGCTGCGCGCCCTAGGCCTGGCCGGGATGTCGCTGCCGCAGGAGATGGGGGG
>JBHOQW010000315.1:0-1259 GCA_042408665.1 Dehalococcoidia bacterium
CGTGCGCGCCCGGCCGCTGGAGCGCATCGTGCGCGACCTGATGGGCGGCGTGGTGATGGCCTGGAAGACGGACGAGCTGGCGCAGATGCTCGGTCGCGCCGCCCTGGGGATGCCGGTAACCCTCGTTGGCCCGGCCGGTTCATGAGGCGTGTGCAGGAGGTGTGAGGGTGCTGTTCGGGGTGGCGATGTTCCCGACGGATTACGCCATCAGCGTGACGGAGCTGGGGCGGCTGGCGGAGGAACGCGGCTTTGAGTCGCTCTGGTTCCCGGAGCACACGCATATCCCCGTCAGCCGCCGCTCACCCTGGCCGGGTGGGCCGGAGCTGCCGCCGGAGTACTGGCACACGCTCGACCCCTTCGCTGCCCTGGCGGCGGTGGCCGTCGTCACCAGCCGCATCAGGCTGGGCACCGGCATCTGCCTGGTGGTGGAACGCGACCCGATCATCACGGCCAAGGAGGTGGCCACGGTCGACCTCCTCTCCGGCGGCCGCTTCCTGTTCGGCATCGGCGGCGGCTGGAACCTGGAGGAGATGGCACACCACGGCACGGACCCGGCCCAGCGCTGGAAGGTCCTGCGCGAGCGTGTGCTGGCCATGAAGGCGATCTGGACGCAGGACGAGCCGGAGTTCCACGGCCGCTTCGTCCAGTTTGACAAGATCTGGCAGTGGCCCAAGCCGGTGCAGAAGCCGCACCCGCCGATCGTCGTGGGCGGCAACGGCCCGCACACGTTGCAACGGGTGGTGGACTACGGCGACGAGTGGATGCCCAACCGGGTGGAGCCGGGGCCGGCGCTGGCGGCCCGCATCGAGGAGCTGCAGCGGCTGGCGCGGGAGAAAGGGCGGGGGCCGGTCCCCGTCTCCGTGTTTGGCGTACGGCCGGAGCCAGGGCTGGTGGAGGGCTTCAAGCAGCTCGGCGTGCACCGCGTCATCTTCAGCCTGCCGCCCGCACCCCGGGAGACGGTGCTGCCCGTGTTGGACCAGTGCGCGGAGCTGGCCCGGCGCTACGGGTAGCGGCAGGCCGCCGTGCGGGTGGCGCTCGGCGCCCCGCACGGCGGCGTCGGTAGGTGTGGGCGTTACCGGCCGGGCGGCGGATTGCCTGGCGCACGCGGCGGTGGCCCGCCGGGTGCCCCGCCCGCCGGCGCAGCCGGGGCGCCGCGATCCACACCCACGGCAAAGCTCACGTGGTAACCCTCGCCCTCCGCCGTCGGTACGACGAGGGTCTGGCCGCCGCTCTCTCGGTAGATGCCGTCGTCCTCGTTG
>JBHOQW010000316.1:0-1266 GCA_042408665.1 Dehalococcoidia bacterium
CGTGCGCGCCCGGCCGCTGGAGCGCATCGTGCGCGACCTGATGGGCGGCGTGGTGATGGCCTGGAAGACGGACGAGCTGGCGCAGATGCTCGGTCGCGCCGCCCTGGGGATGCCGGTAACCCTCGTTGGCCCGGCCGGTTCGTGAGGCGCATGTAGGAGGTGCAGGGGTGCAATTCGGGGTGGCGATGTTCCCAGCGGACTACGCTATCAGCGTGACGGAGCTGGGGCGGCTGACGGAGGAGCGCGGCCTCGAGTCGCTGTGGTTTCCTGAGCACACGCACATCCCGGTCAGCCGTCGTTCGCCCTGGCCGGGCGGACCGGAGCTGCCGCCGGAGTACTGGCACACGCTTGACCCCTTCGCCGCCCTGGCGGCGGTGGCCGCCGTGACTAGCCGCATCAAGCTGGGCACCGGTATCTGCCTGGTGGTGGAACGCGACCCGATCATCACGGCCAAGGAGGTGGCCACGGTGGACCTCCTCTCCGGTGGCCGCTTCCTGTTCGGCATCGGCGGTGGCTGGAACCTGGAGGAGATGGCACACCACGGCACGGACCCGGCCCAGCGCTGGAAGATCCTGCGCGAGCGCGTGCTGGCTATGAAGACGATCTGGACGCAGGACGAGCCGGAGTTCCACGGCCGCTTCGTCCAGTTTGACAAGATCTGGCAGTGGCCCAAGCCGGTGCAGAAGCCGCACCCGCCGATCGTCGTGGGCGGCAACGGCCCGCACACGTTGCAGCGGGTGGTGGACTACGGCGACGAGTGGATGCCCAACCGGGTGGAGCCGGGGCCGGCGCTGGCGGCCCGCATCGCCGAGCTCGAACGCCTGGCGCGGGAGAGGGGACGGGACCCCATCCCGGTCTCGGTGTTCGGCGTGCGGCCGGAGGCGGCGCTGGTGGAGGGTTTCAAAGCGCTCGGCGTGCAGCGCGTCATCTTTAGCCTGCCGTCCGCGCCCCGCGAGACGGTGCTGCCCGTGCTCGACCAGTGCGCGGAGCTGGCGCGGCGGTACGGGTAGTGGCGCGCCGACGAGCGGATGGTGGTCTGTGCCCCCGCACGGCGGCGCCGATGCGCGTGCCGGTCTGTGCTACCGGCCGGGCGGCGGATTGCCCGGCCGGCGCGGTGGTGGCCCTCCGGGTGCCCCGCCCGCCGGCGCAGCCGGGGCGCCGCGATCCACACCCACGGCAAAGCTCACGTGGTAACCCTCGCCCTCCGCCGTCGGTACGACGAGGGTCTGGCCGCCGCTCTCTCGGTAGATGCCGTCGTCCTCGTTG
>JBHOQW010000160.1:0-13728 GCA_042408665.1 Dehalococcoidia bacterium
CGTTCGTGGGCATGATCGTGCGAGCAAAACGCCACCGCCATCCGTGCACGGCCACAGGACCGTGAGGATGGCGGTGAAGGTGGCACCCCGGGAGGGATTCGAACCCCCGACCCTCTGATCCGAAGTCAGATGCTCTAGTCCACTGAGCTACCGGGGCGTGGATCGGTACCGCTGGAATCTGGCGCCAGCGCATGCCGCGACGTACGCCGGTTTATCCTGGGGCACAGCGCCGCCACAGCGCATCATTCCTGTGAGGGGCTCTGCCGGACCCGGGCACCGGTATGCGCGTAGGCCACTACTTCCAGTGTCGCCACGGGCACCCCGGCCGTCAACCGTCCCGCGCCCGCGCCGGGGAATGGGCGGCGGTGTATTTCCTTCTCCTTTCTCACGTCGCGGCCAGACGGCGGCCGTACTGGCGCTGGTAGTAGTCGCGCTGCATCTGCGCCCGAAGCGGCTCCCACCAGGCACGGTTGTGGCGGTACCAATCCACCGTGCGCCGCAGCGCCTCCTCCAGGCCGACGGTGGGGGCCCAACCGAGAGCCCGGATCTTCGATGTGTCCAGCCGATAACGGCGGTCGTGGCCGGGACGGTCCGCCACCGGCCGGATCAGGTCGCGTGGCCGCTCGAGCAGATCGCAGATCGTCTCCGCTACCCAGCGGTTGAGCGCGTAGTTGCCCGCGCCGATGTTGTACACCTCACCCGGCTGCCCGTGGTGGAGCAGCACGTCCAGCGCCGCGGCGTGGTCCTCGACATAAAAACGGTCGCGCTCCTGGAGGCCGTCGCCATAAAGGGGGATGGGCTCGCCCAGGAGGGCGTTGATGGTGAACAGGGGCACCGCCTTCTCCGGATACTGGCGCGGGCCGATGGTGTTCATCGGCCGGGCCACAATCACCGGCAACCCGAAGCTGCAATAAAACGCCCGCGCCTGCATCTCCGCCCCCAGCTTGCTGGCAGAGTACGGTGAGCGCGGCGCCAGTGGCGCCTGCTCGTCCACCTCCACGCCCTCCGGCGTTGGGCCGTAGACCTCATCGGTGGACTGCACCAGCACGCGCTGCACGCCGGCGTCGCGCGCCGCCGCCAGCACCACGTAGGTGCCGAGCACGTTGGAGGTGATGAAATCGGCGCCGTCCAGTAGGGAGCGATCCACGTGCGTCTCGGCCGCCAGGTGCACCACCCCCCAGCAGCCCTCCGCCAGAGCGCGCATGAGCCGCGCGTCACGCACATCCCCGCGCACGAACCGGTAGCGCGGCTCGCCCACCAGATCGGCCAGGTTGGCGGGGTTGCCGGCGTACGTGAGCAGGTCGACGTTCACCACCTCGACGTCGGAGTGGGCGGCTAGCAGGCGCCGCACCAGCGCCGAGCCGATGAAGCCCATCCCGCCCGTGACCAGGATACGTCGCATGCCCCTCAGCCCGCCTTGTCCCAGCGGTTACGGGAGTTGCGCTTCGGAATGGTCGCCCAGCACCAAGCGGTAGGCGCGCGGCCGGCCGTCGGCACCGCGCAGGCGCACGTCCCGGCCGATCAGGCTGCCTTCGATACGGCCCGGCACGCCCGCGATCTCCGTGCGCTCCAGCACCACCGAGCCGGCTAGCTCCGCATCCGTGATGCGACAAGAGTAGTAAACGCTGGTGAAGGGGCCGATGTAGCTGCGCTCGACGAGGGTGTCCCGGCCGATGATCGCCGGCCCCTCGATGGTACTGGCGATGACGCGTGCCCCGGCTTCCACCACCACCCGCCCGGAGAGGCGGCTGCGCTCGTCTACATAGCCCTCGACGCGCGGCTCCAGCGTCTCCAGCACCACGCGGTTGGCGTCCAGAATGTCGCCCATCTTGCCGGTATCGACCCAGTAGTCCTCGACCGGCAGGGCGTCAACGCGCAGGCCGCGGTCCACCAGCCCCTGAATGGCGTCGGTGATCTCCAGCTCCCCGCGCGCCGACGGGCGCAGGCCGGCGACCACGTCGTGCACGGCGGGGGTGAAGCAGTAGACGCCGATCACGGCCAGGTCGGATATGAACGTCTGCGGCTTCTCCACCACCCGTATCAGGCGGCCATGGGCGTCCACCACCGCCACGCCCAGGCTCTCTGGCCGGGCCACACGCACCAGGTGCACCTGCGCGTCCGGGCGCTCTTTGCGGAAGCGGTTCACCAGGTGGCGCAGGCCGCCGCGCAGGAAGTTGTCGCCCAACACCATCACGAACGGGCTGGCACCCAGCCAGTCGCGGGCCACGGCCACGGCGTGCGCCAGGCCCAGCGGCTGTGGTTGGTGCAGGTAGGTGACCTGCGCGCCGAAGCGGGCGCCATCGCCCACCGCCTCCTGCACCTGGGCGGCGGTATCACCCACGATCAGACCGATGCGGCGCACCCCGGCGGACACGAGCTGCTCCAGGGCATAAAATAGCACCGGCTTGTTGGCCACCGGCACGAGTTGCTTGGCGCCCGTGTAGGTAAAGGGCCGCAGCCGGCTGCCCTTGCCGCCGGCCAGCACCAGGCCCTTGAGTTCGCTCCAGTCCACCCCCATCACCGTGCCCTCCGCTGTTGCTCTCATACCACACCGCGCGGCTACAGGGTACGGGGTACCTACCGGCCGGGGCGTCGCGCCTCAACCGCTTTACTCTTTGTGAGGGTCCGGGTGGGGAGGCGGGAGCGATGGCCCGGGTGGTGCGCACGCGGACCGGCGAGTGGCCGGGTCCCGCACGGCACCGGTCCGGGACCAGCGTGGCGAGCAGCGAACATCCGCGGTACCGAGTCGGTACCGACCGTCGCCGCGCGCTGGTGCGCTGGTATCGGCCGTCCAGACGCCGCCCATGCGGGGCCAGCGCGTCCATACCGCCGGACTCGTTGGGCCGAATGCTCAGGGGCTTCGCTCCGGCCGCCGGCGGCGCGCCGATGTCCTGGGGTTGACGTCGCGGCCCACGCGACGGGTTCGGTGTCCCTCGCTTGCCGGACGTGGGAGCACGGCGCGTGTCCTCAGACCACAATCGGCGCCCGCCGCACCCGCCGTTTCTCCGCCTGGATGATGAGGTCGATCTCGAGCACCGTGGCGTCCAGTCGGCCCTCCTCGTTGATCACGAGGTAGTCGAACTCGTGCAGCCGCGCCATTTCCGCGCGCGCGGTGGCCAGGCGCCGCTGGATCTCGTCTTCTGAGTGGCCGCGTTCCGGCAGCCGCAGGCGGCGCTCTAGCTCCGCCAGCGACCGCGCTGCCATGAAAATGGTGACGGCCCCCGGCACGGCGGCGCGGATGGCGGCCGCCCCCTGCACGTCCGGCGGCACGATCACATCGAGGCCGCGTGCCAGCGCCTCACGGATCTGGGCCCGGGGCGTGCCGTAGTAGTCCCGGCCGTGCACGCAGGCGTACTCGAGAAACTCCCCGCGCGCCACCATGGCCTCAAACTCGGGTCGCGACACAAAGTAGTAATCGCGGCCGTGCGCCTCCCCCGGACGCGGTGGGCGCGTGGTGACGGTCACGGTGATGTGATACGGGCGGCCTAGCTCGCGCAGACGGCGGAGCACCGTGGTCTTGCCCACGGCGGTCGGCCCCGAGATCACCACCAGGAGCGGCGCGCCGTAGCCGGGGGGTACCCAGGCGGGCAGCGCATCCCGATCGGGTAGGAGGGGTAGGACGGCCGCGGCGCCCTCCCCGGACGGATGCGGAAGGTCAGCGGCCGCGCTAGTCACCCTCACCCTCGTGCTGGTTGAGGCGGGCCGCTGCCGGTCCGCGGTTGGCGGCCACGCGGCCGGTAATCGTCTCCGGCGTGATGGCGGCCAGCACGATGTGGCCGCTGTCCATGATCAGCACCGCCTTCGTGCGGCGGCCGCTGGTCATGTCCACGGTGAGGCCTTTAGCCTTGCCTTCCTGAATGAGCCGCTTGGTGGGCGCCGAGTTCGGCGCCACGATGGCGATCACCCGATTCACCGCGAGGACGTTGCCAAAGCCAACGTGAATCAGCTCGGTGGTCATGTGGCGTTGCACCCTCCCCGGTCTACTTGGCCATGCCCCGGCCCGCCGCCCCGGCCTCACCGGGCGCGGTTGGGACCGGCTCCCCGCTCAAACGTGCCAGATCGTGCCAGAAGGCGGGGTAGGAGACGTCCACGGCGCCCGCGTCTTCGATGAGGGTTTCGCCGTCGGCCAGCAACCCGGCCACGGCCAGCGTCATCGCCAGGCGATGGTCCCCCCGGCTGTGACAGCGGGCGCCCCGGAGTACGGCGCCGCCGCGGATCACCATCCCGTCCGGCAGCGGCTCGATCCGGGCACCAAGACGGCCGAGCTCCGCCGCCGTCGTCGCGATCCGGTCGGTCTCCTTGACACGCAGCTCGGCCGCATCGCGCACTATGGTATCACCGTCGGCAATCGCCGCCGCAAGCGCGAGCACTGGGATCTCGTCGATCGCCCGTGGGATGAGCGCCCCCGCCAACACCGTGCCGCGCAGGCGCGAGCTGCGCGCCGTGATATCGCCGACCGGCTCGCCACCCTCCAGGCGCTCGTTCCGCACCGTGAGGTCCGCGCCCATGGCCCGCAGCGCCTCGATCACCCCCGCGCGGGTGGGGTTGAGGCCGACACCGGTGACCGTCACCTCGGCGTCGGGGTGACAGGCCGCCGCCACCAGCCAGAACGCGGCCGCGCTGAGGTCGCCCGGCACACGCAGCCGTAACGGCGCCAGCGGCCGCCCCGGCCGACGCACGCGCACGCGCGTGCCGTCAACGACCAGCGGCGCGCCCATGGCGGCGAGCATCAGCTCCGTGTGGTTCCGCGACGCGGTCGGCTCCTGCACGAGCGTTTCTCCCGTGGCGCGCAGGCCGGCCAAGATGAGCGCCGACTTGAGCTGAGCGCTGGCCACCGGCAGATGATGCTCCATCCCGTGCAGCTCACCGCCGCGCAGCACCACGGGTGGCAGGCGGTCGCCCGCGCGGCCGGCTACCCGCGCGCCCATTGCCCGGAGCGGCTCCAGGACCCGGCCCATCGGCCGCGCCCGTAGCGAGGCGTCGCCCGTCAGGACGGACAGGAAGGGACGCCCGGCCAGCAGACCGCTGAGCAGCCGCATGGTGGTGCCGCTGTTGCCGCAGTCCAGCACGTCCGCTGGCTCCTGCAAGCCGTCCAGGCCCACGCCGCGCACCGTCACCGAGGCCCCGGCCGGCGTGTCGGTGAGCGTGACCTTGACGCCGAGCGCGCGCACGCAGGCCACGGTGGACAGGCAATCGGCGCCCACGAGGAAGTTGTCGATCTGGGTCTCGCCTTCGGCAATGGCGCCGAACAGCACCGCGCGGTGGGAGATGGACTTGTCGCCCGGAACGCGCAGCACCCCACGCAGCGAAGCGGGGCGGCGGACGGTGCGCACCGTCATCGCGGCTTCCTCCGGGACGGGCAGCGACAGGTGCCACCGCCCGCACTACTCATCATCCAGCACCGAGCGCCCGCGCCCTTTGCCCTGGCGCTCCATCTCCTTTTCGAACTTCTCCAGGCGGGCGGAGAGCAGGCCACCGAGCAGCATGTTGCCCATGGCGTCCTTGGCCGACGGCATTTCGACCATCGGCTGGCGCTGCTTCCACTTGCCGGCCAGGAAGGCCTCCCGCTCCAGTTGCGTCTGCGTGAACTCTTTGAAGAGCGCCTTGCGGTTCTCCTGGATGAGGCCCTTGAAACGCTGCAGCTCGCCGATGTAGCGGTCGATCCAGTGCACGATCGCCTGGCTGTTCGTGGCGCAGATGTCGTGTGCCATACGCGGGTCGCCGGAGGCCAGGCGGGTCATATCCCGGAAGCCGGAGGCTGCCAGCGGCGCGATGTCCTCCCACGACGGGCTGTTGCGGGCCAGCGTGAACAGCGCCGTGGCCATCACCAGCGGCAGGTGGGAGATGGCGGCCACGTACTGGTCGTGCTCCTCGGCGTCCACGAACAGCGGCTCGGCACCGGCGATGCTGATCAAGCCCATCACCGACTGCACCGCCGGCTCGCTGGCTGTGGGCGAGGGCACGACGGCCCACACCTTGTCCTTGAACAGGCCGGCCTCTGCCGCCTTGATGCCCTGCGTCTCCTTGCCGGCCATCGGGTGGCCGCCCACATAGCTGACACCGTCGGGCAGGTGCTCCCGCGCCCACCGCGCCGGCAGGGCCTTGGTGCTGGCGGTGTCGGTGACCACGGCCCCGGGCAGCAGGTGCGGGCCGATGTCCTCGAATACCTGCCGCACGGCCAAGGGTGGCACCGCCACGATGACCATCTTGGCGCCGCTCACCGCCCGCTCGAGATCGGGCGCACCGTGGTCGATGGCGCCCATCTTGCGCGCCTCGCTCATGGCGGAGCGGTCCTCGTCAAAGCCGGTGATCTCGATCCCGGTCACGCGGGCGCCCTTCAACGCCAGCCCGATGGACCCGCCGATCAGCCCGGTGCCGATGATGGTGATCTTGTCCACGGCTCACCTTCCCGCCGCACCGACCATCCCGCGATGCGGCCGACCTCCATTGTACCCGAGCGGCCATACGCGCGCGAAAGGAGCCAGACGGCCGCGCTGGATACCAGAAATGCGCCCTCACACTGGCCTCATCGCGGCCCGCGTCCGTCAACGTCCGTCGGTGACCGCTCAGGCATCGTGGTCGGCCGCGATCAGCGCGTTCAGCTCGGCGTCCGCGCCGGGCGGCTCGTGGTGGCGCAGGATGAGCTCCAATTCACGCTCCGAGGCGCCAAGCGGCCGCAAGAGGTCCACGGCCCGGCGGGGGTGATGGTGGATACGGTGCAGGGCGCCGAAGGGGCCCGGCCCCCTCCGCCGCGCCACCGCCTCAAGCAGGCGCGGCGCCGCAGCCGCCAGCAGCACGTACAGCACCCGCTCGTGCAGGCGTACATGGCCCTTGCCGATGTCGTGCAGGAGCGCCGCGCGGGCGAGATGTCGCGGCACCGGACCGCGCCGGCAGAGCAGTCTGAACGTGTCGATGTGGTGACGCTGGTCGCGCGGGCTGGTGGCGTGGAACAGGCGCTGCTCTTCCGGGCTGAGGTAGGCGGCCAGGAGGGCGGCATCGCCGGGCCGCGGTCGCGCCCCCACGGCCCGGCGAAACTGGCGCACGCGGTAGGCCACCCGCCCCAGCGGCCCGTTCATCCCGTGAGGAACCATTCCAGCAACCGGTTACGGATGGGGCTGACCACGGCGCCGATGATATCGACCTGCCCGCCGGTGAGGGTGGGCAGGAAGAGCAGGAGAAAGAGGATGCCGAAGCCGTACGGCTCCATCCGCCGAAAGAAATCACCCACCTCGCCGGGGATGAGCTGGAGCAGCCGCGAGCCGTCCATAGGCGGAATGGGCAGGAGGTTAAAGACCCCCAGCGTCACGTTGATAATCACGATGTACAGCAGAAGGAACGCCAGGTAGTTCTCCGCGCTCCAGGCCTCCAGGAAGCGCGGGCTGGCGTAGCGCACCATCCCGGCCTTCAGCGGCGCGGCCAGGACCCCGGCCAAGGCGAAGTTGGCCAGCGGTCCGGCCAGACCGACCACCGCCATACCCAGGCGTGGCCCGAGGCGGAGGTTGACCGGACTGATGCGCACCGGCTTGGCCCAACCGAACCCGGCCAGCACCAGCATCAGGGCGCCCAGGGGGTCCAGGTGCACGCGCGGGTCGAGCGACAGACGACCCTGGCGGCGGGGCGTGCGGTCGCCGAGCAGGTCGCCGACCAGGGCGTGGGCGAACTCGTGGAACGACAGGCCGAGGACGAGCGAAATGGCGATGGCCAGCACCAGGAGCACGAACAGGCGCGGGTCATCGCGCAGGGTCCCGAGCAGGTATAGCATGCACGTCTCGCGAGCGGTCTTCCGCCTCCATGGTAGCAGGCCGGTGACGTCAGGGCCGGCCGGGCGGATCGGCCGGCTCACCGTCCGCGGCGACCGCCCCTACGGTCTGCCGGCGGCGCGCCCAGACCCGGGCCTGGAGTCCGCCTTCCCGCCACACGTGCACGAGGGTCGGCAAGGCGGAGATGACCACGATCAGGGCCACGATGGCCGGCAGGAAGACCTCCACGGCCTGCTCCGGGATCACGTTCCCGAGGGAGTAGCCAGCCAGCGTGACCCCGGCGCCCCAGAGGGCGCCACCGAGCGCGTTGAACAGCACAAACCGGCGGTAGCGCATACAGGCCATGCCGGCGACGATCGGCGCCAGCGTGCGCACGATCGGCACGAAGCGCGCCAGCACGATGGCCTTGCGGCCGTGCCGCTCGTAGAACGCCTCGGCCCGCTCCAAGTGCCGCCGCTTGAACCACCGCGAGTTGGGCCGCTCGTACAGGCGCCGCCCCACCCGGCGGCCGAACGCGTACCCCACCGCATCGCCCAGAATGGCCGCGGCGACGAAGACCAGCACGAGAACCCAAGGATCGAAGAATCCGGCGGAGGCAAGGAAGCCCGCCGTGAATAACAGGCTGTCGCCGGGCAGGAAGATGCCAAATAACAGCCCGGACTCGGCGAACACGATGGCGAACAGACCGGCGTAGCCAGCCGTCTTGATCAGCTCTTCGAGGCTAAACGGCAACCCTGTCCTCCCTTACGATAGGGTGGGGTTCCGCGGGCCGAGCGACGAAGCGGCGGTTCATCACCGGCGGACCGGTGCGACCGCTTGGACCGTGCGCCCCAGCGCGCCGCTCTTGACGCCGTGCCGGCCCGACTGCTACGGTGGCCGCGTCTTCGGCGGCAGAAAGGGGTGCGGGAACCCACGTGAGGGGATGCGCTCGTGCGCAGATCCGCCCCGCGCCGCCAACCTCCACCAGCGCTGCCTTCTGGTCCCGTCGGTGCGCTGCGGCCAGCATATCAGGTTATGCCCGGGGCGTGCCGCCCTGGCCCGCCGCGCACGACGTGTACTGGCCGGGAAGAGGGTCTCGGGAGGCCGACGCGGCGACGGTGGACGCCGCCTCAGCTCGGGCCGAGAACGCGCGGTAGAGATCGGTTGTGAGTCTCGCCCCCGCCGACCGCGACATCGCGCGCCCCTGCCGCGCGCGCAGACCGGCACCGCTCCGACGGCGCGCCGGTGTTAAGCTCGGCCTCCTGGCGCTGGCCTCCTCGGTGCTGCTGGCCTGCGCCGTGCGCACGCCGGTCGCACCGGAGAGGCCCGCCCCCGCGCGGGCCGGTGGTACCGGCCCGGCGGGCACCGGAACGGGCCGGCCATCCGCCCTGCTCAGCGAGTTCCACGGTACGTACACCCTGCTCCTCCTCGCCACAGGTGACGGGCTTGCCGACCGGCATCGGCTCACCCGGCTGGACCACGCGCCCAACTGGGCGCCCCGGCTCGCCGTGTCACCGGACGGCAGCTCGGTCGCGTACACCCTCCTGCCGGCCCAGGCGAGGGCGCCCGAGACCGAGGCCGAGCTGTGGGTGCTCCCCTTGCGCGGCGGGGGGGCTCGCCGGATCGCCGTTGGGGTTGACCTGCGCACCACGCCGATCTGGTCCCCGGACGGGGCGCGGGTGGTGACGCTGCGCCCTGTTCAGGAAGCCGGTGGAGCTTCCAGCATGGTGGTGGATGAGATCGCGGTGCCCGGTGGCACGCGCCGCGATCTGGCCCGGGGCGCGGGTGGAGAGCACCTGTTTCCGGTGGGCTACACGCCGGACGGCCGCACCTTCTACCTGGTACGGTTCGCGCGCGATGCCACGGTCATCGAAGCGGTCGACACCGGTTCCGGCGCGGGACGCGCCGTGGCGCGGCTGGCCCCGGGTGTGGTGCGGGACGTGCGCCTGGCCCCCGATGGGGCGCGGCTGCTCTTGCTTGCGCTGGAAGGCGCACCGGCGCGCTACCGGGCGCGCGTCATCGACCTGGCGACGGGCGCCGTGCACGACGCGCTGGAGGGGGTCACCCGCGAGGAGGACGTGGGGGTGGCGTGGCGGCCGGGCGGTGCGGGCACCGTCACGGTAGGGAGTGTGACCTTGTCGGGGGGGCGGGTGGTGCTGGTGGACGGGCAGGAACGCACCGTGACCGCGCGTGAGCCGGGCTTTGACGTGCCGGTGGCGTGGTCGCCCGACGGCCGGTTCCTGGCGCTGCGGGCTTTTTCCGGCGCGGACACCGAGCATCCCGGAGTGGAGCAGCCGGTGCTGGTGGATGTCGAGGGACGGCGGCAGCCCGTGCGCGGCGCGGGGCCAATCGAGTTCATCGGGTGGCTGGCGAATGGGCCGTAGGCGTCTGCTGGCGCTGCTGGCAGCCATGCTGGCCGGCCTGCAGGCCGCGACCTCGCACGCCCAACCCGGCCAGATCAGCGTGCTGCTGGTTCCCGGCTGGAACAACGTGGCCTACGTGGGTGCCACGCGCCCGCTGCGCGAGGCGCTGGCCTCGATCAGCGGCAAGTGGGACTCGGTCTGGTACTGGGACGCGGCGACGCAACGTTGGCTGGGCGCACACGCGCTCGGGGCGGTGGCGGATTTTGGTGAACTGCGCCAGAACTCGGCCTACTGGCTTCGCATGATCGCGCCGGGTGAGCTGGTGATGCCGGTGCCCGCCGGCCGCCCGGAGGTGGTGCTGCGGGCGGGGTGGAACAACTTCGTGTATCAAGGGCCGGAGCGGCCGGTAGCGGAGGCGCTGGCGGGTGTGGCGGGGCGCTACCAGGCGGTGTGGCAATGGGACGCCGCACGGCAGACCTGGGCCGGGTTCACACCGGCGTCGGAATTCGCCAGCGATGTCAAAACGCTGGCGCCGCACCGCTCGTACTTCGTGTACCTGGAGCCCGGTCCACAGGTGGTGCTCGTGCCGGCGGCCACGCCCAGCCCGACCGCCACGGCCGCGGCACCGCCGGTGGGTACGCCGGCACCGGGCGCCGGCCGCACGCCCACACCAACGCCGCGGCCGCTGGTGTGCTACGGGTTTCAGTCGTACCAACCGCAGATGGCGGAGGTCAGTCGCGCCGAGGAGCGGGCGGGGCACATCCTGCTCACCACCGATCCCGACTTCAAGGTCCCGGACCTGGAGACGCAACCGGATGGTGACGGGGGGAAGATTCCACCCTACGTGCCCCCCACGTTGCTCAAGGCGATCGGTTGGATCGAGAGCGGCTGGCGTCAGGCATCGTTCAGCACCCCGCGCGGCAGCACGGGCCCCACGATCACCTCCACGAGCTGTGCCTACGGGCTCATGCAGATCTTGTCGGGCATGCAAATTGAGGGGACGCCCACCGCCAAGCAACGCAAGATCGGCACCGACTATCTCGCCAACATCGCCGCGGCGGTGCAGCTCCTGGCGGTCAAGTGGAACCTGGCGCCGGACACCATTCCGGTGGTGCTGCCGCGCAACCCGCGGGTGCTGGAAGACTGGTACTACGCCGTGTGGGCGTATCATTGTTATGGTGCTGTGTGCGACGCGCTGGGAATCCACAACAATCCGGACGACCCCGCACTGAAGTGGCCGCGGCCGATGTATAACTCGCCGGAGCAGTTGGCGTCCGAGGGCCAGTTCACCTTTACCGACTATCCGTATCAGGAGCTGGTGTACGGTGTCATCGCCTTTCCGCCGAAGGTGAACGGGACGCCGGTGTGGCCTGCCTTGCCGGTGACGCTGCCGCCCAAGGGGACGGTCGGATTTCCGGAGCCGCGGCCGTTTCTGCACCCCGGGAGCACCCTGGATCCGACCGCGCCGCCCGCACAGTGAGGCGATCCTCACGGTGGCGGCACCGCGCGAGGTGACAACGGCATGATCGGAGCGATGATAGACGCTATCCGGCGCAATCACGCGCTGGAACACGCGACGGTGACCCTCATGCTGGCGCACACCGGGCCGGACCTGCGCCTGGTGGGGCGGGCGGTCGTGGATGGGTTCTACATCTACGGCCGGGTCTCCACCACGCTGCTGCGCGAATGTGCGCGGGAGGCGCTGGCGCGGCTGCAGCAGGGCGACGGTGGGCTGGCCGTCACGCCGCTGTGCGGCACCAACATCGCCGTGGGTGGCGTGCTGGGTGGGTTTGCAGCGGCGGTGGCGCTGGGGCGGCAGCCCACGGTCAGCCGTGTGCTGAACGCGTGCTCTGCCGTGGCTCTGAGCCTTTTGGCGGCCCAGCCGGTAGGCCGCTGGGTGCAACGCCATCTGACCACCCGGGCGGACGTGGCGGCCGTTGAGATCACGGGCATCCGCCGGGGTATGGGTGGCTGGGTGCATAAGGTGGAGACGCGCCTTGGGCCACCGAGTGAGCGCTGACGCGCCCTGTTCCCGGCAGACCGGGGCGGGCCCCCGACTCGTTCAAGGATGCGGCCCGGTCCCGGCCTCGCCGGGCAAGATCCGCGTGGGGCGAGCCTTTTCCCGACCCGTTGCAGAAAACGGAAAGGGAACGCAGCGGGTTGGGAGTGCCTTCAGCCGTGGTACCAGATGTCAATGGCCGAGACAGCCCTCCGGCGCTGCCGGGGTGTGGCGCGCTGGATGAGCGAAGCGGACGGCGGCGATGGGTCGGCGCGTCTGCTAGGCTGAGGGAGGGGCCCCCGTAGCTCAGCTGGACAGAGCAACGGACTTCTAATCCGTGGGCCGCAGGTTCGAATCCTGCCGGGGGCGCCAATTCTCCGTCATCCTCTCCACAACGTAGGCGCCGTGGCGTGATGCGCGTCACGGCGCTTTTGTATGCGCAAACGGGCTCGCGCATGCTCATGAATTCGCCTGATTTTGCCCATGCCAGCGTCGGCGTCGGGGCGGGAAGCGGGGGCGTGATGCCCTATCTGATGCCCTATCGCGCGACGCGCGCGAGGAATCCGCCCCGTGCCCGTGCCGGTGCCGGTGCGTGCGTGGGGCGGCGGGGCGGACCCGGCCGTGCCGTTGTCCCCCGACGTCCCCTGGCGCTCAGCGGGCGCGTGGGGGCAAGGGCGAGGGCGGGGGCAGGAGGGCGTCCAAGCGGTGGGCCAGCTCCTGTCGCACCGTGGGGGCGATGTGGGCGTACGTCTCGGCGGTGAGGGTGACGCGGGCGTGGCCCAACAGGTCGGACACGGCGCGCAGCGGGGCGCCGGACGCCAGGAGCAGCGTGGCGGTGCCGTGGCGCAGGTCGTGAAAGCGCAGGCGGGGGAGGCCGGCCCGGGCAAGGGCGCGCTGGAACGCCTTGGTGACGTTGCGTGCGTCCTGCGGCCGGCCGGTCGGACTGGGGAACACGAGGTCGTCCAGGCCGGGGTCGTGGCCCGGCCCGACCAGCGGCTGCCAGAGGGGGCCGGCACGCAACCGCAGCTCCGCCACCCGCCGCCGCTGGGCCGCGAGCGCCACCACGGCGCGGTGGGGGAGGGGCAGCGTGCGGCGGGCCGACTCCGCCTTGGGCGGCACCAGCCGCCACCGGCCGCCCAGGCGTTGCAGTTGGTGGCGCACGGTGAGCGTGGGCGGGCCAGCGTCGGTGTCCAGGCGCACGTCCGCCCAGGTGAGCCCCAGCACCTCGCCTTGCCGCATTCCGGTCAACAAGGCCAGCGTCACCGGCCCCTCCACCGGTGTGCCCTGTACGGCGGTAAGGATCGCCTCCGCCAGCTCGGGCGTCATGGCCGGCACCGCCGTCTTCGGCACGGCCGGCGTGCTCACCCGCTTGCCGGCGGCCACGTTCACCGCCACCAGCTCCCAGGCCACCGCCTGGTTCAGGGCGGCGCGCAGCGTGGCCCGGCAATGGCGCACCGTGGCGGGGGCAAGGCCTTGATCGCTCAAGCCGTTCAGGAACCGCTGCACGTCGGCGGCGGTGAGCTGGGACAGCCGCACCCGGCCCAGGGCGGCGGTGATGCGCTGCACGTCCAGCCGGTAGCGCTCCAGCGTGCTGGCACGCACCCGCCGCGCGGCCACGTCCTGAAGC
>JBHOQW010000162.1:0-9147 GCA_042408665.1 Dehalococcoidia bacterium
TAGGGCTGAAGGGCGTGGGGGAGGCGGGGACGATCGGCAGCGTGCCGGCCATCGCCAACGCGGTGATGGACGCGCTGGCGCCGCTGGGCATCCGTCACTTGGACCTGCCCCTCACCCCCCATAAGATCTGGCGCGCCATCCAGGAGGCGCAGGCGACGGATCGCGGCTCATGAGCCAGTGAGTGCCAACCGAGGGAGCGCGAGGAGGTATAGCCGTGCGACAGATGACTGGCGGCGAGGCGGTGTACGAGTCCCTGCGGACGCTCGGTGTCGAGCACGTGTTCGGCATCGTCAGCGTCCACAACATCCCGATTTACGACGCCATCCTGCGCGGTGGCGGGATCACGCCGGTGGCGATGCGCCATGAGCAGGCGGCGCTGCACGCCGCCGACGGCTACGCCCGCGCCACCGGTAAGCTGGGCGTCGCCATCACCAGCACCGGCCCCGGCGCCGCCAACGCCGTGCCCGGCTTGTTTGAGGCCGGCTTCGCCTCCTCGCGCGTGCTCATGATCACCGGCCAGATCGAGTCGGCCTACTACGGCAAGGGCAAGGGCTTCCTGCACGAGGCGGAGCGTCAAGTAGACATGCTGCGGGCGGTCACGCGCCGCGTCGAGAGCGTGCGCCGCACGGAGGACATCGGCGAGGCGATCATTCGTGTTGCACGCGACGTCTGCATCGGCCGCCCGCAGCCCGGCGCGGTGGAGATCCCGATCGACCTCCAGTACGCGGTGGCCGGCGTGGACATCTCGCACGTGGAGGCGTGGCCGCGCGTGCGCCCGCAGCCGAGCGCCATCGCGGCTGCGGCTGCCGCCCTGCGCGAGGCGGAGCGGCCCGTGATCTGGGCCGGGGGTGGGGTGACCATCGCCAACGCTACGGAGGAGCTACGGCAACTGGCGGAGATGTTGCAGGCACCGGTGTTCACCTCCATCAACGGGCGCGGCGCCCTGCCAGAGGACCACCCGCTGTGCATGGGCCCCCTGACCGCGCACCCGCAGATGGAGCCGGTGCTGGCCGAGGCGGACGTGGTGTTCGCCGTGGGTACCCGCTTCCAGGGCGGCGCCACCCGCAACTGGGCACTCCGCCTCCCCGGCAAGCTCGTCCACCTGGACGCCGACCCGGGCGTCATCGGGCGCAACTACCCCGCGGCCGTGGCCGTGGTGGGAGACGCGCGCCTGGGACTGGCGGGCATCCTGCGCGAGCTGGACGGCGCCAAGGCCGATCCCGCCTTCGCCGAGCGTGCCCGCCAGGCGCGCGACGCGGCCCGCCGGGCCATCCGACAGGAGATCGGGCCGGACTACGAGGCGCTCATGGACACGATGCGCGCCCTGTTGCCGCGTGACGCCATGATCGTGCGCGACGCCACGGTGCCGGCCTACCTGTGGGGCAACCGTCTTATCCCGATCTACGAGCCGCGGACCTCCATCAACCCCGCGTCGGCGGCCATCGGCCCCGGCCTGCCGCTGGCCATCGGCGCAGCGATCGGCACCGGCCGCAAGACCGCGGTGATCCAGGGCGACGGCGGCCTGATGCTCAGCATCGGCGAACTGGCCACGGCGGTGCAGTATCGCCTGCCGCTTATTCTCTGCGTGTTCAACGACCGGGGCTACGGCATCTTGCGCGCCATCCAGGCCCGGATGTTCGAGGGACGCCAGATCGGCGTGGACCTTGCCACGCCCGACTTCGTGACTGTGGCGCACGGCATGGGGATGGCAGCGGAGTCCGTCAAGGGCGTGGACCAGTTCCGCGCCGCCTTCGCCCGCGCCGTGGCGGCGGAGGGGCCGGTGCTGCTCGACATCGACATGTCGGTGCTCCGGCCGATGGGAGGGATTGCCGCCACACCGCGGCGGACGTAGCCGCCCGCGCCCCTTCGCCCTGGCCGCCGGCCTATAATGGAGCGGGATCGGTGGGAGTCGATGGAGGCCCGAGCGGACCGCGTGGACGCGATCCTCCGCCAGCCGGGCGGAAACTGGAGCCCGGATGAGCCGTCGGTGTGCGCGCTGCTGGCGCGCGCCGAGTTTGTCAAGACGCAGCTCGTGCCGTCCGGTTCGAACTACGTGTTCGCCGCCGTCTTGGAAGACGCGACCGGCGGGCGCAGTACCGCCATCTACAAACCGCGGCGCGGGGAGGCGCCCCTCTGGGACTTTCCCGACGGCACCCTCTACCGGCGCGAGCGGGCTGCCTACTTGGTCTCCGAGGCTCTCGGCTGGCGGATCGTGCCGCCCACCGTGGTGCGCGACGGCCCCTACGGCATCGGCACCGTCCAGCTCTACATCGAGCACCAGCCGCGCGCCAGCTATTTCACCATGAAGGGCCGGCGCGACGCCGAGCTGCGGCGCATGGCCGTCTTTGACGCCGTGGTGAACAACGCGGACCGCAAGGGCGGCCACTGCCTGGAAGCCCTGGATGGCCACATCTGGGGCATCGACCACGGCCTCACCTTCCACGTGCAGAACAAGCTGCGCACGGTGATCTGGGACTACGCCGGCGAGCCGGTGGATGCCGACCTCTTGCGTGATCTGGAGCCGCTGCTCACCAAGCTGGCGCGCGGGGAAGACGGCCTCGGTGAGCTGCACGAGCTGCTGCACGCACGCGAGGTCCGCGCCCTCTGCCAGCGCATCGAGCGTCTGCTGGAGGAGCGCACGTTTCCTTTACCGCCGACGTGGCGGCCGGTCCCCTGGCCGCCACTGTAAAGCGGGAACGAACCTCGCGACCGGGCTTACAGGTCCCGATGGGCTGAAGAGGCAGCTGGTGTACACTCGCCGTATCGGCGGATGGCCGTCCGAGAGGGCACCGGACCGGTCGGCACTGGTCGAAGCTCTGCGACGCCTGGCAGGCACACCACGTCTCGTTCTCTATGACCTGCCTCAGGGCCGAGCACCGCGACCGGGAGTGCACTCCCTGCTCTACCTGCACGCCTCTGACGAGTGGCACCACTTCCTGGCGGAGCGCCGCCGCTTCGATGACGGTAAGCTAACGCTCATCGTGGCCCTGCGGCCCCTTTCCCCAGTGGAGCGGCGTCTAGCCGTGGACTGGGGCAGCCAACACGCCAATATGTTCCTTCTGGTAGAGCCGCACGACCCTCATTGCGATCTTACTGACCCGCCGCCTGGCGATGGCGGTTCGATACGGGGATCCACGCCGGTCCGCCAGAACCTCTGGCGGCGAGGGCGAGGCGCGAGACCGCGGCCCAAACCGTCTCCTGGCTCCTGCAGCTTCGTCGCTTATACGGGGTATGGACGCGGTGGCATGACACGACCGCTGAGGCGGTGCCGCTGGACCTCACGCCTGACAACGCCACCCTGTGGGACACCCTCTGCCGGCATCTTCGGGAGAGCTTCCCTCCCGAGGCGTTTCAGACCGCGCTGGCCCGGTTGCGAGCATACGAACCAGAACTATTCTCCGGCCGCCCGTTACGGGCGGCGTGCATGCCCTTCCGCACGCGGCTCGGCCTGCCGGTGCCGTACGAGCCCCGTCTGGTGCTGGAGGCGGCGCGACGTCTGATTAACGATGGAAGGGCCTGGGCCTTTGAGCAGCAGCCCGATGGGCGGTCGTTTGCTGGGCCGACCCGCCGCATCCCGGACGACCTGGACGACGAGACCCTGGCATCCCTGGTGTGGTAGAGGGCTGGCAGAGACACCGCCGGCCCTGGCTACGCCGGGGCCGGCGGTGGGGCGAGCGGTGGGATTCGAACCCACGGTCTCCAGGGCCACAACCTGGCGTCTTGGGCCGCTAGACGACGCCCGCCATCGTGACAACCGAACGGCAGGGACACTCGGCCCCTGCCGGAACGTGTTCAGTTTACCACGGCGTTCGCTGAGCGGCAAGGTTATCGACGTGAGCGGAGGGTACCCATCCGTGCCGACCCGTGGCCTGATCTCTCGCGTCGGCGCGGTGCTTGACCAGATGCGCAGAATCGTGTACCTCGTGAGTACACCGTCCGCACACGGCGGGTTTCTGCTGGTATACGGGGGAACGGATGGCGCTCCTTGAGGTGGAGAACCTGGGCATTCGCTTCGGTGGGATCGTGGCGCTGGACGGTGTGTCGTTCACGGTCGGTGAGGACGACCTCGTCGGTCTCATCGGCCCCAACGGTGCCGGCAAGACGACCGTGTTCAACGTCATCAGCCGGCTGTACACCCCCCACACGGGCC
Organism: Dehalococcoidia bacterium; assembly: GCA_042408665.1. GTDB lineage: Bacteria > Chloroflexota > Dehalococcoidia > CAUJGQ01 > CAUJGQ01 > CAUJGQ01. Next base: position 4,151 of record JBHOQW010000162.1, read on the forward strand.
GTATCACCTTCGCCGGCCACGACCTGCTGGCGCAGCGCCCGGCGGGCGTGGTCCGTCTCGGCCTGGCACGCACCTTTCAGAACCTGCAACTGTTTCCGTCCATGACGGTGCTGGAGAACGTCCTTGTTGGGACGCACACGCTCGGTCGGTCGGACATCGTCAGCGCCGCTATCGGCCTCCCCCACGTGATGAAGGAAGAGCAGCGTTTGCGCGAGCGGGCGGCTGCGGTGTTGGAGCTGTTGCACCTGCACCCCTATGCGCACCGTGTGGCCGGCTCGCTACCGTACGGCATCCAGAAGCGGGTAGACATCGCGCGGGCGCTGGCCAGCCGGCCGAAGCTGCTGCTCCTGGACGAGCCGGCCGCGGGCCTCAACCCCGCGGAGGTTGATGAGTTAGCCGGACTGATCCTAGACATCCGTCGATTCTCTGGTGCATCCATCTTGCTGGTAGAGCATCACATGGCGCTGGTGATGCGCATCTGTCGCCGCATCGTGGTGCTGGACTTCGGCAAGAAGATCGCCGAGGGAACCCCGGAGGAAGTGCAAAACAATCCCGCGGTCATCGAGGCCTATCTCGGCGAGCCGGTTGAATCGCATTGACTCCCGCCCCGCACGCTTGACCCTGATATCCCGCGCCGCAGAGGAAGCGCATGGCCGATGCGTTGCTCGAGGTTGATGACATCGTCACCCAGTACGGCCCGGTGGTGGCGCTGCACGGCGTGAGCTTTCGCGTGCCCGAGGGCCAGATCGTCACCCTGCTGGGTGCCAACGGCGCCGGCAAGACCACCACGCTGCGCACCATCTCCGGATTGCTGCGCGTTACGCGCGGGCACATCCTGTTTGACGGCAAACCGTTACACCGGATGTCGCCGGAGCAGATCGTGCGCGCGGGGGTGGTCCAGTCGCCGGAAGGGCGGCAGGTGTTCGCCGACCTGACCGTGGACGAGAACCTGGAGATGGGCGCCTACACGCGCCGCGATCGGGCCGGCATCGCCCGCGACAAGCAGCGGGTGTTCGAGTACTTTCCGGTGCTCGGCCAGCGGCGCTCCCAACCGGCCGGCACACTGTCGGGCGGGGAACAGCAGATGCTGGCCATCGGTCGGGCACTGATGGCTCGGCCGCGGTTGCTCTTGCTGGACGAGCCATCGCTGGGGCTGGCGCCGCTCATCGTGCGCGAGATCTTCGAGATCGTGCAGACGATCAACCGTGATGAGGGCATCACCGTGCTGCTGGTCGAGCAGGACGTGGCGTTGGCGCTGCACGTGGCGCACTACGGCTACGTGCTCACCACCGGTACCGTAGTCTTGCACGGTCCCAGTAAGCGGCTCCGCGCGGACGAGAGCGTGCGCCGGTCGTACCTGGGCTATTAGGGGGGGAGGGACACGGCGGCATGAACGTGGGGTTGCAGGACCTCATCAACGGGCTGGCGCAGGGCGGCGTGTACGGCATCGTCGCCCTGGCGCTGGTGCTCATCTTCCGCTCTACGGGCATCATCAACTTCGCGCAAGGCGAAATGGCGACGTTCTGCACGCTGCTGGCGTGGACGTTCATCGTCGCCAACGGCTGGCCGTACTGGTTCGGCTTTGCGCTCACGCTGGTGGTGGCGTTTCTGCTCGGCGCCGCGGTGGAGCGGGTGGTGGTGCGGCCGGTGGAAAAGGCGCCGGAGCTGGCGATCGTGATCGTCACCCTTGGGTTGTTCTTGGTGTTTGAGTCGCTCAGCCACGGCATTTACACGGGCCCGATCAAGCAGCTCTCCTGGCCGCTTGGTGAAGGGGCCGTGCGTGTAGGGGGGCTGTTCATCGGCAAGGCGCGCATCGGAGTGCTAGCCGCCTCGATGCTGATCATGCTGCTCATCTTCGCTTTCTTCCGCTATACGAAGGTGGGGCTGGCCATGCGCGCCGCCACCTCCAACCCGAACGCCGCGCGCCTGATGGGCGTGAGCGTGGACCAGATGCTGATGCTGGGCTGGGGCCTCTCTTCCATGGTGGGTGCCGCCGCCGGCATCTTCGTCGCCAACCTGACAGGACTGGATCCCAGCCTTATGCTGGGTGTGCTCATCTACGCCTTCGCCGCGGCGGTGGTCGGCGGCCTCACCAGCCCCTTCGGTGCCGTTGTCGGCGGCCTGATCGTGGGTGTCCTGGAGAACATCGCCGGTGCCACGAGCTTCATCGGCTCCGACCTGAAGACGCCGGCGGCGTTCCTGATCATTGTGCTGGTACTGCTCGTGCGGCCGAACGGCCTGTTCGGTCGGGCACGTGTGGTCCGGGTGTAACGCGGGTGTAAGAGGGAGAGTGCATGCGACTGCCGAAGGCGTTGTCCCTGCCGGCTCCGTTTCGCTACCTCCTGGGGGCTGTGGCCGGCTTCCTCGGCATGATGTTCTGCTACTGGGTGGTGGTCCTGAGCGAGCAGCCGTCGATCGTGCTCGGTACCCTGTTGGGCTTTCTCGTCGCCTGGCTTGTCACCCGCGACCGGATGCGCAGCGTCATCGGCGCCATGGCCGCCGTCACACTGGTGGCGCCGTTCTTCCTCTCGGCCTACAACGTCACCCAGATCGTGGTGCTGGCCATCGTGGCCATCGGGCTGAACATCGTCACCGGCTATGCCGGCCAGATCTCCCTTGGCCACGGCGCGCTGGTCGCCGTCGGTGCCTACACTACGGCCATCCTGGTCTACGACTACGACTGGGCCTGGTGGTGGACGATCCCTGTGGCGGCGTTGCTGGCTACCGCGGTGGGTTTCGTGGTAGGTCTGCCGTCGCTGCGTCTCTCCGGCCCGTACCTGGCGATGGCTACGCTGGCCATGGCGATCGTGCTACCGATGGTGATCAAGTCCAATAAGACGCAGGACTTCACGCATGGTGTCCAGGGTATTCAGCTTGAATCCCTGCAACGGGTACGCGAGTGCCACCGAATCCGGCTGACCGAGGACCCGGAGGTGCGCTGCCCCACGCGCCTACAGGATGGCTCAACGGTCAGATATTACTTCGTTGACGCGCAGCCATCCCCGCCGGATTATCTGAGGGACTATCTTGGCCCCGAGGTGTATCGCTACTTTGTCTCGTTGACCGTCGCCGCGGTGATGGTCTACCTCGCCAATCGACTGGTACGCAGCCGGCACGGACGCGCCTTCGTGGCCCTGCGCGATAGTGAGGTGGCGGCGCAGGTGATGGGCATCAGCTTGGCCCGCTACAAGACCCTTGCCTTCGCCGTCTCCGCCTTTTTTGCCGGTGTCGGCGGCGCTCTCTACGCCGTGAGCGTGGGGTTTGTCAGCCCGGACAACTTTAGCCTTTCCTTCTCGTTGGCGTTCCTGGTGATGATTGTTTTGGGCGGGCTCCAGTCCATCCTGGGCTCGGTCTTGGGCGCGGCTATCGTTTGGCTGCTGCAGCTCAACGTGCCCAGCATCAAGATCCAGGTGCCCAGTATCGGCTTCTATGGGGACTTCGCCCCACAGATCGTGTACGGGCTTGTCCTTATTCTGGTGATGATCTTCATGCCACACGGACTGGCCGGCTTCTTCTACAACCTACCGAACTCTCGCCTCGTCGCCCGACTACGCCGCCTTTCGGCGGTCACGCCGGAGCCTACTCCCGCGCGGACCGGGGCAGAAAGCACGCCGAGTTCGCCTACGGCCCCGGCCGGTCAGGCGGTGCGGCCCGGCGAAAAGCAGCCGTGAGCCGGCCGGTAGGCGGCAGTTCGATTCCTGGAGCATGATCCAGGTTCGGCGTGAGCCGTACAGCGACGAGAGGAGGTGAGAGCGCGAGCGGGTAACAGGAAGATCACGGCGTCTGCCCGCCACCGGCCGTGGGGGCACGGTCATGGGTTTCCGCGGTGGCGAGGTGGGTGACAGCGATTCGCAGAATAGGAGAGGGCGGAAGCGATGAACGCACTGAGCCGCATTCGTTCCCTGGGCCTGCTGGCCCTGGCGGCGCTGCTGGTGCTGGCCGTCTCGTGCCGCAGCAGCAGTGAGGAGAAGACCGGGGCGGCGACGGCGACCGGTGGCGCCCGGGCCACGGCCGCGGCGCAGGCCACCGAGGACCCCAACGCGCCGCTGCGCGCCAGCGATGTCGGCGTGACGGAGACCGAGATCGTGCTTGGCCAGCACACGGGCCGCTCGGGTGCCTATGCCAGCTATTGGCCCATCTCGCAAGGCATGCAGGCCTACTTTGACTACTGGAACACCGAGAAGGGCGGCGTCTACGGCCGTAAGATTCGCTTTGTGGTCAAAGACGACCAGACGAATCCGGCCGTGGCTCGCACGGTGGTCCAGGAGCTGATCGAGAAGGACAAGGTCTTCGCCTTCACGGGCAACCTGGGCACGCCCCAGCACAGCGCGGTGGCCGACCTGATCAACGCCCAGAAGATCCCCGACCTGTGGGTCTTCACGGGCGCCGGCAAGTGGAACGACCCACAGAACCTGCCCTACACCTTCGGCTGGACCTTCAGCTACCCGACGGAGTCCAAGATCCTGTCGGAGTACGCCAAGAAGAACTGGCCGGGTAAAAAGATCGGCATCTTCTACCAGAACGACGACTTTGGCAAGGATTACCAGAAGGTCTTCGGCCAGGATGTAAGGACGGGCCAGGGCGCCTTGCAGGTCGTCGCCGAGCAGAGCTATGAGACGACGGCCTCGGACATCTCCTCCCAGATGCAGGCACTGAAGAACGCCGGCGCTGAGGTCGTGGCCCTGTTCTCGGTGCCCAAGTTCACCATCTTGGCCTTCAAGTTCATGCGCGAGTCGGGCTGGCGGCCGCTCGTTATCATGAGCTCGGTGAGCGCCGACCCATCCGTGATCGAGGGCGCCGGGGCCGACCTCATCGAAGGCACGATCACGGCCGCCTACCTGCCCGATATCTCGGATGACAGCAACCCGGACGTGCAGGAGCACAAGCGCCTGATGGCCAAGTACGCCCCGGGCGTGACCCCCTCCAACTTCACGCTCTCCGGCTGGGCCCAGGCGCAGCTCACGGTGGAGACGCTGCTGCGTGCCGGCCGCAACCCC
>JBHOQW010000166.1:0-32435 GCA_042408665.1 Dehalococcoidia bacterium
CCTCTACCGCGCCGTGCACCTGGCCGTGAAGGGGTTCGACCCCGCCAAAGCGCCGCCCACCCCCACCGCCACGCCCACGCCCACACCCACACCGGCACCCAGCCCCACGCCTGCCCCGGCCATGGCCGGCCCACAACCCACACCGACACCGAACTTGTCCCCCCTCGCGGAGCCCACACCGGCGCCGGAGGCATCACCGGAAGGGGAAGCACCGCCCGGCGAGCCGACGCCCTCGGATGAGGACCCACCACACGCCCTTGACCCCTCGCCCGTGACCACCCATAGTCGGGGGTGACGGCTGGGAGGAGGAAGCCATGGATAACCCGCACCTGCGCCTAGAGGTTGACGGCCACATCGCCACCCTGACCCTCAACCGGCCAGAGGCGCTCAACGCCCTCTCTCCGGAGATGGCCCAGGGGCTGCTGGACGCCATCACCGAGGTCGAGGGCAATGAGCAGGTGCGTGTGCTGGTGATCACCGGCGCCGGGCGCGCTTTCTGCGCCGGCGGCGACCTCAAGACCATGCGCGAGCGTGGCGCGGCCGAGATCGCGGGCGGCGCCTACGCGATCATCAAATCGCTGGAGAACCCGGGGCGCCTGGTGCCGGTTCGGTTAAAGAAGCTGACCAAGCCCGTGATCGCGGCGGTGAACGGCGTGGCCGCCGGCTGGGGGTTCGACCTGGCGATGGCCTGCGACATCCGCATCGCCTCCGACCAGGCCCGCTTCGCCGAGGCGTTCGTCAAGCGCGGGCTGGTACCGGACGGCGGCGGCACCTGGACCTTGCCTCGCGTCGTCGGCGTGGAGCGCGCCTGCGACCTGATCTTCACCGGTCGCACCATCGACGCCGCCGAGGCGGAGCGGCTCGGGATCGTGTCGCGCGTAGTGCCGGCGGACGAGCTACCGGCGGCCACCCGCGCCCTGGCCACCACGATCGCCGCCAACGCGCCACTGGCCGTACAACTGGCCAAGCGCATGATCTACGAGCAGCTCCACATGCCGTTCGAGCAGGCAATGCAGCAGGTGGCCCTCTTCCTCACCACCCTGCGCCGCTCCGACGACCATCAGGAAGGGGTGGCCGCCTTCCTGGAGAAGCGCGAACCGGTGTTCAAAGGGCGGTAAGGCCAGGCAAGGGCCTGCCTAGCGCACGGCGCCGACCTGGTTCACGGTGGCGCCCAAGGTCTCGTTCTGAAGCTGCACCGCCTGTCGGCCGGTCTCAAAGGCGCGCAGGAGCAGCGTCATCGCCGTCATGGTGGTAGTGACGTCGACGTTCGCGTTCTCCAGCGCGCCGCTCACCACCCGTGCCGCGGCCGGCTGTGGGTTCGGGGCGGTGGACGTAAAGGTGACGGTACCGGCCCGGGCCAAGGTGGTCGGGTCCACCGCCACGATGCGCAGCCGTCCCACCGGTGTGCCGTCGCTCACCACGGTGCCGTCCGGCTGTACGCGCACCTCGGTCCCTGCCGCCGCCAGCGGTTGCCCGTTCTCGCCCTGCACGGCCAGCCCATCGGCGTTGCGCAGCACGCCGCTCCCGTCGCGATGGAAGCGGCCGGCGCGCGTGTAGAGTGGCCCGCCATCCGGACCGATAAGCACGAAGAAGCCCGGTCCGTCCAGGGCCAGGTCCAGCGGCGCCCCGGTCTGGGTGAGGCCGCCCTGGGTGAGGTCGAATCGACGCTCCCCACGGCGGGCGCCGGTGCCGGGCATGTCCGGGTCGAACAGCGCGGCGAACACCTGCTCGAAGCTCTCGATGCCGATGTCATCCGCCTTGTAGCCGGGGGTGTTGGCGTTGGCGAGGTTGTGCGCCAGCACCTGGTGGCGCGCATCCGCCGCCGTGAGGCCCGCCACCGAGGTGTACAGTCCCTTGATCATCGCCGTACCCTCCTGCGTTGCGCCAGGAGCAGCAGCGCACCGCCCGTCCCGAACAGCGCCAGCGCCACCCCCTGCCTGGCCCCCCTCCTGGGAGCGGGGGGGAGGTCGCCCGTTTTCGGCAGTTCGGCCGGGCGGGTGTCCGAGGTCAACGCCGGCGCGCCCACCTCCGGCCTCTGGATCAGGGTGAAGAAGCCGCCGATGGAGCGCTTGGCCGAGGGCGCCGGGTCAGGGTCCGGCTGCGGCTCGATGGTGAGGATGATGAGGTCGTAGTCGTACCCTTCCAGGCCCGCCATCCGCCCCGAGTAGCCGCCCAGGCCGTCCGCGCCGGTGTTGAAGGTGCCGACCGCCACGGCCTTGTTGGTGCCGGACTTGGCCAGCCAAATCTGATAGACCTCACCGCTCAGACGCGGCAGGCCGCGCACGTCCACCCGGATCAGCCCCTCAGCGAAGCTGATCTCCGCCTCACCGCGGGCATCGGTCGGCCCGCTGTTGGACAGGCCGGCGAGGTAGGTGAGGGGGACGCGCAGGGGCACGCCGTTGGCGAGCGCCACCGCCGGACGGACAGCGAGCGCCCACCCAAGCGCCGGGGCAAGGGCGAGGAGCAGCAAGGCGAGCGCGCCGCGTGCGTGCATGGTCACCATCCTCGCGGTGGGGGTCACGCCGCCCGGCGGGCATCCTCGTCTATCGCCACCATCAGCCGCACCTCCTCCACGCTGAGCCCGGTGCGAGCGGCGATGGCGCGGAAGGACAACCCTTCGGCCACCAGGTCCATCACCTCGCGGCGGGTGACGGGCACGGGCTGAGCCATCGCCTGCCGCTCCAGGCCGGCCAGCATCTGCTGGAGATGCAGCCGCTGGCGGCGCAGTTCGGCGGCGGCCTGCTCGGCCTGCGCGCGCAGGCCGGCGGCCAGCTCCTCCACCTCGGCGGCCAGCGCCCCGGCAGGGACGGGGCCAGACAGGTGGCGGCGCACCGCCAGGAACAACACGGCGACAGCGATATCGGTGGCGATGATAGCGGTGAGAATCAGCGCGATCATGCGACGTGGCCCCACTTTCGTTCGAAGAATTCCGGCGCGCGCTGAGCCATGGCCACGCGCAGCTTGTGTAGCGCCCGCGCGTGGAGCTGGCACACCCGCCCCTCGGAGATCTCCAGCACCTGGCCGATCTCGCGCATCGTCAGCTCCTCGTGGTAGTAGAGGCTGAGGATCAGCCGCTCCCGCTCGGTGAGGGTGGTCAGCGCCTCCGCCAGCTCCGCCACCAGCTCCCGCCGCTCCACCATGCCCAGCACGTCGTCTTCCGCCCGCTGCGAGGTGAGGGAGCGGATGTCCGCGTCCGCCTGGTTCTCCATGATGCTGTCCAGGGAGACGGTCACCCAGCTGGCGTCCACGATCTGCTGGTTGAGCTGCTCGGTACTGATATGGAGCGCCTCGGCCAGCTCCTCGTCCGTGGGCGGCCGGCCCAGCGTGCTCTCCAGCTCCAGGGCCGCACGCTGCAGGCGTTTGGCCTTGTCCGTGACCGATTGCGGCAGACCGCGCAGGGAGCGGAGCGCGTCCAGGATGGCGCCACGGATGCGCATCACGGCGTAGGACTCGAACTTGACGCCGCGCGCGGGGTCAAAGCGCTCAAAGGCCTGGATGAGACCCAGCGTGCCGTAGGCGAGCAGGTCCTCGAACTCCAGCACCTGCGGCAGATGGATCGCCAGCCGCCCGATCACGTATTTCACCAGCGGCGTGTGCTGGAGGATGATCTGCTCACGGCTGGCGGGGTCGCCGCTCTCAAAGTACTTGCTCCACGCCTCTGCCATCGTCGCCGGCGCCGTCATGGTCTCCCCCGACACACCGCTCGCCGTTTCGCGCTCCATCGGTCGGCCTCTCCACGGGCGGTGCTACGCCGGATGCCGCGCATCCTCACCGGCCGGTCCGCCTGCCGGCTGCTCCGCCTGCCCCGGCTCCGCCGGGGGTGGCGGGGCCGTTCGCTCGCCGCCGACCACCCGCTCCGCCAGCCAGCCGCAGGTGGTGACGGCGAGCAGGGCGGCCAGCCCGCGCAGCACCAACGGGCCGAACTCGTTTCCTTGGTAGGCGCCGACCAGCAGCACCCCGCCGAAGGCCACCAGGCCGGCGCGGGCCCCCAGGCGGAACAACCAGCCCGGGGGAGGCCCGTCCCACGGATCACTCTGGCGGAGCGGCGCACCGGCGGCCATTGCGGTAAACCCCTAAACTCGGTTACCCAATCGAACCGAACTGCCTCAGGCGGCGTGGGCGACCGGGCGCAGGTGCTCCAGCGCGGCGGCCGCCAGTTCGGCCGGTGTGGGCGTGCGCAGGCCGGTCGTCACATCCCGGCCAGCGGAACAGAGCAGCACGGGCAGGCGCAGGGCGGTCACCACGTGCAGGGAGGCGGCGGGGGCCTCCGCCTCGTCCAGGCGGGTGACGGCCACGGCCGTGGCCGTCAGCGCCTGCGCGGTGGCCGCCAACCGGCGCAGGTCGCCCTCACCGGTGCCGGCGGCCACGGTGAGCACCACCAGCGGCGCGGCGGCAGCGCGGATAAGGGCAGCCACCTCCGCGCACTCCCCCTCGGTCCCGGGACCGCAGGCCGGGGTATCGACCAGGACGACCTGGCCCCCGGTCTCGGCCGGGGCGGCCAGCAGCGCCGCCAGGTCGTCCGGCTCGTACACCGGCCGGACCGGCAGGTGTAGGAGGGCGCCGTAGCGCTGAAGCTGCTCCACCGCGCCCAGGCGGGAGACGTCAGCGCCGGCCATCATCACCTCCGCGCCCGCACGGCGCAGGTGCAGCGCCGTTTTGAGCAGCGCCGTGGTCTTGCCCACACCCGCCGGCCCGGTGAAGAAGAGGGCGCGGCCCGCCAGGGCGGTCGCCTCGAGTGTGGGACCGGTCGGCACCGCCCGCGCCAGGCAGGCCAGCGCCAGCTCCACCAGGCGATCCGGGTCGGTCAAGGCGGTGCGGGAGGCGGCGCGGATAGCCGCCGCCACGGCCTCCTCGGCCACGCGCTCCCCCAGCCCTGCCGCGCACAGCAGGTCGAACGCGCGCTCCGCCGCCGCGTGCGCGGGCGACGCCGCGCGCTCCTCCCGGCCGGCCGGGACGTTCGTGTCCGGCACGTAGCTGGGCACCCCGGCTTTGCCGAGGCCGGCCACGAACTCCTCATGCTTGGCGCGGATGAGGTCCAGCAGCGCCGTGCGTGGCTCCGCACCGTCTTCGGCCGCCTGGCGACGGGCGGCCAGGGCCTCACGGGCCGGGATGAGACGCTCCAGCTCGTCGGCGAACGTACCGGCACGGGACAGGCGGGGGAACGTTGGCCGGCTGACCGCCCCGGCGCCACCGGCGCTCCGCACCCCGGTGAGCGGCACACCGGGCAGCCGTTTGCGGGATCCGTTCCTGCCCGCTCGGTCTGAAGGCCTGGGGTCAGCGGGTGGAGCCATCGGCTCCTGGCCGGCGGCCATCGCCAGCGTGTAGGCGGCGCGAGCGGCGGCCGGCGCGACGGTGACGTCGCCCACGCCCTGCGCCACCTGCCGCGCCTGGGCTACGGCCGAGATCGGCGCCTGGTCATCCACCCCGGCCACCAGCTCCACGCCGGTGAGGCCGCGCCGCCGCTCGTCAGGCGTGCCGCCCAACGGCCGTGTGGCGATGATCACCGCGTCTGGGCCCAGCTCGGCCCGTACCCGCTCGAGCGCTGTCTGGATATCCGGTGCGAGCACCCGCCTGATTCGCATCGTCCTCTCCTGTGCGACCGCCGCGCCCCGGCAGGGCCGGGGAACCCCGTTGGCCGGTTTACTCCTCGCCCACGTCCACCATGCCCACCGATTGCACGTCCACCTCTGCCGTCACCTCGCCAAAGGCCAGCACCGCCAGGCCGGGCAGGACCCGCTCGCACAGACGACGGAAGGGCCGCCGTAGCCGGCCGGAGCAGAGCAACACCGGGGTGCGGCCCGTGGCGGCGATCTGCTCCATACGGGTGGAGACCTCGGCGAGGATGCGTCCGGCCAGGGCGGGGTCGATCAGGATCGCCATGCCCTGGTCGGTGGGCTGGAGGCTGGCCACCAGCCGCTGCTCCAGCCGCGGGCTGAGGGTGATCACGTGCAGCACTCGATCCTCGCCGGCATACGCGGTGCAGATCGAGCGGGCCAATGCCAGCCGCACCTGCTCCGTGAGCGCCTCCGGGTCTTTGGTGGTACGGGCATGGGTGGCAAGCGTCTCGCAGATGGTAAGCAGGTCGCGGATGGACACCCGCTCCGCCAGCAGGTTCTGCAGCACGCGCTGGATCTCGCCCAGGGTCATAAGGCCGCTCGTCAGCTCTTCCACCACCGCCGGGTAATCCACCTTGAGGTTGTTGAGCAGGTGCTGCACGTCCTGGCGGCTGAGCAGGTCGGCGGCGTGCTTGCGGAACAGCTCGGTCAAGTGCGTGGCGATCACCGAGAGCGGATCCACCACGGTGTAGCCGAGCAGCTCGGCGCGGTCGCGCTGGCCGCCCTCGATCCAGGTAGCGGGCAGGCCGAAGGCCGGCTCCTGGGTGGGGATGCCGTCCACCGGCGCCGTCGCCACGCCGGCGTTCATGGCCAGGTAGCGGCCGGGAAACACCTCACCGCGGCCCACCTCGATGCCGCGCAGCTTGACCACGTAGGTGTTGGGCGCCAGCGCCAGGTTGTCGCGCACACGTACGGTGGGCACGATCACGCCCAGCTCGAGCGCGATCTGGCGGCGGATGGTGGTGATGCGGTGCAAGAGCCCGCCGCCCGGCGCCTCGACCAGCGGCAGGAGCGCGTAGCCCAGCTCGATCTCCATCGGGTCCAGCGGCAGGAGGTTGACCACGTTGTCCACGGCCACCTCCTCCTGCTTCTCCTGCTCCCGGGCCGCCTCCGCCGCCCGCAGCGCTGCCCGGCGCTGGCTGGTGCGGATCAGATACCCCGCGCCGGCCGCCACCGCGGCCAGCGTGAAGAAGGGCAACTTGGGCAGTCCCGGCACGACGCCGAAGCAGACGAGAATGCCGGCGACCACGAACAGCGTGCGGGCGTTGGAGAAGAGCTGCACGCCCATGTCGTGGCCCAGGTTGCCCTCGGAGGTGGCGCGGGTGACGATGATGCCCGTGGCCGTGGAGATGAGCAGGGCCGGGATCTGCGAGACCAGCCCGTCACCGACGGTGAGCAGGGCGTAGGTCTTGAGGGCATCGGGCAGGGTCATACCCTTCTGGAACACGCCCACCGCCATGCCGCCGAACATGTTCACGCCCACGATCAGCAGCCCGGCCAGGGCGTCGCCCTTGACGAACTTGCTGGCGCCGTCCATGGCACCGTAGAAGTCGGCCTCGTTGGCGATTTGCTTGCGGCGGCGGCGGGCCTCCTCCTCGTTGATCAGGCCGGCGTTCAATTCGGCGTCGATGCTCATCTGCTTGCCGGGCATGGCATCGAGGGTGAAGCGGGCCGCTACCTCCGCCACACGCCCGGCGCCGTTGGTGATCACCACGAACTGGATCACCATCAAGATGAGGAAGATCACGATGCCCACGATCAGCGATCCGCCGACAACGAAGTTGCCGAAGGACTGGATGATGTTGCCGGCATGGGCGTAGAGCAGGATGACGCGCGTGCTGGAGACGTTCAGCGCCAGGCGAAACAGGGTGACCACCAGCAGCAGGGTGGGGAAGACGGAGAAGTCCAGCGGCTCTTTGGCGTAGATGGAGACCAGCAGGATGGTGACACCAACGGAGATGTTGAGGGCGATGAGCAGGTCCAGCAGCGTGGTGGGCATGGGCACGACCATCATGACGATGATCAGCAGCACCACCAGCGCCAGCGCCACGTCGGTTTGCTGGAGCAGCGCCAGCCAGCCGCCCTGCCGCGAAGGCGCCACCGTCGCCTGCATCGACCCTCTCGCTCCCGGCCGGCCCCGTCTCCTGGCCCCCTTCTACCGAGGGGGCATCGGGGCGCGGCCGTCCTCTCCCTTGATTGAGCGGCGTGGGCGGCCTTGCGGCCTATCGGGGCGGTTCCGGATAGGCGGCATCCACCGTCCCGACGCGGGAGAGGGGAACCCGCGGGGCAGGGTGAGGGTAAAGTGCCGGAGCAACGACACGAGACCCATACCGGGAGCCGCGCGGCGCGCTCTCTGGAGGGTCGCCATGGAACGCAGCCGGGAACCGGCCTATCGCCTGCCTCCGGACGATCAGGGGCCGTTTGTGGACCTGGACCGCATCCGCATCGACATGTTGAACGAGCCGCCGCCGGAGCCGGCAGAGACGGTGTTTGCCGGGGTGCGCAGCTTCGGCGGACGGGTGCTGGACCGGCTGCGTTTCTTTCGCTGGGTTCTCCACGAACTGTACGACGGGGACATTACCCAGTGGGAAGGAAGCCTGGAGCGACGCGACGAGCGCCTGCGCGCCGTGCGCGGGCGCCGTCACGCGGCATCGGGCCACGACGTCCGCGTAGCGTCGTAGCCACCGGGCCTTCTTCGCCCTTCGCCCATCACGACCGCAGACCGGGAGGAGCAGCGCCTGTGTTGGCGTCGAGGCTTAGGGTGATGCCTCGGATGATCGTCGGCTCGTCCTTTCTCGAAGCAGGAGAGGCGGTGGTTGCGGCGATATGCGCCCCAACCACCGACCGGCGGGTTGAACCGGCGTGAACCCGCCGCTCGTGTTCCTAGTGAGGCGCCGATCAGGACGGGAGCTCCCGACCCGCACAACGCAGCATCGGGAGGTCACACAATGCGCAGGTTCAGGCCGCTCGCGGCGACAGCGCTCGCCCTGGTGCTCGGTCTGTCGGTTTCGGCGGCCGGTGCGCAGCCGGCCGGCTCCGCCGGCCCGGATCCGGCACCGGGGGTACCGCCGCTCGCGCCGTACGGCTACTATATCTGGCACACCGGCAACCGGGTGTACCTCCGCACCACCGACCCAGGGGACGACGCCAGCATCTACACCGGCACCATCACTACCGATGGGACGATCTATGACGTCGACATGGTGCGGGACGAGGCAGACGACTGGGCCGTGGCCGGCCGCCACCACATGGAGTTTCATTTCCGCACCTGGAACGTGGTGGACGGCGTCAGCTTCGACGTGGCCGGCGCGACGCAGGTGACATTCCGTCTATACCGCAACGGCCACCTCATCAGCACCGAGCACATCTTCCTCGGCGCCGAGCGGCGGCACCCGCCCGGCAACCCCTTCACCCTCGTGCTGACCTAGCACCGCGCGGTCCCGGATCACGTGATCCGGGACCGCGCTCATCTACGGGCCGCCGGCAGCCCCACACTCACTCCTGGTCGCGCGCCTTCCCGCAACGTCGCTCACGTCGCGGGCGCCGGCTCGAGCGTGAGCTCGGCCCCACCGACGTGGGATTCCGCTCGCAGGCGCCAGCCCTGCACTTCCAGAAGATATCGCGCCAGCACCACCGGCCAGTTTTCCGGGCGGGACACCGTGTCGGCGCCGATCGTTTCCGTCAGCGGCGTCTCTAACAGCACCCGCCAGCCGTTATCCGCCGCGCGCATCGTCACCGGGCCCAGGCACAGGCGGGGCACCGGAGCGCCCTCGGCGACGAGCCGTACGGCAGCGTCCGGCACACAGGCGCGCGCCAGCGCCTGGCACGCTTGCTCGAAGCGTTGCAGGTCCACCCGCACGACGCCCCCGTCCCCGGCTAAAGCATGGGGCCCCATGCCGGAGGCCGGGGCGGCCGAGCCGGGCACTTCGCGCGCCCAGATGGCGCCCAGCCCGCGGGCGGCGGCCTGCACCACCTCGCTCACCGCCACAGGTACCGGCGCCAGCGCCAGTGTGCCGTCCACCAGCCGGGCCAGTAGGGACATCCCGTCCAGGGCGGCGCGCATCTCCTCCGCGGCCTGTACCACCTCGTCCAGGTAGCCGCGTCGTTGCTCCGCGGTGAAACGGGCGTCGTAATCGCGCAGGGTGGCGGCGATACCGAGAATCACACCGAGCGGCGTGCGTAGCAGGTGCGCCGTCCCGCGCACGAGATCGGTGGAGGTGGTCGTCGATGCGGTCCTCATGGGGATCTCTCCAGTTCCGGGAAGCGAGCCATACCAGAGAGATCATCGGCGGCGAGCGGTGCGGTCTGAGCGGTTCATCGCACGCGAGTATCGCGCAGACGCAAGGCGGCGGTCAGCATCACGGCGGCCGGCAGCGTCATCACCAGAAAGGCACGCGCCACGCCCAGCCAGTCAAACAGCACCCCGGCGGCCAGCGGGCCGGTGACGGAGCCGAGGTCCACGGCCATGCGGTAGGCGCCCATAGCCGTGGCCGAATGCATCGTTGGCGTCACATCGGTGATAACGGCGGCCGGTGCCACCCCCGCGTAGGCCGTGGCGACGCCCAGCACCACCATCGCCGCGTACAGCCCCGCCACGCTCTGCCACAGGCCGAGCAACGCCAGCGTCACCAGAGCGGCAGCCAGGCCGATAACGATGGCGGCGGCACGGGGCCGTCGGTCGGCCAGCCAGCCGGCGTGCGGCAGGAAGAAGAAGTTGCTGAAGGCGGCCACACTGAGGGCCAGGCCGGTGGCGCCGCGTCCCAGCCCCAGCACGTCGTGCGCGTACAGCGGCACGGCGGTGGCGTTCACACCCGCGCGCAAGATGAAGACCACGAACGCTACCCCCAGCGCGGTGAGAAAGGCGCCATCGCGCAGCACCGACGCGAAGGGGGGCGTGCAAGACGGAGAACCGGAAACCCCGACAGGCCGGGGCGCCTCCTCTCGCACGTCCGATCCCGGTGAGGAGGGGGACCGGGGCAAGTTCGGTAGATGACGCACGGCGATGACGGCGCTCACCAGCCCGATGCCGGCATAGATGAGAAACGGCGGACGGAAGCCGGCGCCACCGGCCAGAACACCGCCGACGGCCGGGCCGATCGCCGTGGCCAGCAGCACGGCGCCCTGGTAGATGCTCATCGCGCGGCCCATCCGCTCCGGCGGCGTGGTGCGGGCAACGATGGTGAGGGCGGTGGTCACGTACACCGCGGAACCGGCGCCGGTGGCCAGACGCGAGAGCAGCAGGACCCACACGTTGGGCGCCACGGCGGCCAGCAGCGCGGCCAGGGCCACCGTGGACGCCCCCAGCGCCGCCGCTCGTTGCGCGCCGATGCGGCCAGACAGCCGGCCACCGCTCAGGTCCAGGCTAAACGAGGCCAGGCCAAACCCGGCGACGATCAGCCCGGCCAGCGCCGACCCGGCGCCCAGCGCCCGCGCGAACAGCGGCAGGATGGGGGTGACCAGACCGTAACCGAAGTAGATGCAGAAGGTGGCGATGGCCAGCGCCCGCAGGGGCGAGCGCGACGGGGTGGGCGGCCCGCTCATACCGCCAGTATGACGCAGCGCGTCGGTAACGGCAGCCACACGCGGCTTGCTCTCGGGTGAGGCCCTCTGACAGAATCGCTTCAGACGCGGTGGCGCGTACGCCCCAGGTGGTCTGATGGGCAAGGTCGCGGCTCGGGCTGACCGACGATCGGCGCTTCTCCTGCGCGCCACCGGCGCCCTACTGGCGCTGGCGCTGCTCTGCAGCGGGGTCACGGGCCGCAGCGGCGTGCAGGTGCTCGACCGCGCGACGCTGGCGGCGCTGTACCTCGTTCACCTCCACGGCGTGCCGGGCGAGGGAGCGTGGCTCGCCGCCCACGGTACCTGGCAGGGGTTGGTGCCCAACCACTGCCACGCCGATTCCGATACGATGGCCCGGACCGTGGCGCCGGGGCAGGGCGAGGTTCAAACCGCCTCCAATCTCGCCGGCGCGGTTATCTGTCAGGTCCCCCGCCTGCTTCCCGTACCCGTGGTGCATGTCACACCGCTCACGGCGTTCCCCGCTGTGGCGCGGGCGCGTGAGAACCCACGCCCGCTCCCGCCGCCTCCGCAACGCGAGACCCCCTTCACCCTGTAGCACCGTTATCGTCGACCGCCGCGGTTGAGGCCGGAGTACGCCGTTGCCCGCTCAGGCGACGGTGACCCCAGGCCTGACCGTGAGCGAAAGATCCGCCGATCAGCGTGAGGAGGTCGTCTCGTGTTGCTGAAGCGAGTCATGCTGTCTCTCGGTGCCCTGCTGCTCCTGGCAAGCGGGGCGTTGGGCATCGCCATGACGGCGCGCGCCGTGCAGTCACAGGCGGCGGTGACGGCCGAGCAGGCATTCGCCGCCGCGCAGGTCGCACAGGTGGCCATTGCCATCTACCAGGTGAACAACTCCGGCCTCCATGAGCTGGATGAGGCCACCGCCGCCGGCCAGATCCCGGCCGGGGCGCTCGGTCGCGTGCGCGCGGTGCGCCTGGTTTTCGCCGCCGTCCAGTGGCCGGAGCCGCTGCGGGCGACCGCCCTGGACCTGGTGCAGCACGCCGCGCGCTTGGAGCAGGCGCTGCTTCAGGAGGACGCGGCCGCTGCCGCGCCCGAAGCCGCGGAAGTCCACCGCCTGTACCACAGCCTGACGGATGCGGCCTACGCCTGGCTGGCGCAGCAGGGCGGCCAGACGCCCCCCGTCGACGAGGACCATGACCATCACTAACGAACGTCGTGGGGGTGCGCGCGGTGTCGCGCGCACCCCCAGGGAGGCACACCGATGCTGAGAACGCCGCGCATCGCCGTGCTGCTGGCCGCGGTAGCAGCGCTCACCGCACGGGGCGCTTTGGCCCACGCCGAGTTCGTCACGTCGGAACCGGCGCCGGGGGCCACACTGGCCACGGCGCCCACCCAGGTGCGGATCGTGTTTACCCAGGCGATCAGCCGCTCCAGCACGATCGTGGTCACCGGCCCCGGCGGACAGGTGGTGAGCGGGCCCACGACGGTGAGCGGCAACGTGGCCATCGCTCCAGTCCAGGCCACGGCCCCGGGGGTCTACCAGGTCCAGTGGGCCAACACGTCCCTCGAGGACGGGCACGAGCGCAGCGGCTCCTTTCAGTTCACGCTGACGGTCGGCGCCCCAAGCCGGGGGCAAACCCAAGCCCCACCGCGCGCCCAGACCGCTCCGCCGACAACCATGCCCCGGGCGGGCGCCGGTCCGACCGAAAAGGCCGCGGGACCGGTGACCGCCACGGCGCTCCTGGCGGTGGCGGCGCTTGGCCCGACCATCGCGTGGCGTCGGCGCCGCGGTCGGCGCCACAGTCATGAGAGGTGAGGCCGTGGGTGCATGGCAGCGCATCGCTCTGGCTGCGCTCGTGGCGCTGGGCGCCCTGGCCGGGTGGCGATCGGCCGCGTGGGCGCATGAGCGGCGCCAGGTGGGGCCGTACATCCTGGTGGTGGGCTTCTTGCACGAGCCGGCCTACGTGGAGGAGATGAACGGAGCGGTCATCACCGTGTTTCGAAATGACGGGCGGCCGGTGGAGGGGCT
The DNA here is from genome assembly GCA_042408665.1 of Dehalococcoidia bacterium. Classification (GTDB taxonomy): domain Bacteria; phylum Chloroflexota; class Dehalococcoidia; order CAUJGQ01; family CAUJGQ01; genus CAUJGQ01. Next base: position 13,165 of record JBHOQW010000166.1, read on the forward strand.
TGAAAAAACCCTGAAAGTCGAGGTGAGCGCCGGTGGTGCCAGCCGCACGTTTGACCTGACCCCGGACCGGAACAACCCGGGCACCTACGTGGCGGAGTTCATCCCCACACGCACCGGCACCTACGTGTTTCGCTTTTTCGGCACGATTGAGTCCCTGGCCGTTGACGAGCGGTTCGAGTCCGGCCCGGGCCGCTTCGACGAAGTAGTGAGCAAAGCCACGCTGCAGTTTCCGAGCCCGGTGCCGAGCAACGGCGAGCTTGCGGCACAACTGCAGGCGCGTGCCCCAACACAAAATGCGACGCCGGCCATATCCGCAAGCGATGAGGCACGGCAGGCGCGCCGGGAGGCGGAGCGCGCCCGCGCTCGGGCGACGGTGCTTGGGATCGCCGGTCTCGTCGTCGGTGCAGCAGGACTAGCGGCGGCAGTGTACGCGCTGTGGTCATGCCGGAGGGCTACACCCACCGGCGCCCAGCCGAGCGGCGCAGGCCACGAACCGGTGTAAACCGGTTCGTGGCCTGCGCCTGGAAGCACGCGAGTCACTCATGCCCTCGACGCAGAAGCCGCGTCGGCCAGCAGGGCTGCCACCCGCGGCTCCACCTCGCGCACGAACAGCTCCATGGAGGATGCCACCAGGGCGGCGTCCATGGCGCCGAAGTTGTCCAACGTCATGAGGTGCGTCATGCCCGCCCGCGCCGCCCGCGCGATGCGCGCGGCCACAGTGTCCGGATCACCGATCAAGATAAGCCCCTGGGCGTCCAGCTCCTCCAGGGAGCGACGGCGGGCATACAGACGGGTGGCGATGTAGCGGTCCAAGGCCGGCCGCGCCTCGGCGACGGCCTGCGCCGTGGTGGGCGCGACGTGGGTGTGGAAGGTGAGCAGCAGGTCGCCGCCCGCCGGGTCCAGGCCGGCGTCCCGCCGCCCCTGGCGGTAGGCGGCCGTCACTTCGGCGAGGTGGTCCAGGCTGTCGATGGAGGCGTACGGCACCATCATCAGGTTGCGGGCCTGCGCGCCGATGTGGTAGGCGGCCTCGGCGCGCAGCACGGCCACCCACAGCGGCACCGGCCGCTGCAGGGGCAGCACGTTGAGGGCCACATCGTCGTAGTGGAAGTAGCGACCATGATGGGTGAACCGACCGCCCCGCCAGGCCAGTTCCAGCAGTGCCAGCGCCTCATCGAACCGTTCCCGCTTCTCGGCCGGGTCGATGCCAAAGCCGGCGAACTCGTGCGCCAGGTAGCCGGAGCCCACACCCAGGGCTAGCCGCCCGCCGGAGAGCTGGTCCAGCACGGCGTACTGCTCCGCCAGACGCACGGGATCGTGGAAGGGCAGCACGGCCACCGCCGTGCCCAGGCGGATGCGCCGCGTGCGTTCGGCCGCCGCGGCCAGGAGCACCGGTGGCGCGGGCACGGCGCCGTACTCATGGAAGTGGTGCTCGGCGATGAAGTAGGCGTGAAAGCCCAGCGCCTCCGCCCGCGCGATCTCGTCCAGCACCTGCGCGTACAGCTCGCGGATGCCGCGCGGGCCGCTGGGGTAATGGTCCACGACGGAGAAGATACTGTACCGCATGGCCTGTCCTCGGAGCGCCGCTGGAGATGGGGACAGGGTACCTGATCCTGCCGTCCGTGGCACGTCCCACGGGCCGTTTCCCCCTTTCACCCCTACCGCGCCGCCACATCATCCCTACCGCTTCGTGACCGCAATGTTACCCCTTGCCTGCATATAGTGGCCGCATACGGCCGGGACGGTGACGAGCGCGGGGGAGACGAAGGTCATGCAGAAGCACGAAGCGGGCACGCTCACGCGCCGGCGGCTGTTGCATCAGGGAGCCCGCCTAGCCTATGTGACGCCTGCGGTACTGGCAGCCATGCAGGTACGACCGGCCTTCGCCGGTCCCAGTTTCGAGCACGGCGGCGATCGTCCCGACGACACGGGCCACGGCGGACCGGGGAAGGGTGGCGGTAGCGGCGGAGGAAACGGCGGTGGACCCAGCCCCGGTGGCCACGTCGGCGGCGATGCGGGAGGTGGTCAGGGGCCATCCACCGGCGGCAATCCGGGCGCCGGGGGCAACGGTGGGGGAAAGGGCGGTGGCCAGCCAGGAGGCGGCTCTGGGTCGCCGCCCGACGGCAATTCGGGAGCGGGGGGCGGCGGGAGCGGTCCGGGTGGCTCCGGCACGTCAGGGCCACCCTCACCGCCCGGCAACCAAGGGCCCGGCGGCACCAAGCCGGGAACGGGCGATTCCGTGCCGCTGGGCGGTGACTGGGGTAACGGCGGCCCCGGTAACGGTGGCACCGACGGTATGTCACCGCCGCCCGGGAACACCGTCTCTATGGTCACAAGCCCTTCCCCATCAGGCGGCAAGGGCACGCCGGGCAGCGGAAGCGGCAGCGCCGGCCCCTCGGCGTCCGGCGCCGGCGGCACCGCGGGCAACGGGCCGAGCTCGGCCGGCGGCACCACCGAGGTGCGAGGGCTGCTACCGACCGGCCCACAACCGGTCGGTGGGGTGCAGGGCGCGGACAGCGCGTCCAAACCGCCGGCGGGCGGTGCCGGCGCGCCGCGGGCGGTCCTGCCGGCTGCACTGCCGCGTACCGGTGCCGGGCCTGCAGGCGCCGCACCCCACGTCCCATGGGCACAGGCCGGCTTGGCGCTGGCGCTCCTCTTGCCTGGCGCTGGTCGCGCCCTCGCAACGGCGGCGCGCCTCAAGCGCCTGCGTGCCGCCGCCTGGCGTCTGATCGGGGAGGACACGGCATCCCGGTCGGACCGGGGCGGGCCGCCCGGACCGCCGAAGCCGTAGGCAATGGCCCCCGGCATGCCGGTGCGGCAGCGCTCGTGACCGGTGGCGTCGCGGTCACCGTCGGGTAACCGCGGTGACCGTTGACGCCTTCGCGCCCTTCGGCGTGCCCATCAGCGTGCAGGGCGCCGACCCGGCCTGCTCTCGGCGCCGCGACGTTCGGCTAGCAGGGACGGTGGAGGCCATGGCGCCGCTCAAACCGGCACACCGCGGGTGCTGCCCTGCTACAATGGCGCGGGCCGCACCGTGCGCCTGCGCCGTACCCGCCCCGCCGCGGCCGTATCAGTCAACCGGGAGAGAGGGCATGCCTCAGGCAGAACGTCGAGCGGAAGTGGTCTGGAACGGCGACCTGATGAGCGGCAGGGGCACGCTGACGCTGGCCAGCAGCGGCGTCCTGCGCGACAGCCCCGTGACGTGGGCCTCCCGCACGGAGGCGCCCGACGGCCGCACCAGCCCGGAGGAACTGCTGGCGGGGGCACACGCCGCATGCTACGCGATGGCCCTCTCCGCCACCCTTGCCCGCGCCGGCTCACCCCCGGAGCGGCTGCATGTGACCGCCGTCGCCTCGTTCGACCGCCGTCCGGAGGGCGGGTTCAAAGTCTCCGCGATGGACCTGACGGTACGTGGTCGCGTGCCGGGCATCGACCAGGCGCGCTTCGAGGAGCTGGCACGGCAGGGCGAACAGGGCTGCCCGATCTCGAACGCCATCCGCAACAACGTCGAGATCCGGCTCACCGCACAGCTCGAACCATAACCCGCCCGCCGCGCCACCGGGCCGGACGGCCACAGCCGTTCTCGAACAGATATACTGATGGGCAGCCACCCTCCGGCGGTGGGGCCCGTGACCGTCACCGTTAGCCTGCGCGGCAACGACCTGTTGCTCGTGCCCGCCACACCGGCCGACCTCGATCGGCTGCCGGCGGCGGTGCGCGTCGCCCTGTGCTTCGACGCGCGCCTCAAGGGCTACCGCGCCCTGCCCCTGCACCTGCCGGCCATCGAGGCGGCGCTGGGTGAGGCGGCGACCTTCACCTTCGCAGCCCGGCCGGCCCTGCCGTTTACCCCGCGGCTCCAGGGCGTGCCCCGTCCCTATCAAGAAGAGGTGCTGGCGGCGTGGCAGGCAGCGGGCGGCCGCGGCGTGGTGGTGCTGCCCACCGGCGCTGGCAAGACGTTTGTGGCCCTTATGGCCATCGCCGCCCTGCGCCTGTGCACGCTGGTGGTGGTGCCCACGCTAGACCTGCTGGCGCAGTGGCAGCAGGCCCTGCGCGACGGGCTGGCGGCGCCGCCCGAGGCGGTAGGCGGCGTGGGCGGCGGCGCGCGCGGTCTGTGGCCGCTCACGGTGATCACTTATGATTCGGCCGTTCGCCACCCGCGCCTGCTCACCCGCTTCGGCCTGCTGGTGGCGGACGAGGTGCACCACCTGCCCGCCCCCGCCTACCGCCGCATCGCCGAGGCGGCGATCGCCCCCTACCGTCTGGGGCTGAGCGCCACCCCCGAGCGGGCCGACGGGCTGCACGCCGACCTGACCGCACTCATCGGCCCCGAGATCTACCGGCGCGAGCCGCACGAGCTGGCGCGCACCGGCCACATCGCCCCCTACGAGGAGCGGCGGGTAGAGGTGGCGCTCCTGCGCGAGGAGCGCGTCCGCTACGAGGCGAGCACGCACACCTATCGCGCCTACCTGGCGGCGCGCGGGCTACGGGTGCGCTCCGGCCAGGACTTCGAGCGGTACGTGCTGCGGCGCAGCGGCACGGACCCGGCCGCCTATCAGGCGCTGCGTGCCCACCAGGAGGCGCGGCGCATCGCCTTCGGTGCGCGCAGCAAGGTGCAGGCGGTGGAGGAGTTGCTCGAACGCCACCGCGACGAGCGCGTGCTCATCTTCTCCGAGTACAACGACGTGGTGCGGGAGCTGGGCCGGCGGCTGTGCATCCCGGTGATCGTGCACGACACGCCCCCGGCGGAGCGACGCGCCATTCTGGAGAAATTCCGCACCGGCCTCTACACCAAGCTCGCCACCGGCCGCGTGCTCAACGAGGGCGTCGACGTCCCCGACGCCTCCGTGGCCATCGTGCTGAGCGGCTCCGGCACGCGCCGGGAGCATGTGCAGCGCCTCGGTCGCGTGCTGCGCCCCAAGGCCGGCCGCGCTGTGCTGTACGAGCTGGTCACCCGCGACACCAGCGAGCCGCGGGTGGCGCGCCGCCGGCGGGCCCCGGTCGCCAGCGATCCAGGTGAGGCATGACGGCGCTGAGCGTGGCCGATGTGCGCTGGCGAGCTCGACGCGCCCCGGCCGGTGGGCCACCCCTGGTCCGCGTGGCGTTCATCGACGGTGAGGGCAATGCCGGCACGATGGCCGCGGCGCGCGTGCTGGCCTATATCGCGGGGCTGGTCGGCAGACCGCGCCGCGACTACGACCCGGACGCCGTGGCCACGCTGGCAGGGGAGCGCAAGCTGGGGCGCGGGCTGGCCGCGGCCTGCCTGGACTTCTACCGCTGGCAGGCGCGCCGCTTCGCCGAGGCGATGCCCGCGCACGTGGCCGCGGCGCTGGCGCGGGCAGGCGTGGACACGCCCTCCGCCCTGCGCCTGCGCCTCTTCGACCTGGTGAACGAACGCTACGCCGGCTTCGTGCCCACCGCCCGCCGTAGCGCGGTGCTGGCTGAGCTGGCGGTCACCCTCGGGTTGTCCCCGGAGGATGGCACGGCCTTGGACGCGGCGCTGACGCTGGACGCGGAGGAGGAGGCCGTGCTCGTCCCGGCCGCTGCACCGCCCACGCTCCAAGATGTGATCGCGCGCTACAACCGGTTGGTGCTGGCCGCCCTGCTGCGCCAGGCGGAGCGCATTACGGCGGTGGTGCACGAGCCGAGCGGGGCTCTGGTGCGCCGCCTGTACGGCCTCTGCCGCCGCCTGGGCGTGTACTGCGACGTGGAGCAGGAGCCGGCGCACCAGCCAACGTTCCGGCTGGTCCTGGCCGGTCCGGAGGCGGTGGCCGCCCAGCCGGGGGCCGCGGGTCCCCGCCTGGCCCTGACCGCGTTGCGCTTGCTGCCCCACCTGGGGCCGGCGGACCGGTTGGAGGCGTACCTGCTCCTGCGTGGGCGGCCGCATCGCCTACCCCTGGACCGGGCGCTCGTGCGCGTGCCCGGCCTGGCGCCGGAGGCGGCCGCGGCCGACGAGCGCGCCGAAGACGAGGAGAACGCCCGCTTCGACAGCGCGGTGGAGGCCACGCTGGCGCGCCGGTTTGCGGCGCTGGTGCGCCAGGGCCGCGCGGCCGGCTGGCGGCTCGTGCGTGAGCCGGCGCCGCTCATGGCCGGGAGCCGCGTCCTCATCCCGGACTTTGCCCTGGAGCGCGGCGAGCGGCGCGTGTTCGTGGAGGTGGTGGGGTTCTGGACGCCGGCGTACTTAGAGCGCAAGCGCCGGGCACTGGAGCACCTGCCGCCGGATACCCCGCTCCTGTTGGCTGTAGCGGAGACGGCCATGCCCGCGCTGGCGGGGCTGCCGTTCCCGCTGCTGCCCTACCGCGACGCGGTGCCGCTCCAGCAGCTCCTGGACGCGGCCGAGGCCCGCTTCGGCGATTTTGCCGACCGCACGCGGGATGCAGGGGAGCGGCTGGCGGCGGCCTGCCGAGAGGCGGCCGGCGGTTGGCTGTCGCTAGAGGCGCTGGCGGCGGCGCTGGGCTGCCACACGTCAGGTGAGGTGCAACGCGTGTTGCAGGTGCACACCCTGCCGGAGGGCTGGCTGCACATCCCCGGTGCCGGTCTGTGCGGCCCAGCGCTGCGCGCCACGCTGAACGAGACGCTGGCGCGGCACTGGGCCGCAGTGGGGCCAACGGCGCGCCTCACCCTGGCCGAGGTACGCGCGCTCCTCCCCGGCGCCACCCTGCCGGAGACAGATGCGGCGCTTGCGGCCCTGTTGGCCCGGAGCGACGCCTGCGCGCTGGTGCAGGCCAGCCTGTTCGATGTGGCGGTGGCGCCACCCGGCACCCGCACCGCCGGAAGCGATCATCGGGCCCGGCGATCGGCCTCATAGTTCCCGCCGTGGGCAACCTTTTGGCGAGTTGACGTTTCAGTTGGTGTTTGTTACAAACCCCTTGCATTCCCGCGGCCCGGCACGACGCGCCCCCGTGCGTACGACGCGGGAGCGAATACCCGCCTCGGAGCCGGCCATCCATCAGCCGCCGCATGCCCTGATCGTCGAGGACGACCCCGCCATCAGCCGCCTGCTGGAGGCGCTCCTGTCCAGCGCCGGTTACCGGGTGACGGCCGTGGCGGAGGGAGAAACCGCCCTGGCCTACTGCGCCCACGCACGGCCGGGGGTGGTGTTTCTCGATCTGACGCTGCCGGACATCTCCGGCTGGGATCTGCTCGCGCGGCTGCGGGCGTTGCCCGATCCGCCGCCGGTAGTGGTGCTCACCGCCGACTCCGCCGCGGTCTCGCGCGCCCGAGCGGCTGGGGCCGCCGACGCCATCCTCAAGCCGTTCGATATCGATGAGGTGCTGGCGATCGCGGCGCGCCTGCTCAGCCAACAGGGCGCTGAAACGTGAGCTGTAGCGCGCCCTGCGTGATGCGGAATGCGGGATACGCGAGAGCGTCGCCCTCCCGTATCGGCGTTTCTGGTTCGCCACCGCGTTTCACGCCTCAGCCGTCCTCCTGCCACAGGCCCAGTTGGGCGTGGTCTTCCGCCTCACGGCGCTCCGGGTAGGGGATGCCCAGGTGCTCGTAGGCGCGGCGGGTGGCCACCCGCCCCCGGCCGGTGCGTTTGAGGAAGCCGAGCTGCAGCAGGTAGGGCTCGTAGACGTCCATCACGGTATCCGCCTCCTCGGACACCGAGGCCGAGAGCGTGTCCAGCCCCACCGGGCCGCCGTCGAACTTGACGATAATCGTGCGCAGGATGGTGCGGTCCATTTCGTCCAGGCCGAGCTCGTCCACCTGCAATCGGGCCAGAGCCTCCCGCGCCACGGCGCGCGTGATCACGCCGTCGCCCTTGACCTGGGCGTAGTCGCGCACGCGGCGCAGCAGCCGGTTGGCCACGCGCGGGGTGCCGCGCGCGCGACGGGCGATCTCCGCGGCCCCCTCCGGCTCGATGGCCGTGCCCAACACGCCGGCGTTGCGCGTAACGATGGTGCGCAGCGCCGCCTGGTCGTAGTAGTCCAGCCGCTCGGTGATGCCGAAGCGGTCGCGCAGCGGCGCGGTAAGCAGGGCGTAGCGGGTGGTGGCGCCCACCAGCGTGAAGGGGGGCAGTTTCAGGCGCAGGCTGCGTGAGCCTGGCCCCTTGCCCAGCACGATGTCGATGGCGAAGTCCTCCATCGCCGTGTACAGCACCTCCTCCACCACCCGCGGCAGGCGGTGCACCTCGTCGATGAAGAACACGTCGTGCGGCTGGAGCTGGGTGAGGATCTGGGCGAGGTCGCCGGGCCGCTCCAGGGCCGGACCGGAGGTGACGCGGATGTTGACGCCCAGCTCGTGGGCGATGATGAAGCTAAGAGTGGTCTTGCCGATGCCGGGCGGGCCGTGCAGCAGCACGTGGTCCAGCGCCTCGCCGCGCGCCCGCGCCGCCGCGATGGCGATAGCCAGATTGTCCTTCACCGTGTCCTGGCCGATGTAGTCGGCCAGGCGCCTGGGCCGTAGGGCCGGTTCATCGCCGTCGCCGGGCTGGGGCGTGGGGGAGAGGAGCCGCTCGGGCACGGCCGCCATGGGTGCCTTCCATCTAGGACGTTTGTTCGGGGGTAGTATAGCCGATCCGGCCTTCCTCCCGCCACGTCGATCGGGCGGAGCGGTGGCCAGGCCGGCGCGTGCATCGTTACACTGGAGGCAGCATCGCTCTTCCGCAGGGGTGAGGCGTTGGGCAGAGAACAACTGGCGGCCTTGGCCGAGATCATCCGGCAGCAGCTCGCGCAACCGGATAACCCGCTGATCGGCACCTGGACGATCGAGTACAACAAGGAGACGCAGGCCTTCTACTTCGGCAAGTGCGAGTTCGGCGGCTACTGCGAGGAGCGGCCGACGGTGATCAGCGTCACCGGTGAGGTGCTCGACCGGGGCGGCCCGCTGCTCGAACGCGAGGCGTGAGACGTGAAGCGTGATACGCCATCCGCGGTTTGCAAGAGCCGCCGCCACCGCGGATGGCGAATGACGTTTCACGTCGGATAAACGCCGATGGCTCACCGCCAGATAGAGCGCGCCGCCCCGGTGTCGGAGGCGCCGGCGCACCCCAGGGCCACGGGCGCGATGCAGGGGCGGCTGCGGCTGGCCCTACGCGCCGGGGCGCTGGCCGGCGCTTTCCTGTATCTCACCGCCATCTCCGCCTATCTGCTCACCCACGGCGGCTGGCCAACCCCCGATTACCTCATCCCGCCCCTGCTGCTGTTCGCGATCGCCCTGGGCCGCGGCTGGGCGTTCGTGCTGGACTGGGGTCCCTTTCTGCTGCTCGTGCTCTCCTGGCAGGCCACCGCCGGGCTGGCCGACCAGCTCGGCCGACCGGTGCACGTGATGGGGCCGCTGCGCGCGGAGCGGTGGATGTTCCACGGCACGATCCCCACGATCTGGCTGCAGGACCGCCTCTTTGACCCGACACGCGCCCACTGGTACGACTGGGCGGCCACCGTGCAGCATGCGCTGCACTTTGTGCTGCCGGTGGTGCTGGGCCTCGTGCTCTGGCTGCACAGCCGGCGGCTGTACTGGCGGTATATCGCCGCGGTGCTGACGCTGTTCTACCTCGGCTTTGCCGGCTACGCCCTCTATCCAGCCGCGCCGCCGTGGCTGGCCGGCCTGCAGGGCGTGATCCCGCCCGTGCATCGGGTGGCGGTCGAGACGCTTTTGCGCATTCCGGCCTCGGCACCCATCGGTCTGGCTTACACCCATATGAACGCCAACCCGGTGGCCGCCATCCCCTCGCTGCACGCGGCGCTGCCGCTGCTGCTGGCGCTGGTGGTGGTGCGCCTGTGGGGGCGACGCACCCTGCCCGTGTTGCTCTACCCCCTGACGATGGGCTTCAACCTGGTCTACCTGGGCGAGCACTATGTGGTGGACGTGCTCGCGGGCTACGCGGTGGCAGTGGTGGCCTACGCCGCCGTATGGGTGCTGCCCGAACGGCTGTCCCTGCCGCGCCCGGCGCTGTCCCTGCCGCGCCTGGCGCTGCCGCGCCCCCTGCGGTTGGCGGCGGACGGCGCCCTGCCCGCGCTGGCCATCGCCTCCGTGGTGGTGATCGCCGCCACCCTCCGGCCCTCCCGTCCGGGCGGCCAGCCGGGGCCGGTGGTGCCGGGGCTCCAGATTCAGGCCGGGCAGGGCGGTGTGCTGGACCCGGTGCCGTGCGACGAAGGCGCCTCGACTAGCCTCACGGCCGGCAACATCCTGCTGCCCGTCACCGGGCGCTACGCGGTGTTCCTGTTCGACCTGGACGAGCCGGCCTGCTACTCGCTGTCGGCCAACGCCTCCTTCTCCGCGCCGCGCATGCGGCGGCTCACGGCTCTGGCCGCGCGCGCGCCGGTGCGCCTGGCGCCCTTCCCGCGCCCGGAGCGGGGGGTCGAGTACTACGCCCTGCGAGTCGGTCGCCCCGCGCCGGCGTTGATCGCCGCCGGCCTGCCGGCGGACCACCGCTACCTCCTCAGCGTGGGCCTGGCGGACGTGTCCGACCCGGAGGCGGCGGCACGGGCGGTAGACGAGCTGGAGGCGCTGGTGCTGGTCCCGGAGCCACCCACCCCCGCGGCGGAGGCCGGGGAGCCGGAGCCCGCCATCCCGCCGGCAATGGCGCCGCCCCCGATCCCGCCGCCGACGCTCACGCCGCCCACGCCCGAGCCCGACGCGGTGACGTCCAAGCAAACGCCGCCGGTATCGTCGGAGCCGTACGCGCCCGCGTCGGAACCGAACGGTGGGCCGGAGGAATGAGCCGGTCCGGCGGCCTGTGAGACTGGCACCGCGCGCGCCTCCACGGGGACGGGCTGTGCCACCGTGCTACAGATGGGCGCAGTCAATAGCCGATGCCAAGAAAAGACCGAACGAGCGGCGCGCTCGCGCCGGTTGGCCGTCGCCGCGCCCCGGGATGCGCCGCTGGACGGCGTTCCACGCGCGGCTCAGCCGCCAGCGGCCGTGCTGCCGGGCACCGGCAGGTCGGCGCCCTGCACCACACCCGTGGCCGCCAACGCGGCGATCTCCGTCTCGCTGAACCCGGCCTCGCGCAGGATCTCGGCGGAGTGGTCCCCCGGCCGCACGGGCGCGTGGCGGCGTACGGCGCCCGGTGTCTTAGAGAAGCGTGCGGGAATGCCCTGCGTGCGGATGCGCCCGTACACGGGGTGGTCTTCCTCGTGGATATAGCCGTTGGCGCGCGCCTGCGGGTCCTCGGCGATCATGTGGTAGTCCTGCACCACCGTGCAGGGCACGTCCACCGCCCGCAGCCGCTCGATCCACTCGGCGGCGGGACGGGTGATCACCCGCGCGTCGATCAGCTCTACTAGCGCGCCCATGTTGGGGCCGCGCGCCTCCGGGGTGGCGAACCGCGGGTCATCGATCAGCTCTTCTAATCCCAGGCCGCGGCAGAGCTTGGGGAAGTGCCGCCCCTCCAGAAAGCCGAAGGCGATCCAGCGGCCGTCCGCACAGAGGGCGCGGTGGCTGAGCACCGTGCTGGACTGCCCCGGCGGGCGCAGGGGCGTGTGGTGCAGGGCGCGGGCCAGGTGGATCCCCTGCAGGGCGATTTGGGTGCCGTAGAGCGAGACGTCCACCTGCTGCCCTTCGCCGGTACGCAGGCGGTGAACCAGGGCCGCCAGGATGGCGTAGGCGAACAGCATGCCGCCGGTCTGATCGGCGATACCGCCCTGGATACCGGCCGGCGTCTCGTCGTCGCGGCGGTGGAACATCATCAACCCGCCCGCCGCCTGGGCGATGGTATCGTAGCCCGGGTCGCGACCGCGCGGCCCCTCCGGCCCCCACATGCTGGCCGAGGCGAGGATGATCGCCGGGTTGACCCGGCGGAGCGCCACGTAGCCGATGCCCAGCCGGTCCATCGTGCCGGGGCGAAAGTTTTCCGTCACCACATCGACGTCGGCTGCCAGGCGCAGCACCACCTCCCGCCCCTCCGGCCGCCCCAGGTCCAAGCAGAGGCTGCGCTTGTTCCGGTTGAGCGACTCAAAGTACGAGGAATAGCCGTCCTGGTGGCGGCCAAGGGTGCGCCCGGGGTCGCCGCCCGGCTGCTCGACCTTGATCACGTCGGCGCCCAGGTCGGCGAGCAGGAGCGTGCCGAAGGTGCCCTGCTGAAAGCGGGTGAAGTCCAGGATGCGGATGCCGTCGAGCGGGCCTGCCATGACGCCCCCCTCTATGCTGCTAGTGCCGGCCTGCCCCTCACCCTCGGCCCCCGGCCAACGGCGCGGGGCCCGTGCTTCGCCAGGCCGCTTCCCCGGCCCGCTGAGTGCCTGGCACCGCTCTCCTCAGCGGGCTGGGGGGCTGGAGGTGAGGGTTGGTACGCGGTCACGCCGGTGCCGCCACTAGCTCCATGAGCTTGACGCCCAGCTCCAGAGTCTGCCGGGTCTCATCCTCGGAGCAGGTGCGGAAGTCGAACACCACCTCGTGCACGCCCAGCTTGCGGTAGACCGCCAGGTCGGCGGCCACCTGTTCCGGCGTGCCGACCAGGCACTTCCACGGTTCCTCGGCCGGTCGTCGCTCCGTGGGGCCGGTGGTGAGGCGCAGGCCGAGGCGCAGCGAGATGGTGAAGTTGCTCAGGTCGCGGCCCATCTGCTCGGCCTGGGCGCGCAGGTAGGCCAGCCGCGTCGCCAGATCGTCCGGCGGCAGCTTGAACGGGTGCCATCCGTCGCCCAGGCGCACGGCGCGACGGATAGCCGGGCGGCTCTCACCGCCGATGAGGATGGGGATGCCGCCGGGCTGCACCGGCTTGGGCATCACACCCACCGGCGGGAAGGTGAAGTAGCGGCCCTGGAAGCTGGCCGGCTGATCGCGCCATACGCGGCGAAGGATCTCGATCACTTCGTCGGTGACGGCGCCGCGCTCGGCGAACGGCGGCGCGCCCAGCGCCTCGAATTCCTCCTTCAGCCAGCCGGTGCCCAGGCCGATCACGATCCGTCCGCCGCTCAGGGCGTCCAGACAGGCGAGCTGCTTGGCCACCACCAGCGGGTGACGGTAGGCGGCGATCAGCACGCTGGTGCCCAGGCGGATGCGCCGCGTGCGCCCGGCCAGATACGCGATTAGGCTGAGCGGCTCGTAGTAGTCGGCGTCCGGCCCTACCGCCATGCGGCCGGAGGGATGGTACGGGTACGGCGAGGTGTACTGCACGGGCAGGACGACGTGATCGGTGACCAAGCAGGAGAAATATCCCAGCCGGTCGGCGGTCTCGGCGACCTCGGCGATGAAGGCAGGCGTGGCGTGGGGGCCGGAGTTGGCCGGTTGGATGCCGATGCGCATGGCGTGCTCCTGTGGTGGCAAACGTCCGGAAGGCCGGCAGCGGGATCATCCGCGACGGCGCTGCCCGCGTCAACACGGCACTGGACAAGAACCGAATGGTGAGCACAAAGGCACGGCCCGCGGCGGCCGCGCCGGGGCGTGCTTCGCCGGGAGCGGCTACACCGCTCCGGCAAGGATTGTCCGGCAACGAGCGAGCATATCGGCGGAGGTTGCCGGACAGGCAAGCTGCGTCGGGGACGATAGGCTAAGAGGCGTGAGGGAGGTGCGGCGGTGGCTAGCAGCAACGAGACCGAACCGATGAAGATCCTGCTCACGCTTGACGGCTCTGAGTTCGCCGAGCGCGCCATTCCCCTGGCCCAACGCCTGGCACGGGCACCAGGGACCGAGGTGCACCTGTTCATCGTGGCCGACCCCGGGCTGGCGCTGACTCCCGGCGCTCGCTCCGGCACGCTGGGAGGGCGCGCCAATGCGATGACCCGGCACTCCACGGCGGATGAGCCGCTCGACGAGGTGGCGGAGATGCCCGCCAGCGTGGAGCTGGTGCTGGAGCACTACCTGGAGACGGTGGCGCGGCAGTTCCCCCATTGCATCGTCAAGCCGGTGGTGCGCGTAGGGCCGTACCCGGCGGCCCAGATCGCGGCCTACGCCGAGGTGCACGACATCGACCTGATCGTCATGGCCACCCACGGCCGCTCCGGCCTGAACCGGCTGGTGCACGGCAGCGTGGCCGGCGAGGTGCTGCGCTCCGGCGTGGCGCCGGTGGCCTTGGTGCGGCCGCCGGATATGGAGTGACCGCCGTGGTCGCACCCCGGACCGGCGATCGAGGCGTTGTGCGGCGTTGCCCGACAAACGGACGGGCCGCGCCGCCGTATGGTAGGGGCAGCCACCGATGAAACGGGCAGGCGAATGAGCTGCGAGCACCTCAACCACGTGCTGCACCGCGCCCGCACCTACGCGGGTTTTCGTACCGCCCTGCTGCGCGACCCCGATCGCGCCCTGGCGGAGTACGACCTCACGCCTGCCGAGCGGGCGGCGCTGCGCGCGCACGACGCGGCCCAGCTCATCGCCCTCGGCGCCGAGGCCGAGCTGGCTCGGTGGTGGAGCACGGTGACGGTCAACGAACGCGTGCGGGCCTAGCCTTCCGGTCGCAGCAGCCCGTGTTCGAGGGCGTAGCGCACCAGCTCGGCGCGGTGATGCAGGCCGAGCTTCTCCATGATGCGCTGGCGGTAGGTGTCCACCGTCTTGGGGCTGAGGTAGATGCGCTGGGCGATCTCCGTGTTGCTGTAGCCCTCGGCGGTAAGGCGCAGCACCTCCTCCTCGCGCTCGGTGAGCACGTGCTCGCGCCCGTCGCTCGGCCGCTCGCCGCGGCGGTAGGCCTCAAGCAGCATGCGGGTGGCGGAGGGGTAGAGGAACGCCTCGCCGCGGTACACCACACGGATCGCCTCCAGGAGATCCCGGTCGGCCGAGTTCTTCACCACGTAGCCGGAGCCGCCGGCCTCCAGCACCTGGAGCAGATATTGCTCCTCGGCGTGCATGGTCAGCACGAGCACATGGATCTCCGGGTGATGGGTGGTGATCTGGCGGGTGGCCCGCAGGCCGTCCAGCCGCGGCATGGTGATATCCATCACCACCACGTCGGGCTTGAGCCGCTCGGCCAGGGCCACGGCCTCCTGCCCGTCTGCCGCCTCGCCGATCACCTCGATATCCGGCTCAGCGGAGAGCAGGGCGCGCAGGCCGGCGCGCAGCACGGCGTGGTCGTCCGCCAGGAGCACACGGATCTTGCCGGACATCGCATCCCCTCGCCCCCAATCGTAGCAAGGCGGCCGCGCGAACTGTAGCGGTGGCGTGCGGCCGCGGTGGGCAAGGGGACGGCGCGGATCACGCCTCTGCACCCGGCGCGCGGAGCAGGCCGCGCTCCAGGGCATAGCGTACCAGCTCGGCACGGTGATGCAGGTTCAATTTCTCCATGATCCGCTGGCGGTAGGTGTCTACCGTCTTGGGGCTGATGCCCAGCCGCTCGGCGATCTCCTGGTTGCTGTACCCCTCGGCGGTGAGCTTGAGCACCGCCTCCTCGCGCTCGGACAGCTCGCGACGGCGCGGGCCGCCGTCGCCGCGATGATACTCGGACAGCAAGAGCTTG
This sequence comes from Dehalococcoidia bacterium, assembly GCA_042408665.1. GTDB lineage: Bacteria > Chloroflexota > Dehalococcoidia > CAUJGQ01 > CAUJGQ01 > CAUJGQ01. Next base: position 28,481 of record JBHOQW010000166.1, read on the forward strand.
ACCGCACCGGGGTAGAGGTACGCCTCGCCGCGGCTGACGGCACGGATGGCCTCTAAGAGCTCCGTGTCGGCGGAGCGTTTGAGCACGTAGCCGGAGCCGCCGGCCTGCAACAGCTCCAGCAGGTACTGCTCCTCGGCGTGCATGGTGAGGGCCAGCACGCGCGTTCCGGGCAGGCGACGGGTGATCTCCCGGGTGGCCTCCAGGCCGGACATCTCCGGCATGGCCAGGTCCATCACCACCACGTCCGGCCTGAGCTGCTCGGCCAGGGCCACGGCCTCACGCCCGTTGGCCGCCTCCCCCACCACTTCCATGTCCCGCTCGGCGGAGAGCAGGGCGCGCAGGCCGGCGCGCAGCACGGCGTGGTCGTCCGCCAGGAGGATGCGGATCTTCTTCATGGCGTCTCACGTCCTTCTGTCAGCTCGCGCACCGGCAGCGAGGCGGTTACGCGTGTGCCGGCGCCGGGAGCGGAGGCCAGCTCCAGGTGTCCGCCGACCAGGGCGGCGCGCTCCTGCATGCCGAACAGCCCCAGCCCACGCTCTCGGGAGGCCAGCGTGCGGCCGACATCGAACCCGCGGCCGTTGTCGCGCACCGTGATGCGCAGCTCCCGCCCCCGGAGGACGAGGGTAACTGTGGCCTCCGTGGCCTGGGAGTGTTTGAAGATGTTGGAGAGCGCCTCCTGCACGATGCGGTAGGCGACCAGCTCCGTCTGGTTCGGCAGCCGTCGGTCCAACCCCTGCGTCTCGAAGCGGACAGTGATCCCCCAGCGTCGGGCCATGTCGCGCGTGTGCGCCTCCAACGCCGGCACCAGGCCCAGGTCGTCCAGCATGGTGGGGCGCAGGTCCAGGGCCATGCGCCGCACGTCGTCCAGGGCGCGGGCGATCACCTCGCGGAACTCGCCCAGGCGCAGACGCAGCTCGTGCGGCTCCTCGGTGCGCTCCAGCACGCGCAGCCGCACCAGCAGCGTGGCCAGTTCCTGGGCGGTGCCGTCGTGCAGTTCGCGTGCCAGCCGCCGCCGCTCCTCTTCCTGCGCACCGATGGCCAGGGAGGAGAGGTAGGCGAGTTGGGCGTTGGCGGCGCGCAGCTCGGCCACCGTCTGCTGGAGGGATTCGGAGGTCTGCCCGTAGAGGCGCGCGTTCTCGATGGCCACGGCGGCGTGCGCCGCCAGTTGCACCAGGAGTTGCTCGTCCTCATCCGAGAACGGCTCACCGCCGTTCTTGTCCGTGAGGTAGAGGTTGCCCAGGTTGCGCCCGCGCAGGACGATGGGCACGCCCAGAAAGCTGGTCATACTGGGGTGGCCGGGCGGGAAGCCGTAGGCGGCCGGGTGCTCGGCGATGTTGGCCACGCGCACCGGCTCACTGCCGCGCAAGATGAGCCCCAGCAGGCCGCGCCCCTCCGGCACATGGCTGATGCGCGCCCGTGCCTCGGCGCTGATGCCGGAGGTGATGAACTCCACCAGCCGGCCGTCGTCGCCGGCCACCCCCAAGGCGGCGTACCGGGCACCGGTCAAGTCGCGGGCGATGTCGGTGATGCGCTGCAGCAGGGCCGGCAGGGACAGCTCGGCAGCGATGGCCAGCGAAGCGGCATTCAGCGCCTCCAGGCGTCGACGCAAGGCGTGCTCCCGCTCGTAGGCGCGGGCCCGGTCCAGTGCCAGGCCGATCTGGCCGCCCAGTCCACGCAGCAGCTCCTCGGTTTCCGCGTCCAGGTGCCGGGCACGGCGGCCGGCTACCAGCAGCACGCCGATCACCCGCTCTTCTTCGGCGCGCAACGGTACGGAGAAGACGGTGCGAAACGCGTCGGCGGCCAAGCCACGGCGGGTCAGCAGCTCTCCCGCGGCCACAACATCCACCACCAGCACCTGCCCCGTCTCCAGGGTCCGGCCGGGGATGCCCTCACCGCGGCGGAACAGGCGTTGCTCCGCGAACGCCTCCGGCCCGGTGCCGGCGTGCGCCACCTGCACCAGCGCCTCGCGGCCCGGGTCCCAGAGTAGGATCTCGCCCGCGTCCATCTCCGTGATATCCAGCGCGTAGCCGAGGCCGGCGCTGGCGGCCGTGTGCAGGTCGAGGGCACCGGCCAGCGCCTGCGCGACGCGCGAGAGCGCGGCCACCTGCCGGGTACGGCGGGCCAGTTCACGCCGCAGACTGGCGATCTCCGGCTCTGCCATCATGTCGGAACAGGTCGAGGAACCGCGTCCGTCTGCCATCGTCCACCACCCCTGCATGCCCCGGGAACGCGGCGGACCGGTGACCGTGCACCGCCGGTCACCGGTCCGAGCGGGGAGCGGAAGGGGGCGATTCCGCCGTGCGGTTCCGCTCCCCCGCCGGTTTCACTCCGGCTCATACGATGTATCGAACTTGAGCGCCTCCAGGATGTACTCGGTCGCGACGAACGCCGCCAGGACCAGCACGGCCAGGATGCCGTAGGCGGCGAAATCCTCGCCGGGCAGCTCGTCCAGTTTCTCGACCACGAACACCGACAGCGCCGCCACCGGGATCCAGATCAGGGCCAGGACCAGGAGTTCTTGCAATCGCTTGGCCAGCGTCATGGTGTTACCCTCACTTCCGTTGCCTTCCGCGTCTCACGCCGCCGGGTAGGAGCGGCGCGTCAGGCGCCGGCTCCCATCGGCTTCGGGCGGGCAGCGGGTTTGGCCTCCACGTGATGGAAGATCCGGCCCGGCTGCCACGGCGTGCCCAGGAGCGGCAGCAACCAGCGGTCCACGCCCACGTACCCCGCCGTCTTCCAGGCCAGGATGATAAAGATGGCGGCGGTGAACAGCACCGGGTTGGTGCTGGCGGTGCCGGCGAGCATGAAGTTCAGGTTCATGAACGCGCCCGCGAAGGCGGCGATGCCCGTGAACGCGCCCACGATCAGGGCGATGCCGATCAGAAACTCGCCGTACGCGATCAGGTACGTGAACCACCCGTTCCAGCGGTGGTCGATCATGAACTGGATAAAGTCCCGGTACCACTCGAAGCTGATGCGCGGCGGCTGACCGCCGGCGCCCACGGCCGCCTTCCAGAACCCGAGCAGCCGGTCGCCCGCGTTATAGAACACCTCCCGCTGCTGCCCGTTCTGGACCACCGTGACGGTGCCGTCCCGCACCCAGCCGATGCTGTCATCGCTGAAGGGCGAGACCTTGTGCCAGCCGGCCTGAAGCCATTGCAGGCCCAGGTACAGCCGTAGGAAAAACCAGCCGAACCCGAATACCGGGTTACCAAAGATCTGCTTGACAAACCCGGGGTCCTCAAACCGCTGCCGCTGCACGACGATGCGCATCGTGCACCTCCTGCATATCTTGCGCGCCTCGCAACCGTAGTGTCTGGTGCCGCGGTCTGGGCGTCTGTCAGGTAGCTACCGACAAATCATGCCCGCCCTTTTGGGCAATTCCCCTCACCGCTGGGCAGAGCCCGCCGCCTGTCCTCCACTTCCCGCACGGCGGGCGGGTGAACATGCGGGTGTTGCCCCTCGCGCAGCCAAGAGCTACCGGACAGACGGCCCGCGCGCGGTGCGTCAAGGTGAAACAGCACGGGACAGGCCCGGCCGAACCTTTCGGCTCAGTCCCACGAGATGGCCCCGGTGCGTCGGGGCGACGAGAGGAGGCCAGCCATGAAGCAGCTCAAGCGCTGCCCGCGCTGTGGCGGCAACCTGTTCCTTAGCAATGAGAGCGGCGTCCCAGAGTGGGCGTGCCTCCAGTGCGCCCGCACCTATCCCGCGGTGGTGACGCGGGAGGGCCTGGCGGTGGCGGCGGAGATCGGACGCGAGCGCGAGCCAGCCGCCGCCGGACACCGGCGCGCCGCCTGAGGCGCGGACCGTTCGCGTCAGAGGCGGACACCCGGGGTGCCGGGTGTCCGCTTTTTGCTGACGCGCTCGTCCGGCGGTACCCGGCCGCAGGCGGGCCGCGCACTCGCTACCCTTGGTGCGAGCAGGGCGTCCGTCGGCCCTGCACCCGAGGATAAGC
>JBHOQW010000169.1:0-3246 GCA_042408665.1 Dehalococcoidia bacterium
CCTTACCCGGCTATCACGCAGCAGTGGGCTGGTCACGTTGAGGCCGGCGTAGACCAACCCCCGTTTGGGCCCGACGCGCGTGCGCGCCCGGTATCGCTTGGCCAGGGTCGCGGGGGCATCCAAAATGAGGTCTAGTTCACCGGCCTCAAAGGCGAGGCCCATCGCATCCTGGTCCGCGAAGAACCGCTCCTCCACGCCGTCCAGGTATGGACCACCCTCCCGGTCCGTCAGATGCCAGTTCGGGTTCGCGGTGAACACCAATCGCTGGCCGGGCGCCCACTCTTTGAAGATGTAGGGCCCGGTGCCGGCTACCGCCTTGCCGTTCTTGATGTCCTCGTAGCTGGCCGCATGGACAACGGGGAGCTGCGCAAACAGGTCCGTCATATTGGCCCGCGGCCGGTCGAAGGTGAACTCCATAGTGCGGGCGTCCACCTTCTTCATGTCGGTGATGAACCGGGCAAAACCGGCCAGCTGAAACGACCCGGTGATGCCGTACTTTCGGGGGTTGAGAATGAGGTCGATGCCGAAGAAGTAGTCCTCCGGCGTGACCGAGGCACCGTTGTGGAACGTGAGGCCCGGTTTCAGGGTGATGACCGCCTTGGTTCGGTCGGCGTTGTACTCCAGCCGCTCGACGAGCACCATTTCCGGCTCCAAGCTGTTACGATACCGGACCAATGGCTCTACCGGCAGGTAGTTCAGAAACGGGTTTTCGGCCAGCAGCACGAACGGGTAGCCGGTGCCCATGTTTACATCCGATACCTGGGCACCGATCAACGTGCCGCCTTTCCTCGGTTTCTCCTCCTTCCCTGCCGAGCGACCGGCGCCTGGGTTGCTTGAGGTCTCTTTGCCGCCGCACGCGGCCGCGACGGCCAGCCCGGCCGTGGCCATCGCGGCAGTTCCAATGAGCCGCCGCCGCGACAACCGGCAGGTCAGCGCTTCATCCTGCGCCACCATGATCGCCTTCCCTCCTCCTCAGCCCTGCGTGCCTCATGCCCGGCCCTTGTCTCCAGGCCTTATCCACCGCCCCATGACGGCAACCGGCGCGGTTGCGCCCGGGGACCTTACTGCCACCTCATGCCCCGTGGCGAGCACGGATGGTTAATCAACAAGGATGCGAGCAGAACGTGTCCAGGGTGATCAGCGAGTTGGCCGTTCATTGGGTCATAAGCGATAGTAGAGAGGCATGAATATGGAGTCAACACAAGACTAGAGATAGGAATCATCACGCTGCAGAATGATTACCGGCCTGCAGCCCGCGTGGAAGGCCCCAGGTCGCGACCGGCTGAGGCAGGGGAGGGAGGCGATCTCAGCCGGTGTGCCTGGCCGGGTCCCGTGGTGGCCGACCCCCAATGGGGGTGAGCTGGGGCGGCGCGCCGGCCGCCCACAGACCGGAGCGCGCATACTGCCGGAAGGTGCGCACCAGGTGCGATTCCCAGCCACCATCGCGGGCGACCAGAAAAAAGGTGCGGCGAGGGGGGTTGGCGAGGGGGCGGACAATCAGTGAGTGGTCATCATCCCGCACGGCGGTACGCGGCACCAACGCAATGCCGCCGCCGGCACGCACCGCCTCCTTGATCGATTGAACGCTGTTGGCCTCCAGTGCGGCCCGCACCTGTACCTCTGCTTGCGCCAGCCACAGGTCGGTGAGCATGCGGAACGACGGGTTGCCCGTGGCATCAAACAAGACCACCGGTACCTCCACCAGATCCTCCGGGCAGATCCGGTTCTGCGCCGCCAGATGATGGCCGGGAGGCAGAATGGCCACGAGCTCATCGGCCGCGAACTCTTCCTTCACTACACCCGGTGCAGGAGCGGGATCGCTGTGAAACCCGAGGTCTACGCCTCGGTCCCGGACAATGGCGTCGATGTGGGCCGGGTTGTTGTTGATAAGGATGCTGATGTGGATCCCGGGGTACAGGCGCTGGAAACCGACGCTGATGTACGGGAGGAGAAACTCACCGACCGTGGTGCCTGCCATGAGAACCAGGTTACCCCGCCGCAGACTCTTGTCGTCCGCCAGCACGCGGCCCAATTCGTCGGTGATGGCCAGCAGGCGGCGCCCGTACTCGACCACGACACGGCCATGCTCGGTGAGCCGTACCTGCTTCCCCTTGATCTCGACCAGCCGTGTCCCGTACAGCCGCTCCAGCCGGCGAACGTGCTGATACACGGTGGGTTGCCCGAGGTGGAGCGCCTCCGCGGCCCGGGTGTAGCTGCCATACTTCGCCACCTCCACGAGGCTGCGGAGCAGGTACAGCTCCATGAATCAACGTATCCTTACGACAGAGAACGAGCTCGATTTGTCGGTAATCCATGAGGTGACTTCATCCTATTGGCGCAAGCACGCGCTCGCAACGCCGATACACGCCGCGCACAAGCTTCGCGACGTGAGGCAGTATGGACCGGCGGCGGGCGCAAGGGGGACCTGTACGGCTATGCCCGGCAATGCTCTACCAGCTCTACCAACTCTACGACCGGGCAGAGCGGGTAGAGCATCTGTCGCATTGGCGGCCGCTGGCGTGCCTCAAGCCCCGCTGGCGATGCGCTGGCTCGGTCTCGCGCGACCCAAGGCGATCCCGACCTTGGTCCATGGCCCGCGGCTGCGGGCGGTGCAGTAGATGAAGGCTCGCTGGTGCTTGGGCCGCGTCGGAGCGCTGCCCCTCTAGCCCCCGCTTACGACCGGTCGGCACCGACGAGCACACGGCGCAGGGAGGCGAGCGCACCAGGACGGGCGTCGCTTCCTGCCGGTCGGCCGCACGCCGCCCCTGCGGTATCGCCGCGAGCCTTGGGCGCGTGGCCACGCCGAACGCCCGGTGCCCGGGCGGACCCGGCCACGCCGGGATGGTGGCACCGCGATGTCTGCACCGGTACGATACGAGTGTCGGCGGCCGCCGTACCCCGGACGCCGACGGCAAGGAGGCAGCGATGGCGGTCACCGAAGGTCGGACGACGTATCGGTCCGAGGTGCCCGGTATTGCCGTGGCCGAAGGGGCGCCCGCGGCCACCGCCCGCATCCTGGGCACCGGCCTGGAGGTGTGGGAGGTCGTGCGGACGTACCTGGAACTCGGTCGCGACTGGGCACGCCTGCGGGAAGCCTACCACTGGCTCGAGGAGCGGCAACTGGCCGCCGCGCTGGCGTTTGCCCGCCGCCACGCCGCCGACGTTCTGGCCCGCATCCAGGAGGACTACGCCTACCTGCCGGAGGACCTGCGCCCTGGGACGGTGTTCACGTGGCCCTGAGGCGCC
>JBHOQW010000029.1:0-27779 GCA_042408665.1 Dehalococcoidia bacterium
CGGTTCACCCCCACGCGCGTGGGGACAATACTGCCAAGAACGGCGTCATTTCGGGATCCTCACCAGGGACAGGCCCTCGAAGTCTACCACGGTCCGGCTGGTTCGGCCCCAGAGCCGGACCGCGAATCCCTGTTCTGTGTCCGAGCTGTGAATCAAGATGCTGGCACCTTCCCGCACATTGGCGCAGACATGCTCCCAGAGCTTGTCGCGCACCATGGCCGAGACCTGGCCCACAAACACCCCCGTCTTCGGCTCCAGAAGCCACCGGGTGAGTTCCCCGCGGAGGCCCGGCGGCACGCGCTCCAGTACGATGACGACCACGTTACCACGCCTCCTCGGCCCGATTTACGCCCCCGGGCACGTCTCCCGTCTCGGGGTCCCACAGACCGCCCGGCAGCGCGGCGTCCTCATCGAAGTCAGCGGCCTCCTGCTCCGCGTGCATGCCCAGCGCCCGTTCGATATCGGGGATGATCCGCTGCAGGAGCCGTCCCTCCAGAAAGCGGTCCCGGCAGGCGCGGCGCACCCGCCCCTCCAGGTCATGGGTTCCTTCGGCCACCACATGGAACGCCACGGGGATGGTGAGGTCCGCCTTGTAGAGGTCAGCGATGTCGTACACGAAGGAGAGGAGCTTGCCCGTGTGGATGAAGCCGAGGCCAGGCGAGAAGCCCGCCGAGACGATGGCGGCATGACAGATGCCGTAGAGGCAGCTATTCGCGGTGGAGAGGGCGCGATTCACGGGGTCCGAGGTCTCCCATCGATCGCGTCGGTAGGAGCGCCCCGCCCATGGAACACCCATCTCGCGGCTCGCCCGTGCATACGCCTCCCGCACGCGGATCCCCTCCTTGCCGCGGATCTGCCGGAGGGTGAGGCTTTCGTCCAGCGGCTCCGGGAACCGTAGCTCGTAGAGGCGCCGGACCACCCGGAGGCGTGCTGCCGGGTCCGCCCAGCGGCGGGCTTGCCAGAGGAGGTTATGGGCGGAGCGTGTCTCGCCGGCTCCCTGGGCATAGAACCGGACGCCGCCCTCGCCGGTCCAGACCGCGAGGCAGCCGTTCTCCGCCAGGGTACGGATAGCCGCGTGGGTGATGGTGGTGCCGGGACCCAGCATGAGGAGCGTCAACGACGCGCAGGGGACCGGCACTTTCCCGTCCGCGTCGTGGAGGGCGATCGCCTTCGCCTCCTGGTCGATGCGGCAGTGCTCCACGTAGAGGTAGCTCCAACTGTCCCGGACCTTCGGCAGGATGTGGAGATCACGCACCTAGCTCACCCCCGCGGCCGGGCTACCGACAGCAGCCCGAAGCCGTACGCCTTCCCGGGGCCGATGCCTTCGGCCAGCGCCTGCCGGAAGCGGTCCGGCTCGGTGACACGGAGCAACCCGTCGAAGCGCACCGCAGCCAGCGTGAGCGGCCCACCCGCCCCACGGCGTCCGCGCACCTTCCCGCCCGGCACCACGAGCACGTTCGGCACGCCCGGTGCGGTGCGGACCGGGCCGACGGTGAAGCCGGCTTGCTCCGCCCTTCGTCGTAGCCACGCGAGCTGCGCCTCCTCGCCCCGGTGCTCTACCCGGGGCCCGAGCCGTCGGCCTTCGCCGTGTGCAAGGGCGAGTCGCTTCGTTGGGTTGGCCAGCAGCCGGAAGACCAGGAGATCCCCGGCGGCGATGGCAGCAAAGGCGCCATCGACCCGCTTGCACGCCGGGTTCCCACCAGTTTCCTCCCCCTCCGACAGGTAGCCAGCAGGCAGGCGTGACCAATCCGGGATGGTACGGGACTGCACGAGCAGGATCGGTCCGCCGCCAGGCAGACCAGGGTCGAGGCGGTACAGCACCCCAAGGGCTGCCCGGGCCTGCGGCGCGGTCACGTCGGGAAACCCGCTCATCACACGGCGGTGGAGCGCTTGGCAGTCCGCCAAGTCCGTCTGCACGAGACGATGGCGCGCGTTGAGCACCAGCCGGGAGAGGTAGATGGGATCGGTCACGTCACACCTCCAGCACCGGGATGTCCCGGCCGGGCACGAGGAGCTCCGTCACGACGTAGCGCAGCCCATACCGCCGCGCCGTGGGGGCGAAGGAGAACGGCACGTCCTGCCGCACCTCTCCGCCCGTGCCTGCCTCTGCTTCCAGGATCAGCCGGAGCCGTTCCGGGACGGACTCCCGCCGGCGGGCGGGGTCACGGACCCATGGGGAGCGCGTGAGCGCCTCCCGCAGCCCCTCCTCGCGCATGCCCGGCCCCAGGGGCGGGGCGTCGGGCAACCGAACGGGGATGCCTGGGACGAACGCCCGCCGCCCCAGGTAGAGCGGGCGTGCGGGCACCCGAAGCGCCGCGTCCAGGACGGCAAGGAGGTGTGGGTCGCCCTCCAACCCCACCAGGAAGTCGGCGTCGGCCAGGTAGGAGCGATGGGACACAACAGGTCGGCTCCCTTTATCCCGGTCCACCGTGGCGACGCCGTACTGCTCGCCCGCGCGGTGGGCCCCGCCAGCCGTGTGGTAGTCCACCGCCGGGCGGCCTTCGCGGTCCACCCGGACGCCCATGCGAAGCCGGGCCAAGTCAGCGAGGGCCGGCCACGGATCGTCCGGCCGCTCCTCCCGTCCCCGGCCCAGGGCATTCCAGAGGAGGCCGAGCACGCCGCTCTTCGATGGCTCCAGGCCGGTGTCGCGCACCGTGAACCGGCTCTGGGTCCCCCACGACTGCATGGGGCCTGCGAGCCGGAGGAGCAGCGTGGTCATGGCGCCGTCCCTCCCGCCTGAAGCCCGGCCACCGCCGCATCCACCCGCCGAAGGAGCTCCGCGACCGTGGGAACCCGGGCCGGTGCCAGACGGTCCAAAGCGTCCGGCGCCAACGTGCACACGGCGTGTTCGACGAGTCCGTCGGCGCCGTACATGTCGGCGAGGGCGCCCCAGTAGCGGTCGAGCGCGCGGATAGAGTTGGCCACGAGGTCACCGTCACGGTCGGGGACCACGGGCCGGACAAAGGCGTTGGCGAGGGACCAGAGGCCGGCGGTACGCACCACGGCGAAGACGAGGGACGGTGGGTTCTGGGCGGCCATGCTGTGCTGCTTGCCACTGGGGACGGCGGTCACGGCAGCCTGGAGGAACGCCACCACGGCCGTGCGGGCGAGCTCCGCGTCCTCGCGGAGGTTCGCGGTGAGCTGGCGGATGTCCACGTTCAGGTACCGGTAGAAGCAGGCCGAGTTGAACTCGACGGTACCCAGCATGTCGGCCCCTTTCGTATCGTCGGGGCGCAGGTCGTCGACGGCAGTGTAGAAGTCGAACTCGGTGCTCACCCGATGCGTCGAGATCGCATGCGCCACCTGGCAGGCACCGTCCACGTTCTTCTCCGGCAGGTTCGCGACCATGCGCCCAAACAGCGCCAAGTCCACCGCTCGCCCGCCGTCGAGCCTGCTTTGGAGTTTGGCCTGGAGGTCGGCCGGAAGCTCCTCGCGGCCGAGCGGTCCGGTGGTGCCGCCACCGGCCGACAGGCGAAGCGCGCCGGTCGCGCGGAGCTCATCCCAGTGGTCGAGACAGACGTCCACGACGGCGTCGATCTCGTCGGCCGCGACGAAGAGCAGGTACTTCGTCTTACCGGTCGTCTCGAGGCCAAACCCGATTCCTTGTACCGCCGCCTCGGCAGCCTGGCGAGCCTCCGCCTCCGGGTTGCCGCGCTCCACGAAGCGGGCCGCGAGTTCTTCGACCAGCCGCTTCGTCCGGGCGGAGAGCCGGGCCGGGGGAAGCAGGCCCTGAGCGCCGAAGGCCGTGCGCATGGCTCGCTTCCACGACTGGCTCGAGACGCGAGCCCGGCGGTACCCGCCGAATTCGCAGTCCTTGGGAGCCCCGGTGTCGTCCCGGTTCAGATTGGACGGGGCGAAGTTCTGCAGGATGTGCAGCTCGACGAACACGTCACGGTCCTCCTTCGTCGTCAGCGTCCGTCTGCCACCGTGGCGGGGTCCGGCCCAGGCTCGGCCGCCGCCCAGAAGGCGCGGGCCCACGCCCGCTGGACCGGGCGATCCTCCCAGTCCCAGCGTTGCACGTCGTGGAGCAACTGGGCCCAGTCTACCGGAATCTCCGCGGCACGGAGCAGCCCCATCAGCCGCCGGAGGTGCTCCGGCAGGGCGTCCCGGTGGCAGGCGAGGAGCGCCATGAAGCGTCGCTCTAGCGGGGCAAGGCGCTCGCGTCCCTCCTCGCGCAACGTCTCGGCCGCGTCGTCGGCGGGGAGGAGCCGCCGGAGCGAGGCGCCGAAGTTCCTCGGACCCCGCGCCTCGCCGTCCGACGGCCACGGCTGCGGGTGCCAGGCGAAGAGGCCGGCCACGAGGTAGTACGCCGCCTCCTCCCGGACGCCCGCGTGGGCCGGGAGCCACGGCACCACGTACCGGCACGCCTCGACCACCTCGCCCAGCGCCTTCCCCACGGACCGGCGGAGCGCGGCCAGCGCCGCCCGATCCGGCACTGCTGCCAGCCGTGCCAAGTACTCCACAAAGGCGCGTTCCCGCTCACTGGGCGGGCTCATCGACACCCTCCTTCTCCAGGAATGGACTCATCAACGCACGAAGCCGACGGCGGAAGGCGTGCTCTGCCTCCGTGGCCGCACGGAGCGCCCGTCCGGACCCGTCCAGGTCGCCAATCGCCGTCGTGAATGCCTCCTCGGCCGTTCGTCGAACGCGGCGGGCCCAGGCCGAAAGTTCCCGCCGCCCGTACGTCACCGAGCCGTCGGGCTCCTCTACCCGGTCCTGCGGCAGGGACACGGCGAGTTCCCGGAACGGCTGCTCGAGGCGAGCCCAGTACAGCCGGTCCGGCGCGAGATGCTGCAACAGCTGCTCGAGGCGATCCCGGTACAGCCGGTCCGGCGCGAGATGCTGCACCAGTGCGGCGTCCTTACGGCCGCTGGCTCCACGCGCGCCGACGAGGCCGTCAGCGGCCAGCCGCACCGCCCACGCCATAGCCCCGGCAACCTCCTCGGCGAGGTCCAGTGCCTTCCTGAGACCTTCTACGAGTTCCCGGTCCTCGAGGTACTGCAGGGGGAGTGGAAGGCGCTCGTGACGCCAGAGGCGCACGTTGGCTCGGTCAGTGACCATGCCATAGAGGTCGAGGGGCACGACGGCCGCCCGCGGGAGGACCCCGGCCGCCACGAGGTCCGCCAGCCAGGTCAAGAGCTTCGGTCGGGATCGCTTCGGTCGGGATCGCTCTTCGGTGAGCGACTCGAGGAGGGTCAAGCTGTCCCGCCACGCCGCCCGTCCTTCCCGAAACCCTGCCGGCAACCAGGCGGGTTTGCTGCTCTTCCCCCGCCGGTTCGCGATGAAGGCCACCATGGTCTCCTTCTCGTGTGGGTCCCAGTAGTCGGGGAACTGGTCGCCCTTCATGACCACGGCGCTGCGCACGCGCCCGTCGTCGTTCGGCAGCAGGAGGATCCGCCGGCTCTGCCAGGTGAGCAGGTCGAGGTACCCGTCCGGCACCCGCTCCACCACCTGCGGACCCGAGTCCCGCTCCCACGCGGGCAGGTCCGCGGCGCGGTCGAACTCGAACGGCTCACCGTCCTCTGGGGCGTACCGGTGAAGGTTCAGGGAGAGTGTGTGGAAGAGGGTGGGGCCCTTCGCGACCGCCACGGCGGCACTGGTGAGGGGCGCCGCATCGGCGAACTTGTACCGCTCTGGCGGCTCACCCGGCTCGTGGGAGACGAGTCCGCCCACGGCGAACGCCTGCTGTGCCACGACATAGGGCGCTGCCTCGGCTGCGGTAAACGCGCATGTCAGGGTGTGGTCGAAGAGCGCGACGGGGTTGCCGGGCGATGCCAGCTCGTGGGCGAGGCGTGTCACCGGGCCAGCCCGCGTGGGGTTCAGCCCGGCCACCTGGTAGAACGGCCGCTCGGGGTGGAAGAGATCGAACCGCTCACGCCAGCGGTCCAGGTACGCGTCGAGCGCGGCCGTGTCCCACCCGCCCCGCTCCCAGAGGGCGCCCCACGCGGCCGCGTCTTCTGGCCCGAAGACCCGGTGGAGCACCGCGAGGAGGAGCCGGTGCAGGGCGGCGGTCACCAGTGGGGAGGGGTGGACAAGCTCGGCCAGCTCCGGCGAGCGGACGAGCGCCTCCCGCAGGCTCAGCGTCACCTGCTCGCCCGTCCGGGTCAGGCAGGGGAGCCACGGCTCGTCGATGAGGTTGAAGCTGGGCATACGCCACATCCATTGCTACGGACCGAGGATTTCCAGTCCGACGTCGCGATCCAACCGTACGCGGACATCCCCGACTACGGCCGTGCCGTCGTGGTCCAGTGTGAGCAGTCGGTGGTGCCGTAGGAGCGGCGACTGCTGCCAGCCCGGCGGCACCGGTTGGCCAAGGAGTTTCGGCGTGAGCCGGCGGCTGGACACCGGCACCGACCGGGCGAGGAGCCGCTTGGCGACCGTGAGGTCCGGCGCGACACTGGGGTCCACCGGCTCCCGGCCCTCGGAGTCCAGCGTCAGGCCCGCGGGCCCCCGGTAGAGGCAGATCACGGGCACCGTCGGGTCCGCCAGGCGGGTAAGCGCCTGGTGGGCCGGGTGGAAATCCGGGGCGTCCTCCGCCATCGCGTCGTCGGTGAGGCGCCAGAGCGGGCCGTCGAAGCCCGGCCGCCGGAGCCAGCGATCGCGGGCCTCCTGCCGGTCTCGCTCCATGGTCGCTGTATACGTGTTCAGCGTCTCCTGCCACCGGGCCCGGAGCGCCGGCCCAAGGCCCTCCGGGCAGGGACGTTCCCCATACGTCTCCTCCACCAGCGCCTCCACGTCGTCGGGAACCAGGACAGCCGCCCGGTCCTTGAGGGCCAGCCACGACCGGAGCAGGACGTGCTCGTCGTAGACGGCGGCCGTGCCGCCGTCGAAGGTCGGCACGCCGTCGGCGACGACCGGTGTCACGAGCCACAACGCCGCGTCTCGCAGTCCGGCGGGCCGCTCACGCCGGTGGCGGTGGAGCCGGCCGGCCCGCTGGAGAACCAGGTCGGCCGGCGCCGGATCGCTCACCAGCAGGTCAAAGTCCAGATCCAAGCTCTGTTCAATGATCTGGGTAGACACGAGCACCGCCCGCCAGGGGCGCCGCACCGGCTCCTCGCCGCCGTCCGGTCGACGGACCGTGCCACCAGGCGGGCCGAAGCGGACCTGCGCCCGGCGTTCGCGGTCGGCCCGCTCCGCGGCTGGGAACCGGGCGTGGAGGAGGTCGAGCTCCGGTGCGCCGTCGTCCGCGCGGTCCGGGAAGTACGGCTGGAGCGCGCGGTAGACGGCCTGTGCCCGGGCGACGGTGTTGCAGATGACCGCCGCGCAGCCGCCCTGCGCCAGCGCCTTCTGCAGCGCCTCTCCCAGCGGAAACGGCGCTCCCCGCTCCGCGGGAAGGGTGCCGTCCACCCACTGGATTGTGACCCTCTTCCGCGTGGTCGGGGAGGCCGCCACGGTCCGCGCTCCAGCCCCGCCCGCCGACAGCCAGGTGAGGCGGGGGTACGCCGCCTCGGGGGGGTTCGGCGCCTCCGACAGGGCGAGGCCGCGGGCGTAGGCCGCCGCCAGCGCCCGCCGCCGCGCAGCCGGCAGGGTCGCCGAGAGGAGGACCACGGAGGAGCCCAGGGCGGCGAGCCACTCGAGCAGCCGATCCAGGAGCTCCGTCATGTACGTGTCGTACGCGTGGACCTCGTCGATCACGACCACCTTCTGCCCGAGCCCGAACAGCCGGACGAAGACGTGCCGGGTCCGGAGGACCGCGAGGAGCGCCTGATCGACCGTCCCCACGCCGAACGGCGCCAGGAGGCCCCGCTTCCGGTACGTGAACCACTCCGCCGCGACCACGGCAGCCCGGTCGGCAGCCCGGTCGGCGTCCAACTCCTTGTCATGCACCTCGTCATACACCTTCTGGGGCTGGAGGACCTCCCCCGGCTCCCGCATGAGCGCGCCGAGTTCGGCGGCGAGCACGGCCTCGCCGTGGAGCAACTGGAGGTTCACGGGCCCGCCCACGTGGCGGTGGGCGAGGAACGCCTGCACGCGGGTGAAGAGCTGGTTGCTCGTGGCCCGGGTGGGGAGCGCGACGTAGCAGCCCCGGCGCCCGTGGGCGTCCAGCAGCCGGTCCACCAGGGCCAGTGCCGCCTCGGTCTTCCCTTCACCCATGGGAGCCTCGATCACGACGAGGCAGGGTCCGGCAAGCGCCGGCGCCAGGTCCAGCACGGCCCGCTGGAGCGGATTCGGTTCCGGAACACGCGGGAAGAGGTCGGCGAAGGTCCGGCGGTCGCGCGCGGCGACCGGCAGCCAGCCGAGGCTGCGGATCGCGTCGGCGGCCCGGCGCTCCGCCGCCTGCCCGTAGCGTACGAGATCGAGGTCGCGGCCGGCATCGGTGTCCGGGACAGCGTAGGGAAACCGTTGTTCGTCGGAGCCGATCCAGTCCGAAACCGTGACGAAGCCGGCGAGTGCTGCCGCCACCGCCGTAGGGAGGGCGGTAGGGACCTGTCCCCGGGGCAGTTCGAGGACCTCGGCGACGGCGTCGACCAGGGCCCGGCGTGCCATGTCCCAGGCGGGCCCGCCCAGCGCGCTCGGCGGTACCTCGTTGACGGCACGGCTGGACGGAACGATCCCGTGGTGCCCGCCTAGGAGTTCGCCGACTCGGAGGGCGACGGACCCCTCCAGGCCGAAGGTCGTCAGGAGCTGCGGGATCACCGCCGCGCCGATGGTCCCGTGGGGCGTGCTGGGGCAAGAGCGGGGGAGGTGCAAGCCGACGGCCGCCAGCCGCTCCCGCGCGGTGGGATCCTGTGCCTGGAAGGCAGGGCTTGCTTTCCCGAGGTCGTGGAGCCCCGCCCAAAAGGCGATCCACCGCCCTGCGGCCACTTCGTCGAGCCCGAGCGCCTCGGCGATCTCGCGCCGCGCCGCGGCGGGCAGCACCGACTTCCAGAGGGCGAGCGCGACCGCCGCCACGTCGATGAGGTGACACGGCACGGGGTGATAGCCGCGCGCCGTTTCCGACGAGGGACCGCGTTTGGCCCAGAGGGCGGCGAGCTGGCGAGGTACGGACATCGGCGCATCACCGCCGCGACCGCGGCGCATCCCAATGAGTATACCCACCTGCCACCGACCGTCAACCCGGCGGCATCAGCGTGAGCCAGCGTGCCCGCCACGTGGTCGATCGACTGCCAAGACTACGCAGGACCAGCGACACGTCTTGTCGCGGTGCGCCACGGCCAGTCGGGGAACCCGTGGATTCGCGCGTCTATGCGACGGCGGAGGAGGCTCGGTGCCCTTCCCCATGGAGGTGTGAGGTGCGAGGTCCTCTGACATCGCTGCAGGCGCGATCGGTGAACACCACGGGGCAGTCTTTCCGTCATAGGAAAGATGGGGCGCCGGCGATGACAAGGTACGCCCTCGGGCCGGCCGCCAACCGCTCGGTGTTCGCCCGCTCGAGGCGGGTCCTTCCCATGCGAGCGGGACCGCATACCTCCAGGAGGGTCCGGCTGCACGGCTCCATCTCCCCGTTCCTCTCAGGGCGGTACCACTGGGTGAGCTCGCAGTGTGCGCCCGCGGTGTGGAGGACCGCCCTTCCCCGGACGGGCGGGCACGGGAGGACCGTCCTCGCTACCAGTCCCCCTTGTCCCAGTCGCCACCCTCGAGTACTATGGTGACACCATGACGGTAAGGTGGCACGCGATGTCCTCGGTCGCAGCACGGCGGGAGCGGACGGCGGTACGCATCGGCCCGAAGGGACGCATCGTGATCCCCCAGGCGCTCCGGGAGGCGCTGGGGCTCCGGGAGGGCGACACCCTCGTCGCGCACGCGGAGGACGGCAGGCTCGTCCTGGAGACGCGCGCTGCCATCCGCGCGCGGATCCGGCAGCGGCTCGCCGCCGTCCCCAAGGAGCGCCTGCTCAGCGAGGAGCTCATCGCGGAGCGCCGGGCGGAGGCGCGGCGGGAGGCGGAGCGGGAATGAGCGCGGGCCTGGCCGAACAGGGCGCGGTCCTGGATGCGAGCGCGCTCCTGGCGTTCCTCCACGATGAACCGGGGGCCGAAAAGGTCGAGGCGGAGCTCGCCTCGGCCGTCATCTCCAGCGTCAACTGGGCCGAGACCGTCCAGCGCCTCATCGCCCGCGGGGTCGACGTGGGTGGCTTACGGGACGATCTCCAGGAGTACGGCCTCACTATCCTGTCGTTCTCGGTGGAGGAGGCGGAACTCGCGGGCGCCCTGTGGGCCCGCACCCGGGACCGGGGACTCTCCCTCGGGGACCGGGCGTGCCTGGCCACGGCCGCGCGGCTCGGCCTGCCGGCCTACACCGCCGACCGCGCCTGGCTGGACCTGGAGCTCGGGGTCGAGGTACGGGCCATCAGATAGCGGCCGCGCTGGCGGCGTCCTGGGGCAGAGACGGACGGAAGGCCCACCGGGCACCCTTGTTCGCTGCACCGTGCCGCCGCGACGCCCCGATCCCGGCGCGGCGAGTGGACTCCGGACCACCTCCGCCCACCTCGGTTCGATGGCGGCGTCCGGCTCCTCCCCGGCTTCGTGGTGCTCGACCCGCAGCCAGCGCCGGGCAACAGCGATGCCGAGGGCCCGCGCCGCCCGCTCGAGCCACACCGTCGCGTCGTAGAGCCAGAAGGCCCAGCGGGGCCCGACCAGCGCGCGTTCCGCGGCGAGGCGCCGCCTAGTTGTAGTTCCCATGGACGTTGTTGACAGCAGCGATGGGTGGACGGCCCCCGAGGGCGGTATGGGGTCTGCGGTGATTATAGAACGCAAGCCAACCCGGCAGGGCGGCCAGCCGCTCGGCGTTGGTCCGGTAGAGCCGGGCGTACGCCCACTCCTCCAGGAGGGTCCGGATGAACCGCTCCGCCTTGCCGTTCGTCTGGGGGCGGTACGGGCGGGTGAGCTTGTGCCGCGCACCCAAGACCTGGACGGCGTCGGCGAACGCCCTGGCATGGGTGTAGGCGAAGGCCCGGTCGGTGAGGATCCGCTCGATGCGGATGCCGTGGTCGGCGAAGAACCCCGCGGCGTCCAGGAGGAACCGGGCCGCGGTGCTCCCCCGCTGGTCGGGCAACACGGCGACGTAGGCGAGGCGGGAGGCATCATCCACCGCCACGTGCAGCTCGTCGTAGCCGGCCCCCCGCTCCCGTTCCTGACGAATCTGCCGGCCCAGGAGGCGGTGGCCCCCGCCGTCAGGGATGCGGGCGAGCTGCTTCACGTCGAGATGGACGAGCTCGCCCGGCCGCGCGCGGACGTAGCGCACCGGGACGCCGGTGGCACGGTCGAGCGTCCGGAGGCGGGAGAGGCCGTGGCGCTGCAGCACGGCGTAGATGGTCGGCCGCGGATGGCCCAGGTGGGCCGCGAGCCGGTGCGGGCCGTACCGGAGCTGCCGTCGGGCACGGAGGATCCGGCGGACCGCCCGGGCGTCCCGGGCGTGTCCTTCCGGGGAAGGACGTTGCGGCCGGGAGGGCCGGTCCGCGAGGCCGGCCGGGCCCGCGGCGCGGGAGCGGCGGAGCCAGCGGTGGGCGGTGGTGCTGGAGACGCCGATCCTTCCCTGCGGGAAGGACAGCGGCCACCGACCAGCCGAGGTCGGTGACGCGCTGCACCAGCAGGAGCCTTCCGAACGGGGTGCGCGTGGCGGGAGGATGGGCCATGAGGACCTCCTGACGGTAGGGATGGGTGGTGTCACCCCATACCGCCTCAGGAGGTCCTCATCTGTCAACAACGTCGATGGGAAGTACATCTAGGCCAACCAGGCGGAACAACCAAAGGCGAGGCCCTGCGGGGAGGCATCGCCGAGCTCTCGCGGGTCGGCCTGCGGTATGCCTATCCTGCGACCGCAGGCCGACTGGGAGACGAGACAACGGCCGGACATCTGTGACCCACTTGGAAGGGTCCCTCCCAGAGGCCTACTGCATGGCACCGGTCCGCTCGCGTAATGGCGGGAGCTTACGTAAGGAGGGTTGTGCCTGTGACGATTGCAAGACGCCTAGATCACATCCACTTGGTGGTGCGCGACTGTGACCAGTGGCTTCCGCTGTTCCGCGACCTCCTGGGTCTGCAGATGATCCGCGGTACGTATCCGGAAGCGCTGGACCCTAGTTTCGCCGCGCCCCGGGAGCCCGGCGCGGCCCTGGCGGAGTTCCAGATCGGCGATGGCTTTATCGCCGTCATGCAACCCTCCCACACCGACGAACCGATGAACCGGTTCCTGGCGCGGCGCGGGGAGGGCTTCTACGGACTGAGCTTCGACGTGGGCGACTTGGACCGGGCAGCTGCAATGCTCACGCAACGAGGCGTCACCTTCATTGATACCAGACAACCTACAGCGGCTGGCGCAGAGGCCCAGGTCGGTTTCCTCTGGATCTCCCCTCGCGTCACCGGCGGGACGGCGGTCCAGCTGACCCGACCCTGGCCCACGGACCCAGGCGCCAACGACAACCTCATAGGCCTCCGGTCCGCCGTGGTCGCGGTGCAAGATGTTGATGAAGCGGTAGCGACCTACCAGAGGATCCTGGACCTCAAGCCGCACGCCGAGGTCCGGGACGAGCGATACGGGTTTGCGGGCATGGCCCTCGCCATTGGCACATCACCCGACGCCCTGGTGGTCGCCAGGAGTACGGACGATGCCAAGCCCCTAGGGCAGATGGTGCAGTAGCGCGGGCCCGGCATCTTCCAGTTCACGATCGCGGTCAGGGACCTCCAGCGAGAGATGGCGGCGCTCTATGCCAAGGGTGTAACGGTTGACGTCGCCGATGGCCCGCGGCCGCAGGTCGGCTGGATCGACCCAGCCGCCTTCCGGGGCATTCGGATAGAGCTCTGTGAGGACCCGTGAGGAGGTGCCTGGTGCCGGACCTCTTCAAGATGGGGTTGCGCCTACCCGGCGGCCCGAAATAAGCCCGATGGTCGGCCGAGTGACGGGGTACCGCCCGATAGGGTGAGCGCGAGACCACGGTTGCAACAGCGCGCGACGCGTGGTTCACGCCCGGGCACCATCAGTCACAGCGCTTGCAGGTTGGAGCAGGCCCTGTGCCTCACCGCAAAGTGCTGGAGGCACTCAGACTTGCCGGAGGTGGATCGGGCGCTGGCACAGGCGTTGAACTTGAATGTTGACACTCATGTTCGCGGATGGTGAGGAATGCACCGTTTGGCCTCACATGCAAGAGTGGCGCATCGCCACGACGGGCGCCAATGCGCTCCACGACGTAGGTCATCGACCCCTGACCGAGGTCACACAGTTTGGAAGGCGGTCTCTGGTCGGGGCTGTCATGGCAACGGTGATCTATCTCTCCCTGCCTGGCGCTGCGCCTCGCGCGTTCGCCGGGCATGCCTGCCAGCCAAGCTGTTCCATCGCGACGAAGCCCGCTGCACCGATGCTAGCGGTACCGGAAGCCTAACGGGTTTCTCAGAAAGGAAGCGGCTCGATCAGGCGAACGAGCGGCGCTCCTGGCACATGTAACGTACCGACGTGACGCCCCCATCGCGATAGCGGGCCTAGACGTAATTCCCGAACCGCTCCCCGCGCCAGGAGCACCCTACCGACCACCAAGGTCCTGCGGCCCGGCGGGCAACGTGGAGCGGGCATCCGAGGACGTCGCGAGCACGTAGCCATCATGGACTCGGGACGACCTGCGAACTGCCAGCCGAACCCATCGGGGAGAGGTTACACTGGTTCATCTCCGTGACGCTGGAGCAGGCATCGAACAGGCAACCAGGGGGTGAAAGGGCCATGGTTGAGAGAACTGCCAAAGAGCAAGCGATACCCAAAGTGATCCGTGCAGAGCGGCTGGAACTGGTCAGCGAGAACGGGGGGCGTCCTTGGACATGGCCGTATCGTCTGTTGGTACTGCCAGCATCACGTTCCGAGACCGGCAACGACGTCCACGGATGGCGATACGCCTTCTCCCCGACGGGTCGCCGCAACTCTTGCTTCACGACAAACTCAGCAACAACTGCCTGGTACTCCAGATGCTGTCAGACGGCACGGCGAATCTGTCCCTGCGGGAGCCTGGCAACTTGGGTGGCGCTTGCCTCCAGTTGGAGGTAGGGCCGGGCGGTTTCCCGATGGTAAGCATGGTAGATGCGCGCGGAGCACTGCGGATTCGGCTGGGAATATCGCCGGATGGATCAGGTCTGGCGCTCTACGATGAAGAGGGAAACGTCCACGCCAGCCTCGTGGTGTTTTCGGATGGGGCGCCTGGTCTTGCCCTCGTAGACCAGCATGGAGAGGTCACATGGAACGCACCATGAGGGATGCCGGGTAGGCCCAGCGCACCACACCGGGTAAGGGGTTGACCTTGGAGCTGGTCCCGTTCGAGACCGACTGTCCATCTGAATGTGGCATCGGGTACAAGTGTGCCGCGGCGCGTGGTCCCGACGAAGGAACCTGGCACTTCGACGCTCCTCTTGCTCCTCTTATGTGAACAGCTGGTCGCGTGTGAGCTCCTGCTGTTAATGGCCGCCGGATGGAGCAAGAACGCCCCCAAGGGTGCCCGATGGCAAGGACGGGCACAAACCTGCGAACCCAAAGTCTGTCCAGCCGCGTCTTGCCCGCCTCCTGTCAGCGCGCCGCGACACCACCAGCGTCCGGCGAAAAGCGAGCCGGTGTACGCGCCACCGGAACCCACCATGGCAGGCACGCGTGAAGTTGCCCCCTGGCCAGCGGGTGCCGGACCGGCCCCCGGAGAGCTCGCATGGCGTCACCCCGCCCCACCGGCTCAGCCAGGGCCGACTCCTTGTACCTTGAACTCGGCCTTCCCACAACCGACCGCGGGGGAGGTCCTCCAGCCAGTCTCAGTCGCCATGCCACGCCCCTGCATTCCTATCCGGGAGCAGAGTCGATGCATCGGTCATGGCCGGCAGGCATGAGGCCAAGCTCTGCACGCGGGCCTGAATGTTCGTGCGCCTGAGCGGCCGCCGCCCCGTCCGCATGCGGCGTACGTCGAGCCGCCAGCCCCGGTCCACGCAGCACGCTTCGACGTAGGGGAACGTACCCCGGTGGTCCTTGCCGTGACCTGAAACGTCGTCATCTGCTTCAAGCAGCCAATCCTCGCGGATCGGCGGTGCCGGTCTTACCCAACAATGCGCCGGTGCCGGCTTCCTGCTTCCTCCGGAACCGCCTGCCCTGTAGCAGGTCTTCCGTCCCGTCCACGGGCGTTTTCCGTCCCCGGCCACTCCCGGTGACGTCGCCCACCAGGGCCGCGAGATGCGGGCCGCGTTCTCGTCCCGGTCGAGTGAGAGCCCGCATGCCTCGCAACGGAAGGTGCGCTCCGCACGCGGTAGCGATCCCTTGACCGGGCCGCACCGGGAGCACCGCTTGCTGCTCGGGTAGCAGGGCGGCGCTTCGACCAGGACCGCCCCGTACCAGGAGCATTTGTACCGAAGCTGGCGGCGGATCTCGGCCAGGGCCGCATGGGCCAGCGCCCGAGTAAGCCGGCGGTTCTTCCCCATGCCCGCCACGTGCATCTGTTCGGCCACCACCATGCCGTAGGTGGTCGCCAGCTGGTGCGTCAACGTGTGGAGGGCGTCCTGGCGGATGGTCCGGACCCGCGCATGGCGCCGGGCCCGCCACCGCGGGCCCGCCTCCATCTCGGCGCCCCTGCTGGCGGCGGGCCGGGGCGCGGCTGGAGCGGGCGATCTTCCGGAGGGCGTGTTCAAGCGGCCGCGGGTTCGGCCACACCTCGCGCGTCGACAGGACCGCCAGGTGCTTCACCCCCACGTCCAGGCCCCCACCGGCAGGGGAGCCGGGGATGGCTCCTATCCTCGCGGCCACGGTCGCGCGGGAAGGCGGCCGGTGGTTCGTCAGCTTTACGGGTGAGGTGGAGCGGCAGCCGGGCCGGCCCCGCTTCGCTGCGCCGGAGCAAGGCCGTGGTCGGCTCGTGGTCTTCACCCGCCCGATGCGGGGCAGCACGACGTGGCTCTTGTCGGCCACCCGGATCGCGCCGGTGGTGAACTGCACCGACTCGCGGCCACGTCCCTTCTTCCGAAAGCGCGGGAATTCAACCCGGCGGCCCTTGCGGCTCTGGGCCCAGTTTTGAAGGGCCCGGGCCAGCCCGCTAGGCCGGCGGAGTAGGTTTCCTTCGAATTCTCCCACCACCGGGGGGCGACGATGAGCCTCTGCCGGTTCCATACCCGCCGCAAGGCCGGAAGCGTCCACGGCACCTCCACGTCCTTGCCCCGGGCGCGGGCCTCCAGGCACCCCTTCACCAGAGCCAAGCCCCAGTTGAAGGCGAAGCGGCGGGCACCGACGTGGAAGGCCAGGGCACGTTCCTGACGCTGAGTAGAGTCGAGGGCAAACCGGTACGCCTGCAAGATCTTCACGGGGCCACACCCCGCCGGGTGGCCGTGACGGCTCGAATGGCCTGCTTCCGGGTGTCCCTCAGTCCATACAGCCGCGCACAGAAGGAGGTCAGCACTTCGACCATATCCCGCACCAGGTCGTCCGTCGATTCGTTCGGATCCGCCACGACCATCCGCCGCCCCTGGGCCGCCAGCGCCGCCTCCAGGTACTCCACTCCAAAGCAGGCCAGGCGGTCTCGGTGTCCCACGATGAGGGTGGCGACCGAGGCATCGGCCAACAGCCGACGGAACTTGGGAAATTTCCCGTTCAGCCCGGATCCGATGTCCGTGACGACGTCATCGACGGAAGAGCCCTGTTCGGTGGCCGACGCCGTCACCCGGGCCACTTGGCACGCAAGATCGCCCCGCTGGTCATGGGACGAAACGCGGGCATACACGACCGTCCGCCCTTGGACCGGATACGGCAGATCGAGAAGGATCGTGCCGGACGGAGTCTGTCGGGCCGGGACGGGCAACCGGCCTGTCTTCCACCAGCGCCAAGCCGTAAGGTAGCTGATTCCCTCGCGACGTGCCCATTCGGATAACCTTATCAGTGGCATATAGCATATATGTTTGTATAAGTTTGACGATCCATTGGCGACCAGTTCACATCCCCCTCGACCGGGACCGCCCGGCGCCGGAGCGGCCAGGGCGGCGGGCCGCCGTCGGTGAAGCCTGCCTCCTCCCAGTCCTGCGGACTCGGCGGAGGCTCGTCTCCGTAGAGGAACGGCCACTCGTCGTCACTGAGCCAGCGGCGGCTGACGCCGATCCCGAAGCCGCTGCCCTAGGCGGCGGAGCCGTCGCCGACGGTCGCGCAGCCGGGCGGGAGCGGCGCGCCGGCGCCGTGGTCCCAGGCGGCGCACGCCGCCGCCCAGCGGGCGACCTCCTCCGGGGTGCAGGCATCCCCGTCGGGCACGAACTCCCGCGGGTCGCCGCCGGGGAACGGGCCGTAGCTGTAGTCCCAGGGCATGTGGCACCTCCTGTCGCGTCCGCCGGCGGTAGGGCCGGGCCCGTCGGGCGGGGCTCCGGCCCCGTCAACCGCCTGTCCCTACGCTAACCCGCTCCCGCCGGCCGTGCAGGGACCGGGCGGGGTTTCATCGGTATGGCCGCCGGACCGTGTCCCGCCGGCCGCCCTCACGGCCCGGTCGCCGGGACCGGGGGCGTGAGGAGCGCGAGGTCGTCCACCCGCCACTGCCCGTCCGGGCCCCGCACGAGCCGCCACGCCACCGTCTGCTCCTCCGCGACCGCTGCCCGTACCTGGGAGCCGCGCTCCGGGTCTACCAGCACCGTCCTGCTGCGCTCCCGGCTCACCACCACCGCCTCCTCCCGCGTGTACCGCCGCAGCTCGGGGTCGTGGTGCGCCGCGACGACCTCGGCCGTCCCCCGGTCCCGGAGCCGCGCGACGGCCTCCGCGATCCCGGCGATCCGGCCCGGCGTCGCCACCGCCGCCAGCGCCGCGGCACCGACGGCGAGGTCCGCCTGGGCGGCGAGGCGCAGCTCCTCGTGGCGCCGGACCGCCGCCGCCAGCGCCGCGAGCTCCGCGATGTCCGGCGCCGGGAGCGCCTCCCCCGGGGCCGGGACGATCCGGAGCGGCGCGACGGCCACGCTGGGGGCCGCCGGGTCGGGCGGGACGAAGGCCGGTACGGGCACCGGCGTCGCCTCGGGCACCGCCGCCTCCGGACGGACCGCCGTGAGCGGGACCGGGGTCACGTTCGCCGGGGCCGTGGGCCCCGTGGTCCGGCCCTCCCCGCGTCCCGGGAGCAGGAGGACGAGGAGGGTGAGCCCGGCGAGGGCCGCCTCCGGCCGGCGGCCCCGGGCCCAACGACGGGCGGCGGCAAGGCATTGACGTCCGGCTTTCCACAGCATCACGTCCCTCACCGCGTCAGGAGCGCCACGAGGGCGCGCAGCTCCGCCTCGCGCAGATGCTCCCGGGGCGCGTCCCGGAGCGCCCGGCCGAGCCCGGCCGCCGCCTCCGGCCCCCAGCAGACGAACGGCGCGTCCGGCGCCGCGAGCGCCTGCCCGGTGACGGCCAGGGTGTTGGGGAAGAGGAGCGCCGTCCCCGCCGGGACCGTGAGCCCGTGGTGCCGGAGCCAGGCGGCCAGGAGCTCGCGCTGGGGCTCCGCCTGGCGGACCGGGCAGGGCCGCTCCTCCCAGACCCCGCGCCGGCGGACGAAGGCGCGGCCGTCGCCGGGGAGGAAGACATCGCGCGGCCAGACCCTCACCTCGACGCTCAGGAGCCCGGGCGGCCCCACGAGGATGAGGTCGAGCTCCCGCCAGCGTCCGCCGGCCTGGAGCACCGCGCCGCGCACGACGGTTCAGCGACGCCCCAGCGCCGAGCGGAGCGCCGCGCAGACGGCGGCCTCGCCGGCCGCCCCGGCCCGGCGCCGCTCCTCCTCGGCGCCAGTGAGCCCGTGGCGTGCCAGCGCCCCCGCCAGGGGCCGGAGGAGCCACGGTGCCCCGGCCGCCCGGGCCGCCGCCTCCGCCTCGATGTCGCGCGCCACGCGTTCCGCGACGATCTCCCGGTGTCGTGCCGCCAGCGCCGGCGTCCCCTGGGCCACCGCGGCGACGTCGCCGCCCGGAAACCCGAAGAGCTCCCTGAGCCACCCTGCCATCCTGCCCATCACCTCCTGTCAGCCCGCAGGCCCGCGGGCCTGCTGGGTCCAGGCTAGCCCGGACAGCAACGGCGTGCAGGGAGCGGGCGGGTTGCCCTCGCACGGCAGCCGGTGAACATCCGCGGGTGGACCGGCGATGCCTGTTGAAGCATCGCGCCGTCCGGGACGTACACAGGCGCCGGCATTGGCCGCGGCGGTCCTGCGTGCACGGTGCGGAGCGCATGACGGCAGCGACGCCGGCACCGCGGAGACCGCCGCGCACACCGCCGTCAACCGTCCTCGAAGCCCTGCCCGACCCCTCGGGCGAGGGCAAGCCCCCGGCTTCACCCGTGGGACAGGTGACCCCGCCACTCCTGCCGGCGTGGCGTCCTCTTGCACGGGACGCACACGCTGGGGTCGCTCGGGCGCCGAGCGGCTGGTCGCCCCCTTGCTGGCTCCGGCGCTCCAGCGAGCGAAGACCCCATCCTCCACAAGGAAGGACTCCTTGGGCGCCGGCCACCCCTCGCTGTGGTCCCCAACCTCCATGGGAACGACCGTGTGGCCACAGCCGTACCGCGACATGTACAACACCCCATTAATATGGATCTGGCATTGTTGTACAGTGGGGCAGGGAGGATGGGAGCACCGTTGGTCCGCACCACGTTCCTGGTCCCGGTCAAGGACAACGACGGGCAAGAGTTCCCGGTTACGCTCTGGGAGGGGCTGGAGCAGCAGCTCGTGACCCGGTTCGGCGGCTTCTCCATGCAGCCGGGCGTGGTCGGCGCCTGGGGGAGCGACGGGACGGTGTACCGGGACGTGAGCAACCGCTACGAGGTGGCGCTCGCTTCCTGGACCCAGCTGCCCCAGTGGTTGGACCTGGTGTACTGGGTCCGGCACTCCTTCCGGCAGGTCGCCGTCTACATCGAGGTGGCCGGCGTACCGGAGGTGCTGGAGGATGGGGACGGGTAACCGTCCGCCCCTCCTCCACCGTTGTCGTATGTACAACAGTGTTGTACAATCCACGTGCGGAGGAGGGGTAGCAGCCATGAACCGCTACAGCACGTACACGAAGCTTTCAGGCGAGGTCCTGGACCTGGCCGGGCTGACGGATGAGGAGCGCGAGCACCTCGCGGCGGCCTACGCGGCCTACCGTGACGGGACGCCGTGGGCGGAGTTCGGCGCGCGGTACGTGTACGGGGCGGCGAACCCGCTCGTCAAGGCCGCCGGCGGTGCGGTGACGCGGGAGGTGTGGACACACCCGCTGTTCCGCGCCGTGCGAGACTTGTTCGACCGTCTCGGCATCCAGCAGGGCATGGTGGGGACCGTCGAGGGGTACGAGCTGGACCGGGATCCGCTCGCGGACGAGTGGATCCCGGCCACTGAGGCCGCGACGCGGAAAGGGGTCGCCCGCTCGGGGTTGCATCACGCCATCAAGCGCGGTGACCTGGTCGCGCGGTCCGTGGACTCGCGGTACCTCGTGAGCGTGCGGAGCCTCGAATCCTGGCGGCCGAGTCAAGCTCGCCAGGCGGCCAAACGTCGGCGTAGCGCCTAGGCTGTCTACTGTCCCCGAGATGGTGCGAACGGCGCCGGGCCAGCTGAGCTGAGAGTCCCCGGAGGCAGCCCTCCCGGGGCTCGCGTTCCAGCTTGGTACACCGCGGGGTGCTGCGCCGGCCACGCCTCTACCTCAGCCACTACCTGGAGCGCCACCGGGCCGAGTACGACGACCGGCTCCAGGCCATCCGCGAGGATGACAACCCGGAGGGTTGGCTCAGGTTCTTCCTTCGGGGCGTGGCGGAGACCGATGCCATCGCCGCCGCGCGCGGGCGGCACCGGGTCCTGCTCCCGTGGCCAGCGTCCGCCCGGTGCGGGACGAGCTGGGCATTACCTTGGCGACGGCGGGGCGGCTCGTGCGCGCGTTCGTCGGCATCGGCCTGCTCCAGGAGGTCACCGGCGGCCGGCGCAACCGCGTGTTCCGCTACACGCCGTACCTCGAGCACGTCGCCGACCGCGAGCCGGGCCCAGGCGAGGATGTACCCCACCAGACCACGGAGGCCGCGCCGGACAGCGGGCCGCGAGCCCTCCCGCGCCGGCGCCGCCCTCGGGGCTCGGGGGCCGTGGGAGCACGGGACTGCCGGTCGCACGGGCCGCCGGCTGGGAAGGGGAAGGACGATGCTCACGCGCGAGCGTGAGGCCGCCATGCAGCGGGCCCACGAGGAGATCCTCGAGGAGTCGGGCGGCTACGACGGCGCCATCCCGCCGCTCCCCGGCGTCTGGGCGACGGGCGCGACGCTCCCGGCGTGCCGGGACGCGCTCCGGGAGGCGCTGGCGGCGTGGGTCGTCCTCGGCCTTCGCCTCGGCCACGAGGTCCCGGAGCCTCGCGGCGTGCGGCTCGAGGGGCCGGTCGCCGCCTGATGCCGCCCTTCGGCCCCAGCTCCCGCCGCGAGCTCGTGCGCACTCTCCGCGCGCTAGGACCAGGTGGCCCCTCCGCCAGTGCCCGGCACCAGTTCATGGTCGGGGGCCAGCTCCGCCGCCGCATCCCCAACCCCCACGACGGCACCATCGGCCGCGATCTCCTCGCCCGCATCCTCCGCCAGGCGGGTATCAGCCGGGAGGAGTGGGAGCGGGTCGAGTAATCCGCCGCTGCCAGGGGCACGGCGCCGCCTCACCCACGGGTCACGCGGCGGGGGCAGGAGCCCTCGCCCCTGCCCCCGCACCTGGTGTCGCGGTTCCCCGCCGGACCCTACCGCCGGAGCAGCAGGCGCCACAGGAGCACGCCGCCCCCGCCCGCGGCGAGGGCCACCGCGGCCCCGCCGGCGGCGAGCACCCCCGCCGGGAGGCCGCCGCGGTCCTCGTCGAGCGCGACGGTCTCGGCCACGCTCGCGTCACCCTCCGGCCCGCGGGCCGCTGCCGCCGTGGCGGGGGCCCGGTCGGCCGCCTGCCCGGCCTCCCGCGCAGGGCGGTCCTCCGCCCCGGACTGCCCCGCGGGCGTCTGCCCGCCGTCCTGCGCCGGGGGCGCCGCCTGGCCCGCGTCCGGGCCCGTGGCCGTCACTGACCCGCCGGCGGGCGCGGGAGCCCCGGAGGGCAGGGGAGCGGACCGTCCGCTCCCGCCCGGGGCAGAGGCCGCGACGGGGATCGACCCGCCGTCACCACTGGGCGCCGGGGCCGGCGCAGCCGGAGCCTGCGGCGGGGGTGCCGGCGCGGGCGGCGGAGGGGCCGGCGGCGGGGGCGGGAGGGCCGGCCTGCCGTAGAGCTTCAGCACCCAGTAGCAGCCGTACGGGTCGCAGAAGGCGCCGGCGCCGCCCTGGGTGTAGACCGGGTTGGTGATGGGCGGGGCGTACCCGAAGGTATCGTTCCCCATGGGGCCTTGGGCGATCATGTACTGGACCGCCGTCGCCGGGTCCAGCGGGCCGAGGGCAAGCACCATGAGCTGGTGCTCGATGGTCTGGCCGTCGCTCCCCCGCTTGGTCGGCCGGTACTCGAAGGCCCAGCCGTAGGCCCCCTCGGCCGACGGCGACTCCCACATGGTGTTCCGGTCGCGCAGCTCCTGGGCGCGGGCTACCGCCTGGGCCGTGAGCCCCGCGTCGTAGGCCACCGGGACGCCCCGCACGGCGTTGAGCGCCCCCAGCAGCGCCGGGCCGTGGTCCGTGGTCGTGTCGGCCACCGCCAGCGCCGGCTCCCGCGCCGGCAGAACGGCGGCCGCGGCGAGGACGATGGCGACGATGCCTGCGGCGAGCCGCCGGACCCCCGGCCCCTGCACTCCCTGCCTCTCCATCTGTCTCCTCCTGCACGCGGACAGGTCTCCCTGTCCGGAATGGATCGGGCCGCTCCGTCCCTCACCAGGAGGACCGGAGGGCGGAGGCATCGGACCGCCTGGGCGCCGGGCCGGGGGCGGCTACGTCATCGGGGGCCGCCCGTCTCAGGAGGAGCGGCCGGACATCGGGGCCGGCACGGGTTCCGGCCGGCCGAGGTAGAAGCCCTGGGCGTAGGCGGCGCCGAGCCGCCGGGCGAGCCGGAGGTCGCGGAGGCCCTCCACCCCCTCCACCACCGCAGGCAGCCTGGCCGCCGCCAGGGCCCCGACGAGGCCCTGGAGGAGCCGCAGCGCCTCGGGCCGCCCGGCCGCGGCCGCCAGCGCGGCCCGGTCGAGCTTCACGAGGTCCACCGGGAGCGCCAGGAGCCGGGCGAGCGAGGAGTACCCGCTCCCCAGGTCGTCGATGGCGACCCGGGCCCCGAGCGCCCGGAAGAGCGCCAGCCGGCCCGCGACCCGCTCCAGCCTGCGCCCCCGCGCCCGGCGCGTGCTCGGTGAGCTCCAGGACGAGCTAGGCCGCGGCCCCGGCGCCCCCGGCCCGGCCCCGCCGGCCCCACCCCCGCCGAGACGGACCGTCTCCGCCATCTCGGTCGCTGCGGCCCACAGCGCGGCGAAGGCCGCGTCATCCTCCAGGGAGGAGATGGAGACGTTCACATGAATGGCACCGAGACGCCCCGGACGCCCGAGACGGTGAAGGACGTTACCCGCACCATCACCGCCAAGACGCCCGAGACGGTGGCGGGCGCCATTCCCACCGGCACGGCCGGCACCCGCGCGCCCGTTGGCGGCAGAGGCGCCCGGATACCCCACTGTGACACGCCTGCCACGTCCGTCAACGACGGAACCGCTACCCTGGACACCTTGCCCGTTCCGGCCACCACCGCTGGCACCGTTCGGGTGACCAGCATGCCCAGAAGCAACGGCAACAGGATCGCAGGCAACGGAACCGGCCACGCCGTTGGCACCTCCCGCTCCTTCCGAACGACGCTCCCCGCCGTCCGTAACGCCGCCCGGCCCACCGGCCCGCGCCTGCGGACCGCCCCACCCGCCAGGGGCGAGCAGGTCCCCGAGCGCGTGACGGCGCAGCCCCAGCAGCCCGCGCAGCCGGGCCACGACCCCAGCCTCCACCACCGGCTCGTCCGCCGCGTCCGCCAGGAGCGCACCCGCCGCCCGCAGCGCCGCGAGGTCCACGGCGAGCAGCGCCCCCACGTCCCGCACCCCCGGCAGCACCCGGCCCAGGAGGAGCGGAGCGCCCTGCCCGTCTCGCAGCCGCAGGAACAGCTCGTGGGCGCGACGTCGTTCGCCCTGAGCGACCAGATCGGCTGGAGCGCAGGCTCCGCCCGCCCGACTACCACAGCCTCGACCAGAGCCGCCGCCCCGCCACGCCGCGCCCGTGCTCGCCTCTTGCCCATCACCACCTCCACCGGGCAGCCCGGAGGCCACCCGCTGCCCTCACGCTAGCACGGTCCAGGAGGCGCCGCAGGAACGGGGCCGGGTTCCCCACCGCCGGAAGGCACGGATGGGACGGACGGTCGGGATGCGCCGGAGCCGGAGGATCGGCGATGCGGCGGGGGCGGGGCAGCCTGCCGCGGCGGCCGGGAGCGTGACGGCGGCAGGTCAGGGGCGGGACGGCCGGGGACGGCGGGCCGGCGGGGCGCTACCCGGTGACGCCGGTGCCCAGGCTGCTGGAGGAATGAGGGCAGGCTCCGTGCCAACGGGCAACCGGAGAACGAATCGAAATCACGGAGAGCAAAGGTGAAGGAGGAGATGGGAGAAGGCAAGGGTGAAGGTAGAGGGAGAGGAGGGAGAGGAGAGGGAGGGGATGGTTGCACAGAGCCCAGGCCAGGATGTCATGAACAAAACTCTAAGAGTTTCCCCAACTTTTTTCGAGAGACACGGGAAGGACACGGGGGTGTCGTTTACCACACTTTTAGGTGTCGTTTACGACACCCTCGGGGGCAGATCCGTCAATGTCCATGCACCTGTTTTTTTCTTCACAATCGCCACCGCCGCCCTGGAACGGGCCGGCGGCGTCGTCAGCCAGGGCAAAGGGAGTCACGTATAAGGTAGAGATGCCCAACGGCCAGATCCTGGTGGTCCCGGTGCACCCCAGGCCCTTGAAGATCGGGCTGCTCCGGGCGATGATCAGGAGGGCAGGGCTGACGACTGAAGAGTTCGGCAACCTTCTGGAGGACTAGCATGGACCGATACATGGTCGTCGTGCATGAGGCGGAAGAGGGCGGCTTCTGGGCGGAGGTGCCGGACCTGCCCGGCTGCTTCACCCAGGGCGAAACGCTCGATGAGGTGTGGCAGAACGCCCGCGAGGCAATCGCGACCTACCTGGAGGCACTCCGGGCAAAAGGAGACGCCGTGCCGGGACCGTCGGCGGTGCTGGCGCTGGAGGTCCAGTCCGCGTAACCCGACGACGGCCGCGGCACGATACGGGGCGTAGGGGTTGACCCTACGCCCCGTTCCATTCCAGAGCCCCCGGCTCGTGCTGCCCCACGAGGCCCGGGGGCTTCGCATTCCTCGTCACACCCACACCACAAGGAAGGAAGACCACCATGGCTACGATCTTCGAGCAGGAACTCACGAACACCGAGGCCCGGGGCCGCAACGGCTGTTTCCGCGCCACCAGGGCGGTGGTCCGCAGGTACGCCCGCAACGGCGAGCCACGGGTCACCCTGGATGTCGCCTCCGCTCGGCCCTACCAGGATATGCCCCCGATCCACCTGGACATGGCCGTGAAGGACGCCGTGGCCCTGCACAACCTTCTGGGACGGGCCATACGCGCCGGCGCCGGCGCAGGCGCCGGCGGCGACCTCTTCACGCAGGGAGGCGTTCCGGTTCGGGGGACGGGTCTACGTCGCCGGCTCCGCGGAGCACAAGACGCAGCCGCATCGGCGAGCATGAGGAGGTGACTGATGGAGGCCCTTGCGCCGACTCCCGACACGCGCCCCGTTTTCATCCTCACCATCATGGTCCCGTATACGTTGGCGGTCCGCACCGACTCGGCCGAGGACGCGGAGCATTACGTGGGAGCCTCGGCCCGCCCCTCGACGGCGGTCCGGCTCGGCACGCTCCAAGAGGAGGGGTCCGTGGCGGTGGAGGACGTCACGGACGGCTTTCCCGACATGGCGTGCAGACTCAGCACGCCGCGGCGCTGCCGCGGCTGCGGCATCCTCGTGGACGAGCTCCCGGGCGCCGACTTGTGCCCGGGGTGCGCTCTGGGGAAGTGAGCGGGCACGGCCGCGGAGCGAATCCCGCAAGGGAGGTGGGTATGGCATCCAAGTGCCGCCATGGGGAGCGTTACGGGGATGTGGTGCTCTCCATTCAGGCCAGTAGCTGGCATTACTGCACACCGAAGACCGACGGGCTGCCGCTGGAGCAGTACGAGGAGGTCGAGGTGGCGGTAGTGGGCCCCGAGCACGAGTGGACGTTGCGGGACGGCAGGACCGTCCGGACCACACTCTACCTCCCTAGCCAGATCGGCGTGGAGGGCTTCGACCACCTGTTCAGCGACAACGAGGCGCCAGTCGCCGGATGGATGTCGTGGGAGGATGTGGAGCGGCTGCGCGCGGCGCTCCGGGCGCGGCAGCAGGCGCGTGAGGCGGCGGAGGAGGCCGCCTCCGGAAAGGAGGACGCATGAACGGGACCCGCGCGACGGGACGGCAGGGTCCGGAGGAGGAACTCCGGATCACGGTCTACAGCGACCCCGGGCACGCCTGGGGCGCGGTCCCCGTGGCGCTCCTGACCGCGCTCGGCATCGAAGGCCAGATCAGCGCCTACTCCTACCTGGACCCGCGCTCCGGGACGGCGTACCTGGAGGAGGACTGCGACCTGCCGCGGTTCGTGCAGGCCGCCCGGGCCAGGGGGATCACCGTGACTTGGGAGGAGCGGCACCTCGATGCGCCCTGCTTCGTCCGGGGCTTGCCCCGGTACCGGAACGGAGTTGAGAGGAAGGGGTGAGAGGAGATGGAGGAGCTGACGGAGATAGCCGGCCCGACGGAACGGGAGATTGTGGCGAAGCTAAGCCGGCTCGCCGCCATCCGCGAGGCGAAGCGACGGCTGGCGAAGGAGGACGAGACCATCAGCAACGAGGTCAAGGCGTACCTGGAGCGCACGGGGCAGCAGCAGGTGACGGACGGCGAGACCGGCGTCACCGCCCGGCTCCAGGTCCGCCAGAAGGGGCCCTACTACGACGTCATGTCGATGCCGGACACGCTCGTGTGCCGGCTCAAGGCGCTGGGGGTGCTCGCCGTTGACGTGAACGCGGCAC
Organism: Dehalococcoidia bacterium; assembly: GCA_042408665.1. Taxonomy (GTDB): domain Bacteria; phylum Chloroflexota; class Dehalococcoidia; order CAUJGQ01; family CAUJGQ01; genus CAUJGQ01. Next base: position 26,932 of record JBHOQW010000029.1, read on the forward strand.
GCGCGCTGGCTGGGAAAGCGCCGGAGCTACTGGACCTGCGACGGTACGAGACGCCGGGCGGCACCATCTCCACCCTGGTGCTCGACCGCGAGGAGGAGGCAGGGTAACCGCCCGCCGCGTGGCACCACAGGAGGACTCGATGCTCAGACTCGTGCGTATGATCATCACCTTCGCCATCGTCGCGTGGATTTTGAACCTGCTGGGGCTGAGCTGCACGCAGGTCATGACCACGCCGCTGCAAGACCTGCCCGACCTCGTGGCGTCCCGGTTCCTGGACCGCGATGCCGAGGCGACCGTCCTTCGCGCCGTGGACGGCGACACCGTGGAGGTCGCCTTCCCCGACGGCCGCGTGGAGACGGTCCGGTACATCGGCGTCGATACGCCGGAGACGAAGCACCCGACCGTCGGCGTCGAGTGCTTCGGGCCGGAGGCGGCCGAGCGGAACCGCGCCCTCGTGGAGGGCCGCCGGGTCCGCCTCGTCCGCGACATCTCGGACCGGGACCCCTACGGCCGCCTCCTCCGGTACGTGTACCTGGAGGACGGCACGTTCCTGAACGAAGCCCTCGTGGAGGAGGGATACGCGGAAGCCGTCGCGTTCCCGCCGGACACCCGGTTCGCCGCGAAGCTCGACGCGGCCGAGGACCGGGCCCGGGCGGCGGGACGCGGCCTCTGGGGGATGTGCCATGGCTCCTAAGACCAAGCCGGCCCGGCAGGCGGCACCCGACCACGGGACGGCGCTCGCCCGCCGGCTCCTTGCCCGGGACCTTCCCGGCGCGCTCCAGCTCGTCGCGGCGGCGGCGGCCGCCGGCACCGCCCCGGCGGACCTTGCCCGGGCCGCGGCGGCCGCG
>JBHOQW010000177.1:0-3160 GCA_042408665.1 Dehalococcoidia bacterium
CTTTACGGCGCTCATCACCGGCCAGTTCGTCTCACGGGCCGGCGATGCCCTGTTCTCGCTCGCCTCCGTGTGGCTGGTGCTGGACCTCACCAACAACAATCCCCTGGCCAGCAGCGCGGCGCTGGCCGTGGAGTTCCTGCCCTACCTGCTGTTCGGGTTGGTGGCCGGCGCCTATGTAGATCGCTGGGACCGTCGGCGGATCATGATCGCCGCCGACACGATCCGCGGCGTAGTGACGTTGGTCGTGCCGCTGCTGGCGGCGCTGGGCGCGTTGCAGGTTTGGCACGTCTTTGCCGTGAGTTTTCTCCTGAGCAGTTTTGGCCGGCTGTTCCACCCAGCGCGCCAGGCGGTGATGCCGGACCTGGTAGACGCCTCGCAGCTTGTACGCGCCAACGCCATCGCCGAGGGGACCGGGCAGGCGGCCTGGATCGCCGGTCCGGCACTGGGCGGCGTACTTGTTGCCCTGGTAGGTGCGGCCAACGTGTACTACCTGGATGCGGCCAGCTTTTTCTTCTCCGCGGCCACGCTGCTCCTGGTGCGGCCACGACCACATCCGCGCGCTCGGACCGGCGCCTCATTGCGGCAGGAGCTGCTGGAGGCCATCCGCTACGTGTGTGAGCGGGCCATCCTCCGCACCACGTTGCTGGTGGGCGTCGTCGGTATTGTGGCGTTCGCGCCGGTGCCGGCCCTGCTGCCGGTGCTGGTGCGCGGCCACTTTGGTGCCGGCTCGCGCGAGCTGGGCGCGCTCATGGCCTGCTTCTTTGCCGGCTCGGTGCTGACGAGCGCCGGCATTGCCCGGCTGGGGCAGCGCCTGCACCGCGGCCGCGCCCTGGCCGGCGGTCTGGGCGCCGTGGGGGTAGGCGCGTTCGCGCTGGCTTTGGCGCCATCGCTGGCGGTGGCCGGCCTTATGCTGCTCCTGCTGGGCGGCGGCGCGGCGCTGTTCAACGTAGCCGAGTACAGCATCTTCCAGGCGGAGACGTCCGCCGAGCTGCGGGGACGGGTGATCGCCCTGGCCAACGTCACCTCGCAGGCGGTGCGGCCGCCGATCCTGATGGTGGCGGGGGGCATCGCCGGCTTGGCGGATGCCAGCGTCGCGCTGGCGTTGCTGGCGGGCGCGGCGCTGCTGGCGGCGCTGGGTGGGATCAGCAGCCGCGCGCTGCGCGCCGCCTGATCGCATCTCCGAATCTTCACCAAATCGTTACTCGTTATCGGCACATTCCGCTTCTAATCAGCTTGACGCGCTGATAGATTCTTGTTACATACGTACCGACTCGTCGGTATACGGCCGGTTGGCGAGACGCTTGACGGCCGTAATGTTGCCGTGCGAGAAGCGCCCGACCCGGTGTGGCAGCACCGGGCCGGGACCAGAACAAACCGGGGACACCGGGAAAGGAGATGCTATGGCCCGCGATTGGGGCTGGGGCGGCGGCTAGGCTGCCCGTGACGGTCCGCGCCTGCGGGCCGTTTTTCTGTTCTAGTCCGGAGATCCGTCTCGTCCCCGGCTGAAGTGCTCGGTCGGGGAGATGGCTGTTCTTCCGTGCTCAGGCTTGCCTGCCACAGCCGCAGCCGGCCTCGTTATGCTACCTCGCTGTGCTCCGCGCCCAGCCGGCGCAGGCTTTCGCGGTGGTACTCCACCCACCGCGGGTAGACGCGCAGGAACGCCTCCACCACGCGTGGGTCGAACTGCGTGCCGGCGCAGCGCACGATCTCGGCCTTGCACTCCTCATACGAGCGGGCCCGTCGGTAGGGCCGATCGGTGGCCATGGCGTCGAACGCGTCCGCCAGGGCGAAGATGCGCGCCCCCAGTGGGATCTGCTCCCCGGCCAGGCCGCGCGGGTAGCCCTTGCCGTCCCAGCGTTCGTGGTGGCAGGCGACGATTTCCGCCGCCCCGGCCAGGAACGGGATGTCCTTCAGCATCTCGTACCCGATGCGGGCGTGGCGGCGCATCTCCACCCATTCTTCATCGGCCAGTTTGCCCGGCTTCCTGAGGATGGCGTCGGCCACGCCGATCTTGCCGATGTCGTGCAGGAGCGAACCGCGCTCCATATCCAGCCACTCCTGCGTGCCCTCCTGCACGCCCAGCTCGCAAGCCAGGAGCATCGTCAGGCGGGAGACGCGCACCGAGTGGCCGCGCGTCTCGCGGTCGCGCGCGTCCAGGGCCGCCACCAGCGCCTCCAGGGTACCGGCGTAGGTCTCCTGCAGGCGGGCGGTCATCGCCTGGATCTCGCGGTTGGCCTGCTCCAGCGCCTGGTTGCGCGCATGAAGTTCTTGCACAGAACTGGCGGTATGGTCCAGGTACTGCTTGACGGAGTAGCGCACGAGCAGGATAGGTCCGATAAAGGCAAGAAGACCGGTCAGGCCGGCGGAGCGATACGACAGGGCAAGGCCCAAAGCGAGCAGGCCCATGCCCATGGCGTATGGAGGAGACCAGCGGCAGTTTTCTATCCAGATCTGCCGAATTGATCGCTTTTGACTGAGGGAGATAATCATTGCGACGAAGAACATTTCTAGTAAAGAAGTCGCAAGACCGGACGATACTGCCGCGATTACCTGCCAAATTCGGCTTGATACTAGAGAATTCCGAGATAAAATTAGAAAAAAGAACACACCAGCTGCATTTGAAAGAGAGAAATTACCCAGATTAAACAGGACTGCACGAAGCTTTTGAACTGGTTTTAGTCCTTGCCCACGTGCAAATGATATGGCTGAGATTGTTGCGCTTGCAACAGCACCGGCTGGTCCGTAGAGCATGCCTGCCGCTAGGTTTGCTGCCATCGTGACAGACATGTACATGCCGGACCCATAAATACCAAGGTTATAGCGTCCAGCTATTCCAGTGAGAGTCAGGAACGGCATTAGCGACAGAACGTCGTGTGCGCTCAGGTGAGGGATAGAAAAGGAGAAAACCACCACCCAGGCGCTAAAGAGGAGAGCCACGAACATGGCAGCGGCCGGTGGCAAACCCCCCTGCCGGGCAACAGTCCCCTCCGGTGGACGCCGGCGACGGTAGGCCACCGCGCACAGCAGCCTCAGCACGGCGTTTCTCCGCCGCGTGGCGGCGCCGACCTGCTGATCACACCCGCGACCGCGAAGAGGCATGAGACTGAGATGCACGGTCCACCAGGCGCGTGGCGTCGGTTTCGGCCCGGCGGCCCGGCTG
>JBHOQW010000032.1:0-13568 GCA_042408665.1 Dehalococcoidia bacterium
CGGTTCAAAACGCCGGGTCGGTCCTCCACGAGGGCGATCACCGTGTGCTTGGTGCTCATGGGCGTGTGCTCCTGAACGGACGCTCTCGGCCGTTGTCGTCCCTGCTAATCACCCGCCACCGCCTGCCGCTTGCGCCGCTCGCGCGCCTCCACCACCTTGGGGTCCTCGATCGTCTCCGCCAGGGAGGCGCCGGCCGGCACCATCGGCCACACGTTCTCTTCCTTGATGACCCGGAAGTCGATCACCACCGGGCCGGGGTGCCGCATCGCCTCCTCGATGGCGGCGCGCATCTCCGAGCGCCGCTCCACGCGCAGGCCCTTGATGCCGTAGGCCTCGGCGATTTTGACGAAATCCGGCTGGCAGATCTCCTCGGCCAGGTCAGCGGCCACGAGGTTGTTGTCGTAGAACAGCTCCTGCCACTGGCGGATCATGCCCAGGTAGCGGTTGTTCATGATCGCCAGCTTGACGGGCGCCTTCTGGTCGACGATCGTCGCCAGCTCCTGCATCGTCATCTGGAAGCCGCCGTCGCCGCAGATGCTCCACACCAGCTTGTCCGGGCAGGCCATCTGCGCGCCCAGCGCCGCCGGCACCTCGAAGCCCATGGTGCCCAGCCCGCCGGAGGAGATGAGCTGGCGCGGACGGGTGAAAGTCCAGTGCTGGGCGGTCCACATCTGGTGCTGACCGACGCCGGTGACGACGATGGCGTCGCCGTTGCACGCCTCGTAGATAGCCCGGATCACGTGCTGGGTGGACATCGCCTCCGGGTCGTCTAGCTCTGGCAAGACGAACGACGGGTGCTCGCGGCGCAGGTCGTCGATCCAGCGCAGCCACTCCACGTGCGTGTTGGGCTTGATCTCCTCGATCAGGGCCTGCAGCACCTGCTTGGCGTCGCCGACGATCGGCACCTCGGTCTTGATATTCTTGCCGATCTCGGCCGGGTCGATGTCGATGTGGATCACGCGCGCCGTGGGGTTGAAATCGGAGAAACGGCCCATGGCGCGATCGTCAAAGCGCATGCCGATGCCGATCACCACGTCGGCCGTGTTGGCGGCGATGTTGCAGTGGTAGGCGCCGTGCATGCCCATGAAGCCGAGGGCGAGGACGTGGTCCTCGGGGAAGGCGCCCAGGCCCAGGAAGGTGGTGATCACCGGGATCTGCGCCTTCTCGGCGAAGGCGCGCAGCTCCTCGGTGGCGCCGGACCAGATCACACCGTGTCCGGCCAGGATCACCGGCCGCTTGGCTTCATCGATCAGCCTGGCCGCCCGCTTGATCTGCCCCGCGTGCCCCTGAAGGGTGGGACGGTAGGAGCGGATCTGCACCTGCTCCGGCCAGTGGAACTCCGCCTCTTCCAGGAAGACGTCCTTGGGAATGTCGATGTGCACCGGGCCGGGCCGCCCTGTGCGGGCGATGTAGAAGGCCTCGCGCACCGTCTGCGCGATCTCAGAGGCCTTCATCACTAGGTAGTTGTGCTTGGTGATCGGCAGCGTGATGCCGGTGATATCGGCCTCCTGGAAGCCGTCCCGCCCGAGCAGGTTGCGCGCCACGTTGCCGGTGAGCACCACCATCGGCACCGAGTCCATCATGGCGGTGCAGATCCCGGTCACCAGGTTGGTGGCGCCGGGGCCCGAGGTGCCCAGGCAGACGCCCACCCTGCCGGAGGCGCGGGCGTAGCCGTCGGCGGCGTGCGCCGCGCCCTGCTCGTGGCGCACGAGCACGTGCTTGATCTGCGGGTACTGGGGGAAGCGGTCGTACAGCGGCAGCACCACGCCGCCGGGATAGCCGTAAATGACTTCCACGCCCTCGCGGACAAGACATTCGAGAAGGATCTGCGCGCCGGTCAGTCGCATCGGTATGCTCCCGTGTGCTTGGTCATCGGCAGGAAACGCTCGGAAACGGCACGGCAACCGGCGGGGCGCCGTGGCGACGCATCGCCGTCACCGTGCCACGCTCCCTACCGCGCCGCCCCGTGACGGCGGGGCGGGTGCTCCTCCTCGTGCGTGTCCGTCCAGCATCTCGATTCGTCCTCCAACCCGCGGGCACCGGCCTCGGTGTGCTTCTTCTGGTGTTGGGCGCCCGCGCAGCGTGCGCATGACAGGCCTGTCGCGCGCCGGTTGCTGCCTGTCCCTGACCGCCGCTCCGCTTCACTGGCTTGTCGAGCATCGGCAGGGTCGGCAGGGTCAGGCGCGTACGTCGCGAAGTACAAGCAGTACGAGCAGGCGAAGAAGCCGCGTGGGCGGGTCGAGCCGGCGATCCGGCACCCGGATCGCGAGGACGGGCGCTAGGGGGCGCAGAGAGGCGATCGTCACCGGCATCGACCCCTGTCCTCGGGACCGCGGGTCGCTATAAAAATTCCCGTCCCTCCAAAGGGACGGGACTGACCCGCGGTACCACCCTTGTTCCCCTCAGGCGTAGCCCGAAGGGCCCTCGTGCGCGCGATAACGGGCGCACCCGGGACGGAGTACTCTCCCCTCATCAGGGGATTTCCCCCGACCGGCTCAGGAGCGAGTTCCGGTCCGCGCGGCCACCGGGCTTGCACCAGGCCCCGGCTCGCTGAGGCGGCGGCTGGACCGTACTACTCTCCGTCGTCGCCGTGCCTGTGTATGCGGCAGCATTTTATCGGCTCCAGAACGCGAGGTCAAGAACGCCGTGTCGATCCGGCCGGTGTCGCGATGCCTCGGTCACCGTCATCCCTGTTGCGCCATCAAGCGGCGGTTCTTGACCATCGCCTTGACGTACTCGCGGTTCATCAGGGCGATGAAGTCGATGCTGATCTCCTTCGGGCAGGCCGCCTCGCACTCGCCCATGTTGGTGCAGGAGCCGAAGAACTCCTCCATGGTCTGCACCATGTTCACCACCCGCCTCCACCGCTCGGGCTGGCCCTGCGGCAGCAGGTTGAGGTGGGCGACCTTGGCCGCGGTGAAGAGCTGGGCGGCGCCGTTCGGGCAGGCGGCCACGCACGCGCCGCAACCGATGCAGGCCGCGGCGTCGAAGGCGGTGTCGGCCACGTCTTTGGGGATGAGGATCTGGTTGGCTTCTGGCGCGCTGCCGGTGGGCGCGGTGATGTAGCCGCCGGCGGCGATGATGCGGTCCAGGGCGCTGCGGTCAACGGTCAGGTCCTTGATCACTGGGAAGGCGGCGGCGCGCCACGGCTCCACCACGATGTGGTCGCCGTCCTTGAAGTGGCGCATGTGGAGCTGGCAGGTGGTGGTGCCGCGCACCGGCCCGTGCGGCACGCCGTTGATCACCACCCCGCACATGCCGCAGATGCCCTCCCGGCAGTCGCTATCGAAGGCGATCGGGTCCTCGCCCCGCGCGATGAGGCGTTCGTTGAGCACGTCGAGCATCTCCAGGAAGGAGATGTCCGGCGAGATATCGTCCACCTCGTAGTCCACAAACCGGCCGGGCGAGTGACGGTCCTTCTGACGCCAGATTTTGAGATACAAGCGCATCGCGCGGTGACTCCGGGCAGCGCCCACGTGGCGGGGCGACTGGTTACTTGTAGCTTCGCTGAGACGGGTGCACGTACTCGAAGACGAGCGGCTCCTTGTGCAGCTTGGGTTCGCAGCCCACTTCGGTGAACTCCCAGGCGGCCACGTAGGCGTACTCGTCGTCGTTACGGAGCGCCTCGCCGTCCTCGGTCTGGTACTCGACGCGGAAGTGGCCGCCGCAGGACTCGTTGCGGTGCAGGGCGTCGCGCACGATCAGCTCGGCGAACTCCAGGAAGTCCTCCACGCGCCCGGCCTTCTCTAGCGCCTGGTTGAACTCCTCGTTGGCGCCGGGCACGCGCAGGTCGCGGTAGAACTCCTCGCGCAGCGCCGGGATCTCCGTGAGCGCCTTCTGCAACCCCTCCACGCTGCGCTCCATCCCGCACAGGTCCCACATGATCTTGCCCAGCTCCCGGTGGAAGTAGTCCGGCGAGCGCGTGCCCTTGATGGCCAGCAGCCGCTTCACCCGGTCCGCCACCTCAGCCTCCACCTGTTTGAACGCCGGGTGGTCCGTGGGCAGCGGCCGCGTGCCGAGCAGCCCGGCGAGGTAGTCGGCCAGCGTGTAGGGCAGGATGAAGTAGCCGTCGGCCAGCCCCTGCATCAGGGCGCTGGCGCCCAGGCGGTTGGCGCCGTGGTCGGAGAAGTTGGCCTCGCCGGCCACGAACAGGCCGGGGATGGTGCTCATCAGGTTGTAGTCCACCCACAGCCCACCCATGGTGTAGTGCGGCGCGGGGTAAATGCGCATCGGCGTCTCCCACGGGCTCTCGCCAGTGATCTTTTCGTACATCTCGAACAGATTGCCGTACCGGTCCTCGATCACGGCGCGACCGAGCCGGGCGATGGCGTCGGCGAAGTCCAGATAGACGCCGTTGCGCAACGGGCCCACGCCCCGTCCACTGTCAACCATGCGCTTGACGGCGCGTGAGGCCACGTCGCGCGGCACGAGGTTGCCGTAGGAGGGGTACATCCGCTCCAGGAAGTAGTCCCGCTCCTCCTCCGGGATGAGGCGAGGCGGGCGGGCGTCGCCCGGGTTACGCGGCACCCACACCCGGCCGTCGTTGCGCAGCGACTCGCTCATCAGGGTGAGCTTGGACTGGTAGTGCTCGCTGGGCGGGATGCAGGTGGGGTGGATCTGGGTGAAGCAGGGATTAGCCATGAGGGCGCCGCGCCGGTGCGCGCGCCAGATGGCGGTGCAGTTGCTGCCCTTGGCGTTGGTGGACAGGAAGAAGATGTTGCTGTAGCCGCCGGTCGCCAGCACCACCGCGTGGGCGGAATGAGAGCGGATCTCGCCGGTGACGAGGTTGCGCACCACGATGCCCACGGCGCGGCCGTCGTGCACCACCAGGTCCAGCATCTCGTGCCGAGGATAGAGCGTCACCGTGCCGGCCTGCACCTGGCGGAGCATGGCCTGGTAAGCGCCCAGCAGGAGCTGCTGGCCGGTCTGGCCGCGGGCGTAGAACGTGCGGGAGACCTGCGCGCCGCCGAAGGAGCGGTTGTCCAGCAGGCCGCCGTACTCGCGCGCGAAGGGCACCCCCTGCGCCACGCACTGGTCGATGATGTTCACGCTCTCCTGGGCCAGCCGGTACACGTTGGCCTCGCGGGAACGGTAGTCGCCACCCTTGATGGTGTCGTAGAACAGGCGAAAGACGCTGTCGCCGTCGTTGCGGTAGTTCTTGGCGGCGTTGATGCCGCCCTGCGCGGCGATGCTGTGGGCGCGGCGGGGCGAATCCTGGAAGCAGAAGACCTTCACGTTGTAGCCCAGCTCACCCAGCGTTGCCGCCGCCGAGGCTCCGGCCAGCCCCGTGCCCACGATGATGACCTCAAACCGCCGCCGGTTGGTGGGCGCCACCAGGCGCAGGTTCGCCTTGTGGTTGTCCCATTTGTCCTCGAGCGGCCCGGGCGGGATCTTGGCGTCCAGCTTGGGCGATGCCGCAACCGTCATGGCCTCTCCTCCCTCAGCGCACCACCCCGGCGAGCACCATCACCGGGAAGCTGACGTTGCCGGCGACGATCACCGCCGCAAACGCGGTCGCGAACCACCGGCGTGCGGGGTTGAAGCGGGGATTGTTGATCCCGAGGCTCTGGAAGAGGCTCCAGGCACCATGGTAGATGTGGAACCCCAGCGCCAGGTTGGCGACGATATACAGCAGGGCCACCGGCCACTGCTGGAAGCTGACCACCACGTTGTGGTACACGTCGCCCTTTTTGAAGTCGGGGTTGGCCCACCCCCACGTCAGGTCGGCCAGGTGGTAGAGGACGTACAGGCCGACGATTACGCCGCTCCAGCGCATGGTGCGCGCGGCGTAGGTGGCGGCGATGTAATGGCGTGGCGACTGGTAGGGAACGGGCCGGGCGCGCCGGTTCATCTGCGTGAGCGAGTAGGCGGCGTGAATGTGCAGCACGAACGCACTGATCAACAGCACGCGCACGATCCACAGCGCGCCGCTGCGGGGCAGGAAGGGCTCACCGACCGTGCGCAGCCCCTCGGCGTAGCTGTTGATCTCCGCCGCACCCAGGTACAGCTTGAGGTTGCCGAGCATGTGCAGCAGGACGTAGCCCAGCAGCACGATGCCGGTGACCGCCATCACCCATTTCTTGCCGACGGCGGAGCGGTAGAAAGCCAGGGGCCACGGCAGGGCGCGCGCCGGAGCCCGAGCCGGCGTTGTGGTGGCCATCGCGTTCGGTGCCTCCGCAGGGAGATGCCGGCCGGCAACCGCCCGGCCGGTGCAGGGGTCCCCGACGCGGCGGGGTCACACCAGAACCCACGAACACAGCCGGGCTGCCGCCTCAGGCTGAGCGTAACACCGGGTCCCGGTTGCGGCAACGCCGCACCCGCTGGTGCGTCCGCCCGGCACCCTCGACCGAGCGGCACGATCTCAGCCGCAGTTGTTACCGCCAGCTAACCGTTTCTCAACCACCGGGGGCGGCCCGCCGGGTATCACCTAACCACCGCCGTGCGGTCGGTGACGGTGCACCCGTCACCATGGCCGCGGGGCGGAATACAGGATAAAGGTGCCATGCCCCGTAGCCACCGATCCGGCAGGACGACCTCGCCGTGACCACCCGTGGGAGCGCCCGGCGTGATATCCGCGCGATCGCTGCCATGACCGCACCTGCTCGCCCCGGGCTCACGGCCCTGGTGGTCTACCTGCGCCCGGCACCGCGCCGATGGCTGCTTCCCATCCTGGTCGATGCTGATGTGTACCTCATCGAGCACGTGGGCGCCGCCAACGCCGTGCAAACCGCCTTCGCCACCCGCAGCGATCTGGCGATCGTGGTCGGCGACGAGAGCCCGGAGCACGTGGCGCTCGCGCGCCACCTGTTGCAAACGCTCAGCTCGGTGCTGGTGGCGGTGGTGCCGCCCGGCACCTCGCCCGCGCCCTACTACAACGCCGGCGCCGTGGCCGTACTCACCGACGAGATGCCGCCCGACGAGGCCAGCGCCGCCCTCACCCCCGCCCTGCGCGAGGCGCGGCTCCTGCGCAGCATCGGCCGCCTGGCGGCGGAGTACCTTATTTTCAAGGATGTGCACTTCCGCACGCTGCCGCCCGAACTGACGCGCGAGGGACGCGCGGTGTCGCTCACGCGCGTGGAGGCGGAGGTGCTGACCGAGTTGGCGCGTGCGCTCGGTAACCTCGTTCCAACCGGCGAGCTGGCCCAGCGGCTGGCACAGGTATCCGGACGGGCCACGGTGCACCCCGGCTACCTGAAGACCGTCATCCTGCGCATCCGCCGCAAGATCCAGAGCCTGGGCGCCGACCCGAAGCTTCTGCGCAACGTGCGCGGGCTGGGCTACGTGCTGGTCAACTGAAGCGCCTCGCCACGCGTGGTCAGGCCGGATCCAAGGGGAGGCGGACCACGAAGGTGCTACCCTGGCCCTCCTCGCTGCTCACGCTCATGCGGCCGCCGTGCTGCTCCACGATCTGGCGCGAGCCGGCCAATCCCAGGCCGTTGCCCTTGAAGCGGCCCACGACGTTCCGCGCCCGGTGGAAGCGCTCGAAGATGTGGGGCAGGTCGGCGGAGGGGATCCCCACGCCGCAGTCCTGCACCGCGAGCTGCGCGTACGCGCGCGTGCCGCCCTCGGGCAGCGGCTCATGCACCACCGTGAGGGTGGCGTTCACCGGGCCACCGTTGGGGCTGTACTTGATGGCGTTGGACAGCAGGTTGTTGACCACCCGCTCCAGGCGGAACTTGTCCCATGTGCCCACGATCTCGGCCGGCGTAGCATGGACGCTGATCTCGTGCGTGCCGCGGTTGAGGTCGGCGTACATCTCCGCGATCTGGCGCACGAGCGCCACCAGGTCCATGGGGCGGCAGTGCAGGTCCAGCGGTTGGCCGGCCTCCAGGCGGGCCAGATCCACGAACTCGCGGCACATGGCCGTGAGGCGGGTGGCGATGGCATCCAGGCGGCGGGCCATCCACACCCCGTCCGGCCGGTCGGCGCTCTCGGCCTCTTCGTGGAGCACGTGCGCCAGGGTGCGGATCGAGGCCAGCGGCTGGGCCAGATCGTGGCTGATGGCGGCCATCAGCTCATCGCGCAGGCGCAGGGCGCGCCGCACCTCGTCGTAAAGGCGGGCGTTGGCCACGGCCGTGGCCGCGCGGCGCGCCAGGTCCTCGGCCAGGGACAGGTCCTCCGGGCCGTAGCGGCGGTGCACGGCGCAGAAGGAGATCACACCCAGCACCTGGTCGTTCACCATCAGGGGTACACTCATGCGGGAACGCACGCCGAGGCGCGCGAGCAGGGCACGGTGCTCCTCATCGCGGGCGAACGCCTGCAGCGTCTCCGCCGTGACCTCGGGGATAACCACCGCGCTGCGAGAGCGCGCGGCCTCGGCGATCGGGTGCCGCGATTGCAGGTCGAGCGGGTAGCGCTCGGCCAGCGCGCGCACGATCGCCTCCCGCTCCGGGGTATCGGCCATGGTGGCCAGGCGGCGGAACGAGCCGCCCTCCTCCAGCATGTCCACGATGCAGCAATCGGCCAGCGTGGGCACGCACAGGTGCGCCAGATTGGCCAGGGTGGCGGCGTAGTCCAGCGAGCCGCTGAGCAGCGCGCTGGCCTCCAGCAGAAAGCTCAGCCGGCCACGGGCCACGTCCGCCTCGGCGCGGGCGGCGCGCTCCGCCTCGAGCAGCCGCGCCAGCTCGATGGACACCGCCACGCGATCCACGGCCAACTGCAGGAGGTTGGCATCGCCTTCGGTGAACCGCCCGGGGGTGGTGGCGCCCACGCACAGCACACCGGTCACCCGCCCCTCCACACGCACCGGCACGGCCATGAGCGCGCGCAGCGGCCGACCGGGCGGGTGCGGGCAGGAGGCATCAGCGAAGGACGGGCCGTCGGCCAGCAGGGGCCGCGCCTCGGCGAGCGCGCAACCGGCCACCCCACCGGTGAGGGGGACCGTCACGCGGCCGGGCTGCGGCGCGCTGCCCACGCTGGCGCGCAGCTCCAGCGCTGCGCCGTCCGCGGTGCGCAGCAGGACGGCGGCGCAGTCGGCCGCGAAGAACGCGCACACCCGGTTAAGCAGGTCGTGCAGCAGGGTATCCAGCGACAGGTGCGTGAGGGCCGGCTCCACCAGGCGCCTGATGCGCCGTGCCCGGTCGACGGCCGGTGCATCGCCCCGTGCCGTCGCCCCGACACCCCGGAGCCGCACCCGCGGTCGCTGCGCCTGGGCTTCCGGCAACGGTTGCACCGCCGACACCCGCGCCGCGGTGCGCGCCGGGTCACTGCCGCCAGCCTCGCGAGACGAAGGGTCACGACCAACCGTGCGGGTCTGCATCGCCGTCTTCCTGTGTTCTGGGGGCGCGCGAAGGGCATACTCTGGCTACGCTCAGCACCCACCGGCAGGGTGGACCGGCCCGCCGGCGGTTAGGACCCGCGCCGTGGGCCGGGGCGAGGGCACGCCGGCGCGGGAGCTGGACAGCGCCTTGTGGTTGAGCCCTAGGGTACGCTGCGTAACAGGATGGTTTCAACGTCCGATTCGTTACATAAACACGCCGATCTGTTCGGGAGAGATCACGGATCAGACTAGGCGAATCTCGGTGGATCGCGGTGTTAGCAGACCGGTCCGGTCGGTAGAATAATCAGGCACGGCGCGCGCCCGGGCGGGCGTCGCGTCGAAGCCAGCCGGGGGAGGGCGGTGATGACCCCGCCGCACGAGCGCCGGTTGCATCCCGTGCGCGTGGTGGTTGCGGACCGGTACACGCTGTCGCGCACCAGCGTGGCCGGCTTGCTGGCGGCGCATCCGGCGGTGGCGGCGGTGGATGAAGCGGCCAGCGCGAGCGACGTGCTGCGCGCCGTGGCGCGGGAATCGGCGGTGGTGCTGGCGCACCCCCAGCTCAGCGATGACCTGAGCACCCTGATCCGCACCGTGCGGCTGGTGTCGCCGCAATCCCCGGTGGTGCTGTTCGGGCTGCGCGAGGATGAGCAGCGGATCACCGCCTGGATGCAGGCCGGCGCCAGCGGGTTCATCGACGAGAAGGCCGATCTGGCCACGGTGGTGCGCGTCTTGCTACGGGTGGCGGCCGGGGAGCGGATCATCTCGCCGCGCCTGCCGTCGCCGGCGTGTGTGCCTTCGGCGGTGCCGGTGCCCCCGCCCGACGAGCGCGGGCCCGCGCGCCCGACGTGGGCCGCGCTCACCGACCGTGAACGCCAGGTGCTGCGCCTGGTGGCGGCGGGGTGCTCCAACCGCGACGCCGCGCGGGCGCTCGGCATTTCGGAGCACACGGTGCGCGCGCACCTGCGCAGCATCTCGCAGAAGCTGGGCGTGCAGAACCGCCTGCAGGCGGTGGCGTTGGCATCCCACGTCGGTCTGGTTGATGCCGGCAGCGGTGCCACCACCACCCTGCCCCCCGCCGCCTCGTAGCCGGTGGCATCCCCAGCATGCGGCGCGGACGGGGCGCCGGTGCCGGAGGCCGGTGCATGGTGCGGTTGTTGCTGGTCGGTGAGCACGTCCTGCTGCTCGAGGGTCTCAGGCGGCTGCTGGAGGAGCAGGAGGTGGCCGAGGTGCGCACCGCGCTGCTCGACGCCGCACCCGAGTTGCCCCAGGACTGGGCGCCGGACGTGCTCCTCGTGGAGACCTCCGACGTCCGCAACCTCGGCTCACGGCTCGCCCACCTGCGGGCGCGGGTGGCGCCCGCACCGCTGCTCATCATCGCCCCGGGCGAGCCAGAGCAATTTCTGGCCGCGCTACGGGCGGGCGCGCGCGGCTTCGTGCCGCGGGACGCCCGCGCCGGCAACCTGATGCGCTGTGTGGCCGCCGTGCGGCGCGGGGAGTGGGGCCTGCCGCGCGGCCTCCTCGGCGCCTTGGTGGAAGCCTACCTCGCCCTGACCGCGGCGCCGGCGTCACCGGACCCCCAGCTCACCGAGCGCGAGCGTCAGGTCCTGCAGCTGCTCGTGCGCGGTTGGAGCGCCGAGCGCATCGGGCGGGAGCTGTTCCTCTCGGAGAGCGGCGTCCGCAGCGTGATCCGTGGCCTCGCGCGCAAGCTGGGCGTCCAGCGCACCACCGAGGTGGTGCGCATCGCCGTGCAGCAGCGGCTGGTCTCGCTGGACTAGGTGCCGGCCGGACGCGAGGGCACGCCCAGCACCTCTTGCACCCGTTGCCGCACCGCCGCCGGTTCCGTCGGCACGGGCAGCCACCGCACCGCCAGCGGCAGCGGCGGCGGCGCGGCGGTCACGGACGCCGCGGCCAGCACCAGCACCGGCGGTGGTGCGGCCAGGCCGACCGCCATGGCGCGGACGAACACCTCGCCGTCGATGTGGGGCATGTCCCAGCGCAGCACCACCAGCGCCGGCGGCTCGTCCTCGACCGCTACCAAGCCGTCGACGCTGTTCGAACGCATGGACACCGCCCAGCCGGCCGCGGTGAGCGCCGCCGCCAGGGCGTGCGCCTCGCCCTCGTCCCAGTCCACCACCAGCACCCGTGGGCGCACCGCGGGCTCCTTCCCACACCGGCCGGCCACCCCGCACACGCGACGGACCAACAGCCCGCCTCAAGCCAGTATGCCGCACGCCCCCACGCCGTGCAGGCGGGAGCCGGTTGAGAGCGGGTTGAAACCGCGCGCCGGAGCGCCGGTCACCCGTCCACCCGCTCCACCGGTTTCCAACCGGCGGGCGGCCGCGGTCGCCACCGGCCGCCACGAGCCTCCACGCCGACCGCATCGCGGGCCAACCGACGCTCAACCACCGTCGGCGCGCGGGAGGGCATCCTGTCGGTATCCACCATCGAGCGACGGTGAGGTCCACGGTGTTCGAGAGCTGCCAGATCCTGGACGTGTGCGTGCATCGGGTCACGCTGTCCGCCGTCTGTGCCCAGATGGAGGCCTTTATCCGCTCCGGCCGCCCGCACCAGATCGTGACCGTGAATATGGACTTCATTCGCCTGGCGCGGCAGAACCCGGACTTCCGCGCGGCCGTGAACGCGGCCGACCTGGTAGTGCCGGACGGGGTGCCAGTGTTGTGGGCGGCGCGGCTGTTGCGGCGGCCGCTGGGCGAGCGCGTCACCGGCGTGGACCTGGTCGAGCAGGGGGCGGCGCTGGCCGCCGCCCACGGCTACCGGGTCTTTCTCCTGGGGGCGGCGCCGGGCGTGGCGGACGCCGCGGCGGCGGCGCTGGTGCGACGGCACCCGCGCCTGTGCCTCGCCGGCACCTATGCGCCGCCCATGGGCCCCTTCACCGCCAAGGAGGACGCGCGGATGGTGGCGGCCGTGCGCGCGGCGCGCCCGCACCTGCTGTTCGTGGCCTTCGGCGCGCCGCGCCAGGAGCTGTGGATCCGCGCGCACCTGGAGGAACTGGCAGTGCCCGTGTGCGTCGGTGTGGGCGGCACCTTCAACTTCCTCAGCGGCGCCATCCCCCGTGCGCCGGTATGGATGCGGCGCGCCGGCCTGGAGTGGGCCCATCGACTGGCCCAGGAGCCGGGGCGGCTGTGGCGCCGCTACCTGGTGCACGACCTGCCGGTCTTCCTGCGCCTGGTCGGCGCCGGGCTCATGCCGCTGCCCGGGGTGCAACGGTGGCTGCTGGGCGCCCCGGCCGCGCTGGCCGGCACCGCCGACCACCCACTGGCCACCACCGGTTGAGCGGCGGTTGTCCAGAATGCCCCATCCGCCACCCTCATCTGTTACTTCTTCACCCGATCTTCACCGACCCGGCACCGGCGCCGCCATGGGCCGGGTTAGCCTGAAACCGGCGAGGGGCGGGAAGACTCGACCTACCCGTCGGCAACCGCCCTGAGCCGTGGTATAGACTGAAAAGCGACCGCCGCGGAGGACGGGACCGCCGGGTAAGGCACGCGACAAGGAGGGGCCGATGTCCATTCTCATCGTCGAGGACGATGCCGATCTGCTTGATATTCTCTGCTTCACGTTGCGGCGGGAGGGGCACGAGGTAATCGCGGCGCGCGACGGCGCCGTGGGGTTGCAGTTGTGGCGGCAGAAGGACCCGCAACTGGTGCTGCTGGACGTCGACCTGCCCAAGGTCAACGGTTGGGAGGTCTGCCGCCAGATCCGCGCCGAGTCCAACACCCCCATCCTCATGCTCACCGCCGCCCGCTCCGACGCCGACATCGTGCGCGGCCTGGACAGCGGCGCGGACGACTACATCACCAAGCCCTTCAATCCGCGGGAGCTGCTGGCGCGCATCCGCGCCGTGCTGCGCCGCGCCAAGGAAGCCGCCGACCAGCCCCGCAAGGGCTGGCAGGTGATCACCGCCGGCGACCTCAAGCTCGACCCGCAGTGGCGCAGCGTGTCCATCGGCGACCGCGCTATCCGCCTCACCGGCATCGAGTTCAAGCTGCTGTACGAGCTGGTGCTGCACGAGGGGCAGGTGCTCACCCACCAGATCCTGACCGACCGCGTGTGGGGGTACGAGGGGGTGGACGACGGCAGCCTGCTCAAAGGCCACATCCGCAACCTGCGCCGCAAGCTCGACGACGACTCGAACAACCCCACCTATATCCACACTGTGCCCGGCATCGGCTATACCTTCCGCCGCCGCCAGCCGGCGTCGCCGTAAGCCCCACCTCTGCCTGACAACGCGGCGCGCCCACCGACGTCGGTGGGCGCGCCGACGCGTCTTCCAACGCCCCTCTTGCCC